>NZ_JBTLRM010000006.1:77070-141802 GCF_054482755.1 Roseivivax sp. CAU 1761
CTCGCCCCCTCCCCCCCCCCCCCCCCCCCCCCCCCCCCCCCCCCCCCCCCCCCCCCCCCGGGGCGCCAGCGGCAACACGGCCAGCGACCCCAGATCCGTGGCGAAGGCGGCCAGCAGCTCGGGCAGGCGCTCGATGCGCTGCACGAAGGTGACGCTGCCGCCCGGCCGGGTGCGCCGCGCCGCCACCCGCACCCAATCGGCCAGCGGCGTCTCCCCGGCAAGCCCCGCCTCGCGCCCCGGATCGCGCGCGGCGCTGCGGGCTTTGGGGTCGAAATAGGGCGGGTTGGCAAGCACATGGTCGAAGCCGCGGGCCCGCAGGCCGGGCGGCAGCGCGGCCAGATCGGCGCAGGCGATCTCGGCCGCCAGCCCGTTCGCGGCGGCGTTGCGGCGGGCGAGATCGGCATAGGCGAGCTGGCGTTCGACCCCGGCGAGGTCCAGACCCGGCACCCGGGCGGCGAGGCACAGCAGCGCCACGCCGCCGCCGCAGCCGAGGTCGAGCACCGCCTGTCCGCCCCGCGCCGGCACGCTGGCGGCCAGCAGCACCGGGTCGATCCCGGCCCGGTAGCCGGTCCGCGGCTGCCAGAGATCGAGGCGCCCGCCGAGAAAGGCGTCGCGGGTCAGATCGGCCTCGGCAAAGCACTGCTCCGGCCGCTCCGCCGGCCGCGGATCGCCGGGCATCAGGACAGCTCGATGCCGTGCTCCCAGAGCACCCTCCGGGCGCGCGGCAGGTCGGCGCTGCGCACCATCAGGCGGCGCGGCAGAATCCCGATCGAGCCCTCGAGAACGCTCATGTTTACGTCCAGTTCGAAGCTGTCTATACCCTCGCCGTCGAGCAGGCTGCGCGCGCGCGGGATCACGGTGATGTCGGTGGTGCGCAAGAGCTCTTCCATGCCTCCGGTCTAGCCATCGGACCGGGATCTGTCGAGACTGCCGGGGGAGCACGCAGATATGAGCCTCGATCATCCGACCATGAAGCCGCACGACCGTCTCGCCGCCGCGCTGTCCGACGACATGGCGGCCGTCAACGCGCTGATCCGCGAGCGCATGGCCTCCGAACACGCCCCCCGCATCCCCGAGGTCACCGCGCATCTGGTCGAGGCCGGCGGCAAGCGCCTGCGCCCGATGCTGACCCTCGCGGCGGCGCGGATGCTGGGCTATGGCGGCCCCCACCACATCCACCTCGCCGCCACGGTGGAGTTCATCCACACCGCGACGCTGCTGCACGACGACGTCGTCGACGAGAGCCGCCAGCGCCGCGGCCGGCCCACCGCCAACCTGCTCTGGGACAACAAGTCGAGCGTGCTGGTCGGCGATTACCTCTTCGCCCGCGCCTTCCAGCTGATGGTGGAGCCGGGCTCGCTGCGGGTGCTCGACATCCTCGCCAACGCCTCCGCGACGATCGCCGAGGGCGAGGTCCTGCAGCTCACCGCCGCCTCCAACCTCGCCACCGACGAAGGCGTCTACCTGCAGGTGGTGCGCGGCAAGACCGCGGCGCTGTTCGCCGCCGCCACCGAGGCCGGGGCGGTGATCGCCGGGGCCACGGACGCGCAGGTGGCGGGGCTGCACGATTACGGCGACGCGCTGGGGATCGCCTTCCAGATCGCCGACGACCTGCTCGACTACCAGGGCGATGCGCGCGCCACCGGCAAGAATGTCGGCGACGATTTCCGCGAGCGCAAGCTGACCCTGCCGGTGATCAAGGCGGTGGCCGCCGCCAATGCCGAGGAACGCGCCTTCTGGGTCCGCACCATCGAGAAGGGCCGCCAGGAGGCGGGCGATCTCGACCAGGCGCTGGCGCTGCTCGAGCGGCACGGCGCGCTCGACGCGACCCGCGCCGACGCCCATGCCTGGGCCGACCGCGCCAAGGCGGCGCTCGCGCCGCTGCCCGCGGGCGATCTGCGCGCCATGCTGACCGATCTGGCCGATTACGTGGTGGCGCGGGTCAGCTGATCCGCGGCCCGCGGCCGCGGCCGCCCCGCGGCGTTCAGCCGGCGGGCTCGGGCGCCGGCACCGGGGCGTTCAGCCGGGTCTCGGCGACCCACCATTCGGGATGCGCGCGGCGCAGCGCGTGGCCCGCCGCGCTGGCCGCCTCCAGCGTCGGGTAGAGGCCGAAACAGGTCGCCCCGGAGCCGCTCATCCGCGCCAGCAGGGCGCCGTCCAGCGCCTCCAGCACGGCGTCGATCTGCGGCGCGATGCGCCGCGCCGGCGCCAGCAGGTCGTTGCGCTGCTCGCCCAGCCAGGCCGCGACCTCGCGCACCCCGGTAAAGCGCGGCAGGGTGGCCGGCATCGGCGGGTTGTCGCGGCGCCCGAGCCCGGCAAAGGCCTGCGCCGTGGGCACCGCGACGCGCGGATTGACCAGCAGCGCCGGCAGGTCCGGCAGGTCGGGCACCGGCACCACGCCCTCCCCGGCGCCGGAGATCCGCGCCGCCCGGGGGTCGAGGCACATCGGCACGTCGGCGCCCAGAACCGCCGCCTGCCGCGGCAGCGGCATGCCCCAGAGCTCCGCCAGCGCCCGCAGCGCCGCCGCGGCGTCCGAGGAGCCGCCGCCGATCCCGGCCGCCGCCGGCAGATGCTTTTCCAGTTCGATCGCGGCGCCGCGCACCGGGTCGAGAAGCTCCGCCGCGCGGCAGACGAGGTTCTCGGGGCCCGCCGGCACGCCGTCGGCCATCGGCCCGGTCAGGCGCAGCGACAGCCGCTCGGCCGGCCGCACCCGCAACCGGTCGCCGATATCGGCGAAGACCACCAGCGAATCGAGCAGGTGATAGCCGTCCGCCCGCTGTCCGGTGACGTGCAGCGTGAGATTGACCTTGGCCGGGGCGAAGGCTTCAATCACGCGCGTCGACGGCGACGTCCAGCGGCGGCGCGCCCTCCTCGGCCAGGACCCGGTCGAGCCCGATCTCGATCTTGCGCCGGATACGCTCGGGATCGGCATCTTCCGACACGTTCTCGGTTCCGACAAAGCTCAGCGCCCGGCGCCACATAAATTCCGCCTCGCGGGTCCGGCCCACGGCCCAGTAGACGTCGCCCAGATGGTCGTTGACCACCGGGTCCACCGGCAGCAGCTCGGCCGCGCGCTCCATGTGGCCCACGGCCTCGTCGTAGCGGCCAAGCCGGTAGAGCGCCCAGCCCAGGCTGTCGACGATGTAGCCCGAATCCGGCTCCGCCGCGACCGCGCGCTCGATCATGTCGAGCGCCTCGTCGAGCTTCTGCTGCTGCTCGACCAGAGAATAGCCGAGATAGTTGAGGATCTGCGGCTGTTCCGGGTTGAGCTCGAGCGCCTGGCGGAAATCGGCCTCGGCCTTCGCCCATTCGTCCTGGCGCTCGTGGCTGATGCCGCGGGCGTAGAACAGGAACCACTGCGCCCGGTCGGGCTCCGCGAAGCTGTCGATGGCGGCGCTGTAGGCGGCCACCGCCTCGGGGTAGCGCTCCTCGGTGCGCATCAGGTCGCCCAGCGTCGACATCACGATGGGCAGGTCGCCATGGGTGTCGGCCAGGCTTTCCAGCACCTCGATGGCGGCATCCATCCGGTCGCTCTGGCGCAGCGCCTGGGCGCGGCCCAGCTCGGCGGCGTGATAGGACGGGTCGTCGCGCGGCACCTTGCGATAGGCCTCGACCGCGAGGTCATGCTGGCCGAGATCGCCGAGCAGTTCGGCGGTCAGCAGCAGCGCGTCGGTGTGATCGGGGCGCAGATGCGCCGCGGACCGGGCATAGAGCAGCAGGAAATCGGTGCTCATCTCGTTCTGGAAGGCGCCGGCCAGGGTGTAGAACACCTCCGCCATGCCGTCCTTGGCGCTGCGCGCATGGCTGAACGGCACCCGCGCGCCGTCGGCCAGCTTGGCGCGCAGGTCGCGCAGGCCGGGATCGATGCCGGCGGTGAAGGCCTCGTCGATCAGCGTCACCGCCTCGCCGGCGCGGTCGAGTTGGCTCAGCACCTCGGCCCGGGCCATCACCGCGCGGCGCGAGCGCTGGGTGCTGCCCATGGCGCCCGAGGCAAAGATCGCCTCGGCGCCCTCGTAATCGCCCACCGAGGCCAGGGCGAGCGCCTTGTGATAGCTCGCCAGCGGCGCCACGCCCTGCATCTGCGCCAGCTTGTCGAAGGCCACCAGCGCCGCCGACATGTCGCCGCGGCCGAGTTCGGCCCAGGCGGTGATCAGCCCGTCGATCAGCGAGCCGATGCCCTGGTCGTCGGCGATCTGGCGCAGCGCGGCGTCGTAATTCTCGTTGTCGAGCCGGCGCAGCAGCTCGGCCATCTGGGCGATCTGGCTGCTTTCGCCGGCCTCCCGGATGCGCTCCCCGAGCGTCGCGGCGCGGTCGAACTGGCCCAGCGCCAGATGCGCGAAGACCGCCTGTTCGGCCAGTTCGGCGCGCTCCGGGTCGGCCTCCAGCGCGCGGTCGTAATAGCGCGCCGCATTGGCGAAATCGCCCGCCATGCCGGCCGCGCGAGCGGCCAGATACTCGCCCGCCAGGCCCTGCGCCGCGCCCGCTCCGGGCAGGGCGAGCACCGCCGCCACGACCAGCCCCGCCGTCCAATTCCTCGCCGCGCCTGTCATCCTGCCCGCAACTCCTCGGCTTGCATGGTGTCGGGGCGAGACTATCGCCCGGCGCGCAGGCACGCAACGCAAGGGGCGGGACCCATCGGCCCCGCCCCGCTCACGCTTGTGTCAGATCGCCGGTTCACATGTTGGGATAGTTCGGCCCGTCGCCGCCCTGCGGCGTGGTCCAGACGATGTTCTGCGCCGGGTCCTTGATGTCGCAGGTCTTGCAGTGCACGCAGTTCTGGAAATTGATGACGAAGCGCGGATCGCCGCCGGCTTCGCTCTCCACGAACTCGTAGACCCCGGCCGGGCAGTAGCGCTGCGACGGCCCGCCGAAGCGCTTGTAATCGACCTCGACCTGCACCGCCGGGTCCTTCAGCTTAAGATGCGAGGGCTGGCTTTCCTCGTGGTTGGTCATCGCGAAGGAGACGTTGGTCAGCCGGTCGAAGCTCAGCTTGCCGTCGGGCTTGGGATAGTCGATCGGCTTGAAGCGGCTCGCCTCGCCGGTGGCCTGGGCGTCGGTCTTGCCGTGGCCCAGCGTGCCCATCAGCGAAAAGCCCATGGTGTTGGTCCACATGTCGAGCCCGCCCAGCGTCAGGCTCGCGGTGAGGCCGTATTTCGACCAGAGCGGCTTCACGTTGCGCACCTTCTTGAGGTCGGCGCCGATGGCGCCCTGGCGCACCTCGGTCTCGTAATCGGCCAGCTCGTCGGAGGCCCGGCCGGCCTGCAGAGCGGCATGCGCCGCCTCGGCCGCCGCCTTGCCCGACAGCATGGCGTTGTGGTTGCCCTTGATGCGCGGCACGTTGACCATGCCGACCGAGCAGCCGAGCAGCGCCACGCCGGGCGCCACCATCTTGGGCATCGACTGCCAGCCACCCTCGGAGATCGCTCGGGCGCCATAGGCCACCCGCTTGCCGCCGGCCAGCAGCTCCGCCACCATCGGGTGATGCTTGAAGCGCTGGAACTCCATGTAGGGGTAGAGATACGGGTTCTCGTAGTTCAGGTGCACCACGAAGCCGACATAGACCTGGTTGTTGTCGAGGTGGTAGATGAACGACCCGCCGCCGGCATTCTTGCCCAGCGGCCAGCCCATGGTGTGGGTGACCGTGCCCTCGCGGTGCTTGGCCGGGTCGATCTCCCAGATCTCCTTCATGCCGAGCCCGTATTTCTGCGGCTCGACGTCGCGGTCGAGCTCGAACTGGGCGATCACCTGCTTCGACAGCGAGCCGCGCACGCCCTCGCCGAGGAAGACGTACTTGCCGTGCAGCTCCATGCCCGGCTCGTAGCCCGGCCCCGGCGTGCCGTCGGGGTTGCGGCCGAATTCGCCGGCCACCACGCCCTTCACCTCTCCGGCGGCGCCGTAGACGATCTCGGAACAGGCCATGCCCGGGAAGATCTCGACACCCAGCGCCTCGGCCTGTTCGGCCATCCAGCGGCAGACATTGCCCATCGAGACGATGTAATTGCCGTGGTTGTTCATCAGCGGCGGCATGGCGAAGTTCGGCAGGCGCACCGCGCCGGCCTCGCCCATCAGGTAGAAATTGTCTTCCTTGACCGGCACGGTGAGCGGCGCGCCCTTTTTCTTCCAGTCGGGGATCAGCGCGTCGAGCCCGCAGGGATCGAGCACGGCGCCGGACAGGATGTGGGCGCCGACCTCGGATCCCTTCTCGAGCAGCACCACCGAAAGCTCCGGGTCAAGCTGCTTGAGCCGGATCGCCGCCGACAGCCCGGCCGGGCCGGCGCCGACGATCACCACATCGTATTCCATCGCTTCGCGCGCAGTTTCGGTCATGGTCGCTCCCTCGGTGCGGTTGCCCGCCCCTCCCGTGCAATAAAGTTGCGTCATGGGGTAAACGCTGCGCCGCAGCGGGTCAATTGTGACACGGCGTCCCCGCATGCCCTGCCCGAGGCTCGGCCTATGGCCCCTCTCCGGAGGCGCGCCGCCCCGGCGGTCAGCCCCCGGAATCCGCGCCCAGCGCGCCGCGCGTCGCCGGAAGCGGCCGGTGCCCCTTGAATCCCGTGCTGCGTTCGGGTCAGGTGACCCACTGACACCACGGCCGGCCGCAGCGCCGGCCGCTTCCGAATCGTTGGGCGACCTATGGACAAGATACCGATGACCCGCGCCGGCCATGCCGCGCTCGAATCCGAATTGAAGACGCTGAAGTCCGAGGAGCGGCCGGCGATCATTCGGGCGATCGCCGAGGCCCGCGAGCACGGCGACCTCAGCGAGAACGCGGAATACCATTCGGCGCGCGAGAAGCAGAGCTTCATCGAGGGCCGGATCAAGGAGATCGAGGGCATTCTCGGCCTCGCCGAGGTGATCGATCCCAAGTCCCTGTCGGGCTCCATCAAGTTCGGCGCCACGGTGACCGTGGTGGACGAGGATACCGACGAGGAGAAGACCTGGCAGATCGTCGGCGAGCACGAGGCCAATATCGAGAAGGGCCTGCTGAACGTGAGGTCGCCGATCGCCCGTGCCCTGATCGGCAAGGACGAGGGCGACAGCGTCGAGGTCCGCACCCCGGGCGGCGAGAAATCCTACGAGATTCTCAAGATCGCCTATATCTGACCCTCCACGACTGGCGCGAGGCACCCGCATGGCTGCGTCCGACGAATCCCGCCCCGCCCCCCTGGGGCTGGTCTCCCGCGCCGAAAGCGCCGGGCCCTCGCCGCTCGAGGTCGCGCTGGCCGCCGGGTCCGGGCTGTGGCTGGTGCTGGCCGGCGGCTGGTTGCTGCTGTTCCCCGGCAACGAGGCCGACGAGACCCGCTTCCTGCTGGTTCTGATGGTGGTGTTCCTGCCGGCGGCCCTGTTCGCGGTGGCGGCAACCTCCCTGCGCGCCACCCGGATCATGCGTGCCGAGAGCGCCCGGCTCGAAGCCGCGGTCGACGCGCTCCGCCAGACCTATGTCAGCGAGGCCCAGAAGGGCCGCGGCGATGCCCAGGGCGGCGCGGTGATGCGCCGGCTCGACGAGATCGCCGCCACCCAGCGGCGGCTCGAGGCGGCGCTGGCCGGGCTCGAGGGCGCCGCCGCGCCTGCGCCGCCCCCCGCGGCACCCGCCCCGGCGCCGCGCCGCGCCGCGGCCGAGCCCGGCGAGACGGCGCCGGCGGAGGACGGCGCCGCGGCCGCGGCCGCCGAGCAGCCGGCGCTGGCGCTCGGCACGCCGGCCGGCACCGGCGGCACGCCGCTGTCCAATGCCGACCTGATCCGCGCCCTGAGCTTCCCCGAGACCGCCGAAGACCGCGAGGGCTTCGCGGCGCTGCGCCGGGCGCTGCGCGACCGGCCCTCGGCGCAGCTCGTGCAGGCGGCACAGGACGTGCTGACCCTGCTCAGCGAGGACGGCATCTACATGGACGATCTGCGCCCCGACCGGGCGCGGCCCGAGCTCTGGCGGCGCTTCGCGCAAGGCGTGCGGGGCCGGGAGATCGCCGCCCTTGGCGGGCTGCGCGATGCCGAGAGCCTCGACCGCATCGCCGCCCGGATGAAGCGCGACCCGATCTTCCGCGACGCCGCGCACCATTTCCTGCGGCTCTTCGACCGCGGCGTGGCGCGGTTCGAGCCCGCGGCCAGCGATGCCGAGATCGGCGCGCTCGCCGATACCCGCTCGGCCCGCGCCTTCATGCTGCTGGGCCGGGTCGCCGGCACCTTCGACTGAGGCCGCCCGGGCCTCAGCCCGCCACCGCCAGGAGCGCCGTCCAGCCCGCCGCCTCGGTCGCAAGCTGCACCGCGCCCAGCACGTCGCCGGTCTGGCCGCCGAGGCGGCGCCGCGCCAGCGCGCCCAGGATGAGCGCGACGGCGCCCATGACCGCCAGCACCGGCAGCGCGGCCGGGCCGGCCCACAGCGCCACCGCCAGCGTCGCGGCCCCGCCCGGCCAGAGCGCGCGGGGCGCCACGCCCCCGGCCATCCGCCCCAGCCCGTCGGGCCGCGCCGGCGGCAGCAGGACCAGCGCCGCCAGCATCAGCCAGCGGCTGGCCAGCGCAACGAGCAGCAGGCCGGAAAGCTGCGGCGCGCCGGCCATCCCGGCCACGACCAGCCCCGAGGCGACCAGCAGCGCCAGCACGCCGTAGCTGCCGATGCGGCTGTCGCGCATGATCTCCAGCCGCCGCGCCTGGGTCGCGCCCCCCAGGCCGTCGGCGAAATCGGCCAGCCCGTCGTGGTGCAGCCCGCCGGTCAGCAGCACCGCCGCGCCGAAGCCAAGGAGCGCGGCGCTGGCCGGCGGCACGCCCAGGGCGGCAGCGGCGGCGAGCACCGCCCAGACCGGCAGGCCCACCGCCAGCCCGGTGAGCGGCAGCGCCCAGCCGGCCTCTGCGGCGCCCGGCACGGGTTCGGCCAGGCGCCCCGCCGGCAGCCGGGTCATCAGCATCAGCGCCAGCCGCAGCTCGGCCAGCCGGGCGGCGGGCCGCGGCCGCATCACGCGCCGATTCCCGCCTCGGCGAAGGTCGCCATGCCGTCATGGCAGGCCAGCGCGCCGCGCAGCACGGAAAGCGCCAGCGCCGCGCCGGTGCCCTCGCCCAGCGCCATGCCGAGATCGAGCAGCGCGGTCTTGCCCAAGCGGTCCAGCAGGCGGCGATGGCCGGGCTCGGCGCTCTGATGCCCGACCAGGCAATGGTCGAGCGCGCCGGGCGCGGCGGCGAAGAGCGGCGCCACCGCGGCGGTGCAGATATAGCCGTCGAGGATCACCGGGATGCGCGCCATGCGGGCCGCCAGCACGGCGCCGCACAGCGCCGCCTGCTCGCGCCCGCCGAGCGCCGCCAGCGTGGCCAGCGGATCGGCCCCGCCGTGCCGCGCGAGCCCGGCGGCGATGACCTGCGCCTTGCGCGCCATGCCGGCGCTGTCCGAGCCGGTGCCGCGTCCGACCCAATCGGCCGGGGCGCCGCCGAAGAGCGCGCAGCAGAGCGCCGCCGAGACGGTGGAATTGCCGATCCCCATCTCGCCCAGGATCACCACGTTGGCCTCCGGATCGACCGCCGCGGCGCCCGTCTTGAGCGCCGCCAGGCACTCTCCGGGCGACATCGCCGGGCCGGCGGTGAAATCCGCGGTCGGCCGGTCGAGATCCAGCGGATGCACCTCGAGCCGGGCGCCCGCCACGCCGCAGAGCTGGTTGATCGCCGCCCCGCCGGCGCGGAAATTCTCCACCATCAGCGCGGTCACCGCCTGCGGGAACGGGTTCACGCCCTGGGCGCAGATGCCGTGATTGCCGGCGAAGACCAGCGCCTGGGCCTGCGCGATCCGCGGCCGCGCCCGGCCCTGCCAGCCCGCCATGAAGGCCGCCAGATCCTCGAGCCGCCCGAGCGATCCCGGCGGCTTGGTGAGCTCGCTTTGGCGGGCGCGGGCGGCGGCCTCGGCGGCGGCATCGGGGCCGGGCAGCCGCGCCAGCAGCGCGGCGATCTCGGCGAGGTCCTCGAGCGGGTCGAGCGGCGTCATTGCGGGTCTCCCTCGGGCAGGAACGGATGGGCGGCGGGCTTCAGGCGCAGCGGCTGGCCGGCCACCGCCAGCCAGACCTCGTCGCAGGCGGCGGCGACCTGCTGGTTGACCTCGCCCGCGGCGTCGCGGAAGCGGCGGCCGAGCGGCGTCTCGGGCACGATGCCGGCCCCCACCTCGTTGCTCACCAGCACCACCGGGGCGGCAAGGCCGGGCAGCGCCGCGGCGAGCTCGTCTACCGCGGCGCGCCAATCGGTCTCGGCCAGCATCAGGTTGGAGAGCCACAGCGTCAGGCAATCGACGAGCCGCGGCAGGCCGGCGGCATCGCTGTCGCGCAGCGCCTCGGTGAGCGCCAGGGGCACCGCGCGGGCCTCCCAGGCGGTGCCGCGCCGCGCCCGGTGGGCGGCGATCCGCGCCGCCATCTCGGCGTCGGAGCCGGGCTCCGGCGAGGTCGCGAGATAGAGCGCGCGCCCGGCGAATGCCAGCGTGCGGGCCTCGGCCAGCGCGCTCTTGCCCGAGCGCGCGCCGCCGGTGATCAGGATCGACTTTGCCATCGGCGCGTGACAAAGCAGGTTTCCGGAAAAAGGGGAAGGCGCAATGGCCGGGTGCGGCATGGGCGACAGGAGCGGTGAGCTGATCCTCGTGCGGCACGCGCCGACCGACCCGCCGGGGCGTCTTTGCGGCCGCACCGATGCCGGGGCGCGCATCGACCCGGCGCGGCTGGCGCCGCTGAAGGCCCGGCTGGCGCCGGTGCGGCTCTGGGCCAGCAGCCCGGCGCGGCGCTGCACCGCCACCGCCGCGGCGCTGGGCGCGCCCGCTGCGGCGCGCGATGCGCGGCTCTGGGAACAGGATTTCGGCGCCGAGGACGGCCTGCCCTTCGCCGCCCTGCCCGATCTGGGCCCGCTCTCCGGGGCCGAGCTGGCGGCGCGGGTGCCGCCCGGCGGCGAGAGCTTCGCCGCCGCCTGCGCCCGCATCGCGCCGGCGCTGCGCGACTGGGCGGCCCGCGCCGCCGAGGCCGGCGGCGCCGCGGTGCTCGTGGCTCATGCCGGCACGGTGCGCGCCGCGCTGGCGCTGGCCATCGGCGCGCCCGGCCCGGCGCTGGCCTTCGAGGTGGCGCCGCTCTCGGTCAGCCGGTTCCGCAGCCATGAAGGCGGCCTCTCGGTGATCTCGGTGAACGAGGCCCCGGCATGAGCGCGGCATTGGCGCCCGGCGCGAGCGCCGCGGCGGAGAGCCGCGCCGCGCGGGTGAGCGGGCATTTCGGCGAATGGCTGCAGGGGCGCCTGGGTCCCGGCGGCCCGCTGGCGCTCGTCACCGTTCCCTGCCCGGACCTCGCGGTCACGGTGCGCCGCCATGACGGGGCCTTCGGCCTCGAAACAGAGGGGCCGGCGATCCTGACCGAGGCGCAGGCGCGCGGCCTGCTCGCAGCGCTGGGCCGCCCGGCGGCGGGCCGCTACGCCTTCGCCGCCGACATGCCCCCCGGCGGCGGCGCCGGGGCCTCGACCGCGGCGCTGGTGGCACTGGCCCGCGCCGCCGGGGCCCGCGCAACGCCCGAGGCGCTGGCCGCGGCCTGCCTCGCCGCCGAGGGCGCCAGCGACCCGCTGATGCACGCCGCCCCCGACACCCTGCTCTGGGCGCCGCGCAGCGCCCGCATCCTGGACCGCCTGCCCCGCCCCCCCGCGGCGGAGGTGGTGGGCGGCTTCCGCGGCGCGCCGCAGCGCACCGATCCCGCCGATACCGACTTTCCCGACATCGCCGACCTTGTCGCGGAGTGGCGGGAGGCGGCGGCGCGGGGCGATCTGGCGGCACTGGCGGCGCTGGCCTCGGAAAGCGCGCGCCGCACCAGCCGCCGGCGCGGACCCACCGACGATCCGCTGCCCGGCCTCGCCGCCGCGACCGGGGCGCTGGGCTGGCTCCGGGCCCATACCGGCTCGGCCGGCGGACTGGTCTTCCCCCCCGGCCACGTGCCGCCCGGCGCGGCCGAGGCGCTCCGCGCCGCCGGCTACGCCCGCGTGCTGCGCTTCCGCACCGGGGCGGCATGAGCTTCGCCGGCGCCATGCTGGCGGCGCTGCTGATCGACGCGGCGATCGGCTGGCCGGACCGGGTCTATGCCCGGATCGGCCACCCGGTCACCTGGCTCGGCCGGCTGATCGCGGCGCTCGATGCGCGCCTGAACCGCGAGGGCGACGCCGCCGCGCGCCGCCGTGCCGCCGGCCGCGCCGCCGTGGCGCTCACCCTCGCCGCCGCCATCCTGCCGGCCTGGCTGATCCAGGCCGCGCTGCCCGGCGGCTGGCCCGGCCTCGTCCTGACCGGCGCGCTGGCCTGGCCGCTGGTCGCGGCGCGCGCGCTCGACACCCATGTCGCGGCGGTGGCGCGCCCGCTGGCGCGCGGCGATCTCGCCGCGGCCCGGTGCGCCGTGGCGATGATCGTCGGCCGCGACCCGGCCCGGCTCGACGCCGCCGGGGTCTCCCGCGCGGCGCTCGAAAGCCTGGCCGAGAACGCCTCGGACGGGGTGGTGGCGCCGCTTTTCTGGGGGGCGGTTTTCGGCCTGCCGGGGATCGCCGGCTACAAGGCGGTCAACACGCTCGATTCGATGATCGGCCACCGCAGCGCCCGGCACCTCGATTTCGGCCGCGCCGCCGCCCGGCTCGACGATCTCGCGAACTGGCTGCCGGCGCGGCTCACCGGACTGGCGCTTGTGCTGGTGGCGCCGGCGCCGCGGCGCGCCTGGCGGGTGATGCGGCGCGATGCCCGCGCCCATCGCTCGCCCAATGCCGGCTGGCCCGAGGCGGCGATGGCCGGGGCGCTGGGCTGCCGCCTCTCCGGGCCGCGCATCTATCCCGAGGGCGTGGCCCGCGAGCCCTGGCTCCATCCCGAGGGCCGCGATCCCGGGCCCGCCGAGCTCAACTCCGGGCTGGTACTCTACCGCCGCGCGCTGCTGGCGCTGGGCCTGGCGCTGGCGGCGCTCGCCCTGGCCTGACTCCCGGGCCCACGGCGCCGCCGGGGCTTGCCCCGGCGCCCGGGAAGTGCTTCCTCCGCCGCGAAGGAGGCGGCAGATGCGCGATCACGGCGGCAATCTCGACGCGGCGATGGCCGCCCATGGCGGCGCCCGGGCCGACTGGCTCGACCTGTCCACCGGCATCAACCCAGAGCCCTACCCGCTGCCGCCGCTGCCGCCCGAGGCCTGGACCGCGCTGCCGACGCGCAGCGAGATGGCGGCGCTGGCCGAGGCCGCGCGGCTTGCCTATGCCACGCCGCTCGCGGCGGTGCCGATGGCGGGCGCGCAGGCGGCGATCCAGCTGCTGCCGCGAATCGCCCCGGACGGGCCGGTGCGCATCCTCGCGCCGACCTACAACGAACACGCCGCATCCTTCCGCGCCGCCGGGCGCGCGGTGGAGGAGGTGGCCCGGCCGGAGGCGCTTGCCGGCGCGGGCGTCGCGGTGATCGTCAACCCGAACAACCCCGACGGCCGCCGCAGCACGCCACTGGCGCTCTCCGCCCTGGCCCGCGAGGTCGGGCTCCTGGTGGTCGACGAAAGCTTCGCCGACCCCGAACCCGACCTGTCGCTGGCCCCCGCGCCGCCGCCCAACGCGCTGATCCTGCGCTCCTTCGGGAAGTTCTACGGCCTGGCCGGGCTGCGCCTGGGCTTCGCGCTGGCGGCACCCGACCTCGCCCGGCGCCTGGCCGAGGCCGCCGGGCCCTGGCCGGTCTGCGGCGCGGCGATCGTGGCCGGGCGCGCGGCGCTCGGCGATGCCGCCTGGCAGGCCGCCACCCGCGCCCGGCTGGCGCGCGACGCGGCGCGGCTCGACGCGCTGGCCGGGGCCGCGGGCTGGGCCCCGGTCGGCGGCACGCCGCTCTTTCGCAGCTATGCGGTGCCGGGCGGCGCCGCCGCGGCGCAGGCGGCGCTGGCCCGGGCGCGCATCTGGACCCGCGCCTTTCCCTACCGCGCCGAGTGGCTGCGCCTTGGCCTGCCGCCCGGCCATGGCTGGGACCGGCTGGCCCGGGCCGTGGCGGGCTTGCGCGCCTAGCGGCGCTTGCGGCGCCCGCCGGCGCTGCGCTTGTGGAAGTCCGGCGGCCGCTTCGCCACCCAGGCCAGGAAGCGCGCCATCCGCGGATGCGCCCGCAAAGCGGCGATGCTGGCGAAGTCGCGGGCCAGTTCGGCCTCGGTGAAGGTGGTGTGGATCTCGTTGTGGCAGATCTGGTGCAGCAGGACCACCGGCCCCGCCTTGCCGCCCTTCAGCTTCGGCACCAAGTGATGCCAGCTCTGCTTCGCCCCCGGCGGGATCGGCCGGCCGCAGAGCGGGCAGACCGGCATCTCGTCCTCCGCCATCCGCGCCACCCCTTGCCTTGCCGCCCCTTGCCTTGCCGCCCGGTCCGGGCCAGACCGGCGCGATGACCGGACCCGATTCCCCCGCGCCCGGGGCCGAGCCCTGCGACGCCCTGGTGATCGGCGGCGGCCCGGCCGGGCTGATGGCCGCCGAGACGCTGAGCGCCGCCGGACGGCAGGTAGTGCTGGCCGAGCACAAGCCCAGCCTCGCCCGCAAGTTCCTGATGGCCGGCAAGTCGGGGCTGAACCTGACCAAGGACGAGGATGTCGCGACCTGCCTCGCCGCCTATGGCGACGCCGCGCCCTGGCTCGCGCCGATGATCCGCGCCCTGCCGCCCGCGGCCGTCACCGCCTGGGCCGAGGCGCTGGGCCAGCCGGTCTTCACCGGCTCCTCGGGGCGGGTCTTTCCGCGCGCCATGAAGGCCTCGCCGCTGCTGCGCGCCTGGCTGGCACGGCTGGGCGCGGCCGGCATGCAGGTGCGGACGCGCTGGCGCTGGACCGGCTGGGAGGGCGCGGCCTGCCGCTTCGAGACCCCGGAGGGCGCGGCGCATCTCGCGCCCCGGGTCACCGTGCTGGCGCTCGGCGGGGCGAGCTGGGCGCGGCTCGGCTCGGACGGCGCCTGGGCGGCGACGCTGGCGGCGGAGGGGCTGGACCTGGCGCCCTTCGCCGCTGCCAATGCCGGGCTCGTCTGCGCCTGGTCGGGGCATATGGCGCCGCATTTCGGCGCCCCGATCAAGAACGCGGTCTTCCGCGCCGGCGAGCTGGAGACTCGCGGCGAGGCGGTGATCGCGGAAGGCGGGCTGGAGGGCGGCGGGCTCTACCCGCTGGGCCCGGCCCTGCGCCGCGGCGCCGGGCTCGAGATCGACCTGCTGCCGGACCGCAGCGCCGCAGTGATCGCCCGCAGGCTGGCGGCCGGGCGCGGCGGCGACAGCGCCGGCAACCGGCTGCGCAAAGGGCTGGGGCTCGATGCGGCGGCGCGGGCGCTGGTCCTGGAATGCGCCCGCCCGCTGCCCGCCGACCCCGCGGGCCTCGCGGCGCTGGTGAAGGCGCTGCCGGTGCCGCATGGCGGGCTGCGCCCGCTCGACGAGGCGATCTCCACCGCCGGCGGGCTGCGGCGGGCGGCGCTCGGCCCCGATCTGCAGCTCCGCGCCCGGCCCGGCACCTTCGCGGCCGGCGAAATGCTCGACTGGGAGGCGCCGACCGGCGGCTACCTGCTGACCGCCTGCCTCGCCACCGGGCTCTGGGCCGGGCGCCACGCCGCCGATCTGAACCGCCCGTGACGCCCCGCGCCCGCCGGAGCCCGGGGGCCGCAGGCGCCCGGGCGACAGGACCTGCCGCGCGGGCCGCAAGGCCCGCGCGTCCGCCGGATCAGTCCCGCGCCGCGGCGCGCTGGTAGGCCGGGCGGGCGCGCAGCTCCCTTGCATAGGCGCGGAACGCCTCGGGCGCCGCGTCGAAGCGGGCGATCTTGGCCCAGCCGCCGCAATGGACCAGCAGGATGTCGGGCAGGGTCATGGTCTCGCCCATCAGGAAGGGGCCCTCGATCTCGGCGCTGATGCGCGCCAGGTTGCGGGCGAATTCCGCCTTCAGCGCCGGCTTGATCGCCGCCACCCGCTCGGCCTCGGGCAGGATGAAGCTGTGCCGCGCCGCGGTCCACAGAACCGCGTCGAGCTCGTCGAGGATGCGGAAGGTCCAGGCATCCTGGCGCGCCCGCGCGGGGCTGCCCGCAGGATGGGTGAGGCCGCCGTGCCGGTCGGCCAGGTAATGCAGGATGGCGGTCGAATCGCGCACCGCGAGATCGCCGTCGAGCAGCACCGGCACCTTGCCCGTGGGGTTGGCGGCGCGCACCTCGGCACTCCGGGGCGGCGCCGGCTGGTGGCGGAACTCCAGCCCAAGCTCCTCGAGCAGCCAGAGCGGCCGGAAGGCCCGGCTCTTGGCGGTTCCCAGCAAGGTCAGCGTCATCACGTTCTCCCTCTTCGCGCCCCGGCCTAGCGCCGGCCCAGCATTGCCAGCCGAATGAGCGCCCGTTCCACCAGCGCCATGGCCGGCGCCCGCTGCCCGGCCGAGCGCAGCGCCAGGTCGGTCTCGGTGAGGATGCGCAACGCCTGGTCGAGCCGCGCCACGCCCCAGCCCTGGGCCTGGCGCGCCATGCGGTCGCGGCGCGGCCCGAAGACCGGCGGCCGGGCCCGGGCGATGCCCTGCGCGGCGCCGCCGGGATGCGCTGCGGCGGCGTGCAGGATGCGGAAATGGCGCAGCGCGGCAATGGTCAGGGTGACCGCGTTGGTGCCCTGCGCCGCGAGGCGCTGCATCAGCGGCCCGATTTCGGCGCTGCGGCCCTCGGCCACCACGTGCAGCACGTCGTCGAGCGCCGCCTCGGTCGAGGCCGGCGCCAGAAGCGCCACCTCATCGGCGCCGAGCGGCGTGGCATCGCCGATCTTGTAGAGCGCGAGCTTCTCGACGGTCTGGCGGAAATCCCCCGGATCGAGCTGGCGGGCCAGCGCGAAGAGCGCCTCCGAGGCCGCCTTGTCGACCGCCTCGAGCCCGGCCCGGGCAAGGTCGGCCTCGATCTCGGCGCGGCTCGGCGGGTCGTTGTAGATCGCCGCGGCATAGCTCCGGGGATCGGCCTCGAAGCCCTTGCGCAGCTTCGAGGTGGCCTTCAGGCTGCCGGCGGTGACCACGATCACCGCGTCGCCCGGGCGCCATTCCGCGAGCGCCGCCAGCACCGGCTCGGCGACGCTGTCATTGGCGTCCTCGACGAAGGCCACGCGCGGCCCCGGGAAGAAGCCCTGCGCCTTGACCGCGTCGCTGAGCGCCGCGCGGTCGCGGCGCAGCTCGGCGGCCGGCAGGCGGGTCAGCCGCATCTCGGCCTCGCCCTCGGGGCCGATCAGCGCCGCCACCGCCTCCTGGCGACGCAGCGCCACCCGCATCGCGTCCTCGCCGAAGATCAGCAGACCGGCCCTGTCGGGATCGGGCTTGCGGAAATAGGCCGGCGCGTCGCGGGGCGAAAGCTTCATGGCAGGTCGGCGGCCGCCACCACGAGGTGATCGACGATGCGGTCGGCGAGGATGGTCATCAGCCGCTCCAGCGCGTCGCGCTCGGCCGCCAGCGTGGCGACGCTCGACCCGGTGGCGGAATAGCCGGTGAAGCTCTCGACCCGGTCGGAGAGAAGCTCCGCCCCGCTCGCCGCGTCGATCAGCCGGTAGCTGACCGAGCCGATGCGGCGGAACCGCGTGGTGGTGCCGGTCGAGGTGGTGCCGAGATCGCTCTGGCCGAGATCGATCTCGTAGGCCAGCCGGTAGGCCGGCGCGGTGGCGCGGCCCAGCCGCTCCTCGAGCCGGCGCACCAGCAGGTAGCCGGGGCGGCCCTCGGGCTGGTCCGGCGCGACCCGGCCGAGCAGCGCCCCGGCGCCGCCGCCGGGGCCGTAGGCCGGCGCGAAGCCGCAGCCCGCGAGCCCGGCGGCCAGCGCCGCGCCGGCCAGCGCGGCCAGCGCCCGGCGGCGGTCACATGACGACATTGACGATCCGTCCGGGCACCACGATCACCTTCTTCGGCGCGGCGCCGTCCAGCGCCTTGAGCACAGCGTGATGCCCCAGCGCGAGCTTTTCAACCTCGTCCTTGGGCATCTCCTTCGGCACCACGATCTCGGCCCGGCGCTTGCCGTTGATCTGGATCGGCAGGGTCACCGTGTCATCGACCAGCATGGCCTCGTCGGCGACCGGCCAGGCGGCCTCGGCGACCAGCCCCTCGCCGCCCAGCATGGCCCACATCTCCTCGGCCAGGTGCGGCGTCATCGGCGCCATCAGGATGGCCAGGCTGCGCGCCGCCTGGCGCTTCGCCGCGCCGCCGGCCTGGGCCTTCGACAGCGCGTTGGTGAAGGCGTAGAGCCGGGCGATGGCGGCGTTGAAGCCGAAGCTGTCGATGCCGGTCGTGACCTCGTGGATGGCGCGGTGCATCTCGCGCAGCAGATCGGCGTCGCCGTCCTGCGCCCCGGCCTCCGAGGCGGCGGCCTCGGCGGCGATGCGCCAGACCCGGGCGAGGTGCTTGTGCGCCGCCTCGGCGCCCGAGGCGGTCCATTCCACGTCGCGCTCCGGCGGGCTGTCCGACAGCACGAACCAGCGCGCCGTGTCGGCGCCGTATTGCTCGATGATCGCCACCGGGTCGACGACGTTCTTCTTCGACTTCGACATCTTGGCCGAGGGCACGATCTCGGCCTCGCGGCCGTCTTGCAGGAAGGCGCGGCCGTCGCGCAGCTCGACCTCCTCGGGGAAGTGGTAGACCGGGCGGCCGTCGCCGTCGCGGGTCTGGTAGATCGCGTGCGTCACCATGCCTTGGGTGAACAGCGCGTCGAAGGGCTCGCGCGCGCTTGCGGGCAGGTGCCCGGTCTCGTGCATCGCCCGCGCGAAGAACCGGGCATAGAGCAGGTGCAGGATGGCGTGCTCGATGCCGCCGATATACTGGTCCACATTCATCCAGTACTCGGCCTCGGCCGGGTCGGTGGGCGTGCCGACGCGCGGCGCGGTGAAGCGCGCGAAATACCACGACGAATCGACGAAGGTGTCCATCGTGTCGGTCTCGCGCCGCGCCGGGGCGCCGCAGGACGGGCAGGAGACGTCGCGCCAGGTCGGGTGCCGGTCGAGCGGGTTGCCGGGCTGATCGAAGGAGACGTCGTCGGGCAGCGTGACCGGCAGGTTCTCCTTCTTCTCCGGCACCACGCCGCAGGCCTCGCAATGCACCACCGGGATCGGGCAGCCCCAGTAGCGCTGCCGCGACAGGCCCCAGTCGCGCAGGCGGTACTTGGTCACGCCCTGGCCGATGCCGTTCTCCTCGCAGAAGGCGATCGCCGCCTCGACCGCGGTCTCGCCCGACATCGCCTCCTCGCCGGCGAAGCCGCGGATGTAGCGCACGATGGCGGGCTTCGAGGGCACGTAGGCCGGGCCGCCCTCCTCGGGCGGGATGAAGGTGCCCTCCTCGCCCATCGCCGGGCCGAAGACCGAGCGTACCGGCAGCTCGTATTTCCGGGCGAAATCGAGGTCGCGCTGGTCATGCGCCGGGCAGCCGAAGATCGCCCCGGTGCCGTAATCCATCAGGATGAAGTTGGCGATGTAGACCGGCAGCCCCCAGCTCGTGTCGAACGGGTGGCGGACCCGGAGACCGGTGTCGAGCCCGCGCTTCTCGGCCTTCTCGAGCTCCTCTTCCGAGGTGCCCATGCGGCGGCATTCGGCGCAGAACTCGGCCACCTCGGCGCTGTCCTTCTCGAGATGCCGGGCCAGCGGGTGGTCGGGCGAGATGCCGACGAAGCTCGCGCCCATCAGCGTGTCGGGACGGGTGGTGTAGACCTCGACACAGTCGAAGCCCTCGGGCGCGTCGATGGTCGAGAAGGCAAATTGCAGCCCGCGCGAGCGGCCGATCCAGTTGGCCTGCATCAGCTTGACCTTGGCCGGCCAGTCGTCGAGGCCATCGAGCGCGTCCAGCAGATCGGCGGAATAGTCCGAGATGCGGAAGAACCACTGCGTCAGCTCGCGCCGCTCGACCAGCGCGCCGGAGCGCCAGCCGCGGCCGTTCTCGACCTGCTCGTTGGCCAGCACGGTCATGTCGACCGGGTCCCAGTTCACCACCGCGTTCTTGCGGTAGACCAGGCCCTTTTCGAGGAAGTCGAGAAACAGCGCCTGCTGCTGGCCGTAATATTCCGGATCGCAGGTCGCGAACATCCGCTCCCAGTCGAGCGAGAAGCCCAGCGGCTTCATCTGCGCGACCATGGTGTCGATGTTGTCGTAGGTCCAGGTCTTGGGGTGCCCGCCCGAGGCCATGGCGGCGTTCTCGGCCGGCATGCCGAAGGCGTCAAATCCCATCGGGTGCAGCACGTTGTGCCCGGTGGCGCGCTTGTAGCGGGCCACCACGTCGCCCATCGTGTAGTTGCGCACATGGCCGATATGGATGCGCCCCGACGGATAGGGGAACATCTCGAGCACGTAGTATTTCGGCCGGTCCTGGTCCCGGGTGGCGCGGAAGGTCCCGGCCTTTTCCCAGGCGTTCTGCCATTTCGGCTCGATCTCGGCGGGCGCGTAGCGGGACATCGTCCGTTCCTCTGGTCGTCTCGGGGCTGGGGCGCGTGATAGGCCGCGCCGGGCGCGGCGTCCAGTCGCCAGCCCGCCGGCGCCGCGGCGCGCCCGCCGGGTTTGCCGTTCCCAGACGCGATTCCCTGTGCGACAACCGTCTGACGGGCGACGGCAGCGGGCGAAACCGGCATGAACATCCTGGTGATCCATCAGAACTTTCCCGGCCAGTACAAGCACCTCGCGCCGGCGCTGGCGGCGGCCGGGCACCGGGTTCTGGCCCTGACGCCGCGGGTCAAGGAGGCCGGGCGCTGGAACGGCGTGGCGATCGCGCCCTACGTCATCAACGGCCGCTCGACCCCCAACCTGCACCCCTGGCTGGTGGATTTCGAGACCAAGCTGCTGCGCGGCACGGCCTGCTGGCAGGCCGCGACCGAGCTGCGCGACAAGGGGTTCTCGCCCGACGTCATCCTGGCCCATCACGGCTGGGGCGAAAGCCTGTTTCTCAAGGATGTCTGGCCCGAGGCGCGCATGGGTCTCTATTGCGAACTCTATCACCTCGCGGCGCCGGAATTCACCGCCTTCGACCCGGAATTCCCCAGCCGCCAGAAGGTCACCGACCCGCTGCGGCTGCGCATGAAGAACCTCAACAACCGGCTCCACCAGGAGGTCATGGATGCCGGGATCAGCCCGACGCGGTTCCAGGCCGGCACCTTTCCCGAGGTCTGGCAGGACCGCATCACGGTGCTGCATGACGGCATCGACACCGAGAACGTGCGCCCCGATCCCGCCGCCCGGCTCGATCTCGAGGGCGGCCGCGTGCTGACCCGCGACGACGAGGTCGTGACCTTCATCAACCGCAATCTCGAACCCTATCGCGGCTATCACCGCTTCATGCGCGCCCTGCCCGAGATCCTGGCCCGCCGCCCCGAGGCCCAGATCGTGATGATCGGCGGCGACGAGGTCAGCTACGGCGCCCCGGCTCCCAAGGGCCAGACCTGGAAACAGATCTTCATCGACGAGGTGCGCGACCGCATCGACGAGGCGGACTGGCAGCGCGTGCATTACCTCGGCCGGGTGCCGTATCGCCGCTTCCTGTCGGTGCTGCAGGTCAGCCGGGTCCACGTCTACCTGACCTATCCCTTCGTGCTGTCCTGGTCGCTGCTCGAGGCGATGAGCGCGGAATGCGCCATCCTCGCCTCCGACACCGCGCCGGTGCGCGAGGCGATCGAGCACGACGCCACCGGGTGGCTGGTGGATTTCTTCGACAAGACGGCGCTGGTGGAGCGGCTCTGCGCCCTGCTCGACGATGCCCCGACCCGTGCCCGGCTGGGCGCCGCGGCGCGCGCCCGCGTGGTGGAGCGCTACGACCTGCGCCGGGTGGCGCTGCCGCAGCAGCTCGACTGGGTGGCGGATCTGGCGGCCCGGGCGCCGCGCCCGCCGCTGGTCTGACGGCGCGCCGGGCCGTCGGCCGGACCGGTCAGGTCAGGCCCGGCTCAGAACCGCGCGTCGGCCTGGCGCAGCTGCCGGGCGCGGGTCAGGATGGCATCCTCGACGGCGCGCACGGTGGCGGCGCTGGCCGGGCCCTGCCGCGTCATCACCGCGACGTTGAGGGCGCGCGCATCGAGCGCCGGGTCGGTGACGTAGACGGTGGCGCGGTAGGGCTGGCCGCCGCCCGGCGGCACGCCGTAGCCGGTGGTGATCACCCCGGTGAAGGGATCGACCGATTCCACCGGCAGGAAGCTCAGCGTCTCGAGCGCGGCGTTCCAGATATAGCGGTTCACCGCGCCGATCTCGGAGGCGTCGCCGCGGCGCAGGAAGATGTCCCAGATGGTCGATTCCGGCGCCCCCTGGGCGCCGTAGATCTCCTGGTCGGCGATCTCCCGGGCCGACCGGGTCTCGACCGGCTCCTGGCGCGGCGAACAGGCCGCGAGCGTTGCCGTCATCGCCACCAGACCGAGTGCGGTCCGCCACCCTTTTGCCGTCATCGTCCCTGCTCCCGCCCTGATTTCGCCGGCTGCGCCGGTCTTCCTTACAAGCCAGGCGCGGCCCGGGCAAGCGGCGCCGGAGCGGCCGCTCGGGGCAGGCCCGCGCCGGGCTTGTGGCAATTGTGCATCAAAGGAAAGCTTGTTCCCGGCCCCTCCCGGCCTCGGGTTGCATGGGCGGGCCGCGAAGGCGCATAGACACTTCCATCAAGGCCGGGCTTCCGGATTGGTACGTGCCTTAAAGACACATGAGGGAACACATGAAAAAGCTTCTTCTTGCATCCACCACGCTGGTTGCAACGGCGGGCGTCGCCTCCGCTCAGGACCTCGGGGTCGCGATCACCGGTTGGGCCGAGATGGGTATCTTCGACAACGGTAACGACGACGCTCAGTTCTTCACCGACATCGACGTCACCTTCACCATGACCGGCGAGTCGGACAACGGCCTGTCGTTCGGTGCGAACATCGACCTCGACGAAGGCGGCGACGGCGCCCTCTCCGAGAACCCGGCCTTCCAGAGCGGTGAATCGATCTTCGTCTCCTTCGCCGGCGCCACCCTGACCATGGGCGACACCGACGGCGCGATCGACGCCCGCGTTCCGGAAATGAACCTGGCCGGCGGCTCGCTCGCCGACGACGAGACCGAGCACCTCGGCTTCGACGCAGGCAACGAGTTCTTCGACGGCAACCGCACCTTCGGCGCGCAGTCGACCAACTCCGACGGTCAGGTCGCCCGCTTCGACTACACCTACTCCGCCTTCACCTTCTCGCTGTCGGCCGAGCAGGAGAACAACGGCAGCGACATCAGCGACGATCCGGCAACCCCGCTGGTCGACGAATCCAACGACTCCGACACCATCTACGGTGTGGGCGTGTCCTACGCCGCTGAGTACTCGGGCGTGTCGATCAACACCGGCCTCGGCTACCAGACCCAGGACGACTACGGCAACCTGACCTCCGTTGCAGCCACCGCCGGCTTCGCCAGCGGCCTGTCGGTCGGCGCCACCTACTCGACCTTCGACTGGGATGCAGGCGGCCTCGAGGACACCACCCACTGGGGTCTTGGCGTTGGCTACGAGATGAACGCCCTGGCAGTCGGCGTGAACTACGGCGAGTTCGACGACTATGCCGGCATCGACGGCGACACCAACAAGGGCTGGGGCCTCGCAGCGTCCTACGACCTCGGCGGCGGTCTCCGCGCCCAGGCCGGCTACGGCTGGAGCGAAGCAGAGCGTGCCGCTGGCACCACCGACTCCGACACCTACTCGCTGGGTCTCCGGATGGACTTCTGATCTCCCAAGAGATCGGACTTTCGGGAAAGAGCGGGCCCTGCGCCCGCTCTTTTCTTTTGCGCCGTCCGCTCCTACACCCGGGACGGAAGGAGAGCGCCGCGCCATGTCCCCCCGCCCCGCCCAGCTGCAAGACCGCTATGCCCGCGCCATCGCGCTGGCCCGCGCCGGCCGGGCAGAGGCGGCGCGCGAGGCGCTGACCGCGCTTTTGACCCATGCCCCCGACGCGCCCGAGCTGCACGCGCAGCTGTCGCAGCTGGCCCACGATGCCGGCGATCTCGCCGCCCGGGCCGCGCATCTCGACCGGGCGCTGGCGGCCCGCCCCGGCGACGCGCAGCTGATCGAGGCCGGCATCGCCGCCTTCGCCGCCATCGGCGCCGAGGACCGGGCGCTGAAGCTGCACGACCGCCGCATCGCCGCCAGCAAGCCGCGGCTGCACGCCGAGACCGACAAGGCGATCTTTTTGCAGCAGATCGGCCGCTTCGCCGAGGCCGAGGCGCTGCTGCGCCGGCTGATCGAGCGCCACCCGCGCGAGGGCGTGCTCTACCGCACCCTTTTCGCGACCCTGAAGGTGGGACCGGACGAGCCGCTGCTCGACCGGCTGCGCAAGCTGCTGAACCACCGCGACCCGGGGGCGGAGTCCCGCCTCAACGGGCATTTCGCCATGGCCAAGGCGCTGGAGGATCTGGGCGCGTATGGCGAGGTCTTCGACCACCTGCACCGCGCCAACCGCCTGCAGCGCAAGCTCGCGCCCTACGACCGCGCCGCCCGGCTGGCCGAGGACCGCGCCATCCGGCTGGCCCAGGACGGCGCCGACCTGACTCCGATCGCCGCGGACGCCGCGCCCTGGCCGGTCTTCGTCACCGGACTGCCGCGCTCGGGCACCACGCTGGCCGAGCGGGTGATCGCCCGCCACCCCGGGATCCGCGCCGGCGGCGAGCTGGCGCATGCCCTGCGGCTGGTCTGGCAGGGCTTCGTCCACGAGGGCCAGATGACCCCGCTGGCCCGCGTTCCCGAGGCCCGGCTGGCCGAACTTGCCGCCGCCTACCGCACCGGGCTGCGCCGCGACACCGGCGCCACCCGCGGCGCCGTCACCGACAAGTCGATCCAGTCGCACCTGGTCTACGGCTTTCTCGCCCGCGCCCTGCCGCAGGCCCGCTTCGTCGCCATCCACCGCGACCCGCGCGACGTCGCGGTGTCGATCTACAAGAACCATTTCCGCACCGGCACCCACCGCTACGGCAACGATCTGGCCGACATCGCCCATGCCATCCGCGCTTACCGCGACAGCATCGCATTCTGGCGCGACCGGCTGGGCGACCGGCTGACGGAATACCGCTACGAGGATCTGGTGCAGCGCCCCGAGGACGGCGCACGGGCGCTGATCGCGGCGGCCGGGCAGGACTGGACGCCGGAATGCGCCGACCCCGCCGCCGCCGGGAACGGGCCGGTGCGCACGCTCAGCGTGGCGCAGGCGCGGCGCCCGATCCATGCCGGGTCGGTCGGCGGCTGGCGCCGCTACGAGGCCGAGCTCGGCCCCTTCTTCGAAGCCTGGGAAGACGACATATGGGATTGAAGGACATCCGCGACCGCATCGCCACGGCCGCCCGCGAGGCCGGCCGCGATCCGGCCGACATCGCCCTCGTGGCGGTCTCCAAGGTGCAGCCCGACGCGCGGGTGGAGGCGGTGCTCGACGCCGGGCACCGGCTGTTCGGGGAGAACAAGGTGCAGGAGGCCGAGGGCAAGTGGCCGGGCTTCCGCGACCGCTACCCCGACGTCGCGGTGCACCTGATCGGGCCGCTGCAGTCCAACAAGGCGCGCCGCGCCGTGGAGCTCTTCGACGCCATCCATTCGCTCGACCGTCCGAAGCTCGCCACCGCGCTGGCCCGGCTCGCCGACGAGGTCGGGCGCTGCCCCGACCTCTTTGTCCAGGTGAACACCGGCGAGGAGCCGCAGAAGGCGGGCATCCTGCCCGCCGAGACCGACGCCTTCGTGGCCGAATGCCGCGGCCTCGGGCTGCCGGTGCGCGGGCTGATGTGCATCCCGCCGGTCGAGGAGACGCCGTCGCTGCATTTCGCGCTGCTGGCCAAGCTGGCCGCGCGCAACGGGCTCGACGGCCTGTCAATGGGCATGTCGGCGGATTTCGAGCAGGCCATCGCGCTCGGCGCCACCCATGTCCGGGTCGGCTCGGCGATCTTCGGGGAGCGCGATTACGGCTGAGCCCGGCCGAGGCGACATGCGACCAGGGCCTCGGGTGACAAGGCGCCGCGGCGCGCCTATACACGCGCGCGAATCCGCTTCCACCAGAGGACATTGCATGACCATCCAGGTTTTCGGCCACAAGTCGCCCGACACCGATTCCACCGGCAGCCCGATCATCTGGGCGTGGTATCTCAGCCAGGTCCGCGGCGAGGACGCCAAGCCGGTCCTGCTGGGCGAGCCCAACACCGAAGCGGCCTTCATGCTCGAGCGCTGGAAGCTCGACAAGCCCGAGATCATCTCGGAGGTGGCAGAGGGCCAGGCGGTGGTGATCGTCGACACCAACAACCCCGCCGAACTGCCGGCCGACATCAACAAGGCCGACATCCGCGCCATCATCGACCATCACAAGCTGGTCGGCGGGCTCGAGACCAAGGGCCCGATCGAGATCCGCATCGAGCCGCTGGCCTGCACCGCCACGATCCTGCGCAAGATGATCGGCGACGACCTCGCCCAGGCGCCCGAGGCGATCAAGGGCGCCATCCTGACCTGCATCCTGTCCGACACGCTGGAATTCCGCTCGCCCACCACCACCAAGGAAGACAAGGCGATCGCGCATTCCATGGCCGAGGATCTGGGCATCGACATCCACGCCTACGCGGCGGAGATGTTCGCCGCCAAGTCCGACGTCTCGGCCTTCTCCGAGTCCGAGCTGCTGCGCATGGATTCCAAGGAATACGCGGTCGAGGGCACCAAGCTGCGGGTGTCCGTGCTGGAGACCACCGCGCCGGGCCAGGTGCTCGACCGCAAGGACGCGCTGATGGCGGCGATGCCCGGCGTGGCCCAGGAGGACGGCGCCGACGAGGTGCTGCTCTTCGTGGTCGACATCCTCAACGAGGAGGCCACCCTGCTGGTCCCCAACGACCGGGTGAAGGCCATCGCCGAGGCCAGCTTCGGCGTCTCGGTCAGCGGCGACAACGTGGTCCTGCCCGGGGTGATGAGCCGCAAGAAGCAGATCATCCCGGTGCTCAAGGCCGCCTGACCGGCGCGTCGAACCGGCGCCGCCGCCTGGCGGCGCCCCATCCCCCTGCCGCCGCGCCCGCCCGCCGGGCGCGGCCCGCCTCCCCCGGAGCTTGCATGGCCCGCATTGCCTTCGACCTCGACGGCACGCTGATCGACAGCGCCCCCGACATCCGCGGCGTCGCCAACCGGCTGCTCGCCGCCGAGGGAAAGGCGCCGCTGAGCCGGGCGGAGACGGTTTCCTTCATCGGCGCCGGGGCCCCCGTCTTCGTGGCCCGGATGGCCGCCGCGCGCGGCCTGCCGGAGGCCGACCTGCCGCGCCTGACCGAGGCCTTCATTGCCGATTACGAGACCGCGCACGACCTGACCCATCCCTATCCGGGCGCGGTGGCGGCGCTCGACGCGCTGGAAGCGGCCGGCCATCGTCTGGCGCTCTGCACAAACAAGCCCGCCGGACCGGCCCGCGCGGTGCTGGCGCATCTCGGCCTGAGCCGCCACTTCGCCTGCGTGATCGGCGGCGACAGCCTGCCCAGCCGCAAACCCGATCCGGCGATGCTGCACGCCGCGCTCGCGGCGCTGGGAGACGGGCCGGCGCTCTATGTCGGCGACAGCGAGACCGATGCCGAGACGGCGCAGCGCGGCGGCATCGACTTCCTGCTCTACACCCGGGGCTACCGCCAGCGCCCGGCGGCGGAGCTGCCGCACCGCGCCGCCTTCGACCGCTTCGAGGATCTGCCGGGCCTCGTCGGCTGAGCCCCGTCTGGCCATTTCTCCGGCGCCGCGCCATACCGGGCCGGACGCAATGGCCGAGGCTTCCATGACCCAGATCATCACCGCCCTCTCCGAGATCTCCGACCGCTACGACGCGCTGTTCGTCGACCTCTGGGGCTGCGTGCACAACGGCGTCACCGCCTATCCCGAGGCGGTGGCGGCGCTGCAGGGCTTCCGCGCCCGCGGCGGCAAGGTGGTGCTGTTGACCAACGCGCCGCGCGCCCGGCGCCATGTCGAGACCCAGATCGGCCGCATGGGCGTGCCCGAGGATGCCTGGGACACCATCGCCACCTCGGGGGACTCGGCCCGCGCGGCGATGTTCCGGGGCGCCGTGGGCCGCAAGGTCTGGTTCATCGGCGAGCGCCACGACAACAGCTTCTTCGAGCCGCTCAAGGTGATCGAGAACCCGGTGCCGATCGAGACCGTGGAGCTCGAGGAGGCCGAGGGCATCGTCTGCTGCGGCCCCTTCGACCCGCAGGCCGACCCGGCGGACCTGCGCCCGCAATTCCTGCTCGCCAAGCAGAAGGGCCTGAAACTGCTCTGCGCCAATCCCGACATCGTCGTCGACCGCGGCGAGAAACGGGAATGGTGCGCCGGGGCGCTGGCCCGGCTCTACACCGAGATGGGCGGCGAGAGCCTGTATTTCGGCAAGCCGCATCCGCCGATCTACGATCTCGCCCGGCTGCGGCTGTCCGAGCTCGGCCACGTGCCCTCGAACGACCGCATCCTGGCCATCGGAGACGGGCCGCATACCGACATCGCCGGGGCGCTCGGCGAGGACATCGATTCGCTCTTCATCACCGGCGGGCTGGCGGCGCAGGAAACCCGCACCGCGACCCAGCCCGAGGCGGCGGCGCTGACCGGCTACCTCCGCGCCGAGCAGATCTCGCCGACCTTCGCCATCGGTTTCCTGCGCTGAAAGCGCCCCGCCGCCCCGTCTGTCGGGGCGGCCCCACCCGGACGGGTGATGTGACACAACGTCCGCGCCGCGCCATGCGGCCTTGGTCGGCCTTGATTTTCTGCATCCGCGAAGTAATAAAGTTGCAATACGCGGCGCGTTCGGCGTCGGTTTGTTACCGGGGCGCTTCGGATGGAGGCTGACATGTTCGACAACCTGCCGCGCGGCACGATCTGCATCGAGGATATCGAGATCGGCATGACCCGGTCGCTGCGCAAGGAGGTGACCGACCGCGACATCGAGATGTTCGCCGAGGTCTCCACCGACCGGAACCCGGTGCATCTCGACGACGAGTATGCCCGCGACACCATCTTCGAGGGCCGCATCGCCCATGGCATGCTGACCGCCGGGCTGATCTCGGCGGTGATCGGCGAGCAGCTTCCGGGCCACGGCACGGTCTATATGGGTCAAACGCTGAAATTCCTCGGCCCGGTACGGCCCGGCGACCTGGTCCATGCCGAGGTCGAGGTCATCGAGATCGACCTCGCCAAGCGTCGCGTCAAGCTGAACTGCCATTGCGCGGTGGACGGCAAGAAGGTCCTGATCGGCGAGGCCACGGTGCTCGCCCCGTCGCGCAAGTTCGACTGATCCCGGGCGCCTCCGCGCGCCGTCGACGTGACCCTTCCCGCCGCCACCGGCGCCCCCCGAACCTGCGCTGCCGGCGCCGCTGCCGCGCCTGGGACCGCCCGTCGCGCCCCCTTGCGCCCCCCTGACGGCGCGGCTAACCCTCCCGCCCATGCGGATCTGTCGCGACGCCTTTCACGTCCCCCCCGAGGCCCGCGGCGCCAGCGCCGCGATCGGCAATTTCGACGGGGTCCATCTGGGCCATCTGGAGGTCATCCGGCAGGCCCGCGCGGCGCGTCCCGACGCGCCCCTCGGCGTCGTCACCTTCGAGCCGCATCCGCGCGAGTTCTTTGCCCCCGACGCCCCGCCCTTCCGGCTGATGAACCCCGAGGCCCGGGCCCACCGGCTCGAGAAGCTGGGCGTCGACACGCTGTTCGAGCTGCCGTTCGACGCCCGCCTGGCCGGACTCAGCCCCGAGGCATTCGCGCGCGATGTCCTGGCCGACGGGCTCGGCCTTGCGCAGGCCGTGACCGGCGCGGATTTCCGCTTCGGCAAGGGCCGGGCCGGCGGCGTCGACGAGTTGCAGAACTTCGGCGCGCGGTTCGGCTTCGGGGTGACGGTGGCCGATCTCGTCGAGGCCGGGCCGCACCGGGTCTCGTCGACCGCGATCCGCCAGGCCCTGTCGGAGGGCCGGCCGCAGGACGCCAAGACCCTGCTCGGCCACTGGCACCGCATCGAGGGCCCGGTGATCGGCGGCGAACGCCGCGGCCGCGAGCTGGGCTTTCCCACCGCCAACATGTCGATCGACGGCCTGCACCCGCCGCGCTTCGGGGTCTACGCGGTGCATGTCGACGTGCTCGACGGGCCGCAGCAGGGCGCCTGGCACGGCGCCGCCTCGATCGGGGTGCGGCCGATGTTCGGCGAGAACCGCGCCAATCTCGAGACCTACCTGTTCGATTTCGCGGGTGATCTCTACGGCCGGCACCTTTCGGTGGCGCTGATCGACTTCCTGCGCCCGGAGGCGCGGTTCGACAGCGTCGACGCGCTGGTCGCGCAGATGCAGGCCGATTGCGCCGCGGCGCGCGACAGCCTCGCCCGGCTGGCGCCGCTGGCGGCGGCAGGAGCCGGGCCGTGAGCGCCGACCCGATCCCGCGCCAGGGCCTCGCGCCGCGCTTCTGGGAGCGCAAGACGCTCTCCGAGATGAGCCGCCGCGAATGGGAAGCGCTTTGCGACGGCTGCGGCAAGTGCTGCCTGAACAAGCTCGAGGACGAGGAGACCGGCGAGGTGGCGCTGACCCGGGTCGCCTGCCGGCTGTTCGACGACGCGACCTGCCGCTGCGCCAGCTACGAGACGCGGCATCAATTCGTCCCCGATTGCATCGTGCTGACGCCCGAGACGATCGCCCAGCACGCCTACTGGCTGCCGCAGACCTGCGCCTACAAGCTGCTCTGGGAGGGCGGGACGCTGCCCGAGTGGCACCCGCTCCGCACCGGCAGCGCCGAGAGCGTGCACGCGGCCGGGGTCTCGGTGCGCGATGCCACGGTGCCGGAATTCGAGGTCGCCGAGGATGAGTGGGAAGACCACATCATCGACGAACCGCTCTGATCTGCAGGAGTTTCCATGCGCTTTGCCTCCGACAATGCCGGCCCGGTCCACCCTTCGGTGCTCGAGGCGCTGGCGCGGGCCAATGACGGGCACCGGCCGGGCTACGGCGCCGACGACCTGACCGAGAGCGTGCGCGCGCGGATCCGCACCCTCTTCGAGGCGCCGGAGGCCGCGGTGGAGCTGGTCGCCACCGGGACCGCCGCCAACTGCCTCGCGCTGGCGACGCTCTGCCGGCCCTTCGAGACGGTGTTCTGCGCGCCGGTGGCCCATATCCACGAGGACGAGTGCAATGCGCCGGAATTCTACACCGGCGGCGCCAAGCTGACCCTGGTGCCCGGCGGCGACCGGATGACCCCGGAGGCGCTGCGCGCCGCCATCGCCGCCGAGGAGAGCCGCGGCGTGCACGGGCCGCAGCGCGGCCCGGTCTCGATCACCCAGATCACCGAACGCGGCAACCTCTACGCCCTCGAGGATCTGCGCGCGCTCACCGCGGTGGCGCGCGAGTTCGGGCTCGCCACGCATCTCGACGGCGCGCGCTTCGCCAATGCCTGCGTGGCGCTGGACTGCAGCCCGGCCGAGATGACCTGGAAGGCCGGCATCGACGTGGCGGTCTTCGGCGGCACCAAGAACGGGCTGATGGGGGTCGAGGCGGTGATCTTCTTCGATCCCGCGCGGCACCGCGAATTCGCGCTCCGGCGCAAGCGCGGCGGCCACCTGTTCTCCAAGCACCGCTACCTCGCGGCGCAGATGGATGCCTATCTCGAAGGCGATCTCTGGCGCGACCTCGCCGGGCGCGCCAATGCCGCCTGCCGCGACCTGGCGGCGGCGCTCGACGGCACGGCGGAGCTGCGCAACCCGCCGGCGGGCAACATCCTGTTCGCCGACCTGCCGCGCCGGGCGCACCGGGCGCTGCGGGAGGCGGGGGCGGAGTACTATCTCTGGGAGGGCGAGCTCGACGGCGCGGATCCGGACGAGAGGCTGACCGCGCGGCTGGTTTGCGACTGGTCGGTCAGCGCCGAGGACATCGCCCGCTTCGCGGAGATCGCAGGCGCCGCCTGAGCGCACCTTCGCGCAACGGCAGGACCCAGACGCGGCCGGGCCATCCGGCCGCCCGCTGGCGTCAGTTCATCTGGAAATGCAGCTCGTAGGCGCCGTTCTGGAAGGCGCCGAACAGGTCGGCGATGTCGGGATGCTCGACCGGTTCGCCGGAATAGTCGGCCACCAGGTTCTGCTCCGACACATAGGCCACGTAGAAGCTCTGCTCGTTCTCCGCGAGGAGGTGATAGAACGGCTGGTCCTTCACCGGCCGGCTCTCCTCCGGGATCGATTCGTACCATTCCTCGGTGTTGCTGAATTCCGGATCGACGTCGAAGACGACGCCCCGGAACGGGTGCTTGCGGTGGCGCACCACCTGGCCGAGATTGTACTTAGCGCGTTGTGTCTGCATCGCTTCTGTCCTCATGCGACCGAATTTAGCGCGGCCGGCCGCATTTTGTCCAACTTTCTGCCTCAGTTCCCGTGGAAACACTCTGTGGCCCTCCCCCCGACAGTGGAGCCGGCCAACCTGCCCAGACTTGGAACGGAACCCGGCAATTGCAAGCCACGCCGCCGGGCGCAACCGAAATGTGATTTCGTCCGGCCCGTGCATTCGCTACACTGCCCGAAAAAAGCACCGAACCATCGGAGCGAGAGGCAGATGAGCAGAATTTTCCGCACGCTTGCGATCGTGCTGCTGGCCGCGTCCTGCGGTGGCGGCGGCCCGTCCGAGCCCCCCAGCAACCTCGACAATGCCTGCGACATCGTGCGCGAGCGGCCGCAATATTACCGCGCCTTCAAGGCGGCCGAGCGCAAATGGGGCGTCCCCGTGCATGTCCAGATGGCCACCATCCACCAGGAAAGCAAGTTCGTGGGCGATGCCCGCACGCCCTTCCAGTATTCGCTGGGCGTGATCCCGATCGGCCGCCAGAGCTCGGCCTTCGGCTACTCGCAGGCCCTCGACGGCACCTGGGAGGAATACCAGCAGCAGCAGGGCGGGCGCCGCACCCGCCGCGACGACATCCACCACGCCACCGACTTCATGGGCTGGTACATGCGCCAGACCCGCGACGGGCTGGGCATCCCGCTCTGGGACGCGCGCAACCAGTATCTGGCCTATCACGAGGGCCGCAGCGGCTATGCCCGCGGCAGCTACAATTCCAAGGCGTGGCTGGTCCGGGTTGCCGACAAGGTCGACAACCGGGCCCGGATGTATCAGGGCCAACTGGCCTCCTGCCGCTACGCGCGCTGACCGGGCGCGGCCGGCTCCGGCCGGCCGAAACGGCGCTTCCCGGGGGCCTGAACCGGCCCCCGGACAACATTTTGCCGCATTCCTGCCGTAAAAAGGCGTGACGCGGGTCGCTCTCCGACGGTATCCATGTAGCGGTCGCCGGTTGCGGTGCCGCGCTGTGCCGCGACCGGCCCGGGACCGCATCAGGACCGCACCGGGACCGCACCGGCAGAGGATGGAAGGCGCGCGATGAGACCTCAGGACAGCTATGCCGGCCGCGAGGAATTGCGGGCGGCACGCCGGGAAAACCGCCCCTATTTCTGGTTCGTCGCGATCTTCAGCATCTTCGTCAACCTGCTGATGCTGACCGGCCCGCTCTACATGCTGCAGGTCTACGACCGGGTCCTGGGCTCGCGCTCGGTGGCGACCCTGGTGGCGCTGACGATCCTGGTGGTCTTCCTCTACGGCATGATGGGCCTGCTCGACTACGTGCGCGGCCGGGTCATGGGCCGGGTCGCGGCACGCTTCCAGTCGCGGCTCGACATGCGGGTCTTCGACGCGGTGATGCGGCGCTCCTCGGTCAAGCCCGACAAGATCGCCCAGACCGGGCTGCGCGACCTCGAATCGGTGCAGCGCCTGATGGCCTCGCCGGTGCTGATGGCCTTCTTCGACATCCCGATGACGCCGTTCTTCCTGCTGGGCATCTTCATCTTCCATCCCTGGCTCGGCTACCTCGCGGTCAGCGGCGGCGCGGTGCTGGTGGTGATCGCGATGATCAACCAGGGCGTCAGCCGCACCCCGACGATCAAGTCGCACATCGCCACCCACCGCGCCGACCAGATCTCCGAGCAAATTCGCGGCGAGGCCGAGATGGTGCAGGCGCTCGGCATGCGCCGCGACGCCTTCTTCCGCTGGGCGGTGGCGCGGCGCGACTCGCTGACCGGGCAGATCGGCTCGGCCGACCTGGTGGGCAGCTTCACCTCGCTGACCAAGGCGCTGCGGCTGCTGCTGCAATCGGGGATGCTGGGCCTCGGCGCCTATCTCGTGCTGCAGGGCCAGCTCACGCCCGGCGCGATGATCGCCGGCTCGATCCTGATGGGCCGGGCGCTGGCGCCGATCGAGCTGGCGATCGGGCAATGGCCGCTGGTGGAGCGGGCCCGCGAGGGCTGGGGGAACCTCGCCATCCTGCTCAGCGAGGCGCCGGCCGAGCCGGAGCGCACGCAGCTGCCGAAGCCTCGCGCCAAGCTCGAGGTCCAGCAGCTCACCGTGCTGCCTCCGGGCGAGCAACAGGCGGCGTTGCGCATCGTCTCCTTCACCGTGCAGCCGGGCCAGGCGGTGGGCGTGATCGGGCCCTCGGGCGCCGGCAAGTCGACGCTGGCGCGTGCCCTGACCGGCGTCTGGCGCCCGGCCGGCGGCCGGGTGCGGCTCGACGGCGCGACGCTCGACCAGTACGGCCCCGACGTGCTGGGCGAACATATCGGCTATCTGCCGCAGCGCGTCACCCTGTTCGAGGGCACGATCGCCGAGAACATCGCCCGCCTGTCGCGCGTCCCGGACGACGCCAAGGTGGTCGAGGCGGCCAAGAAGGCCGGCGCGCACGAAATGATCCTCAAGCTGCCGGACGGCTACAACACCCGCGTCACCGCCACCGGCGGGCGGCTCTCGGGCGGCCAGATGCAGCGCATCGGCCTGGCCCGGGCGATGTACGGCGACCCGGTGATCCTGGTCCTCGACGAGCCGAACTCGAACCTCGACAATGACGGCAGCGAGGCGGTGAACGCGGCGATCCGCGAGATGAAGGCGGCCGGCAAGTCGGTGCTGATCATGGCGCACCGGCCGGCGGCGATCGCCGAATGCGACATGCTGCTGATGCTCGAGAACGGCAGCCGCGCGGCCTTCGGACCGAAGGACGAGGTGCTGCGCAAGATGGTCCGCAACCACGAACAGATCCAGAAGACGGCGGCCCTGCCCGGAGGCGTGCGATGAACGACGATCCCGGCCGCGACTTCTCCCTGCGCTTCCCGATGATCCTCGGCGTCGGCGTCGTGCTGCTGCTGGTGGGCGGCTTCGGCACCTGGGCGGCGACCACCGAGATCTCCGGCGCCATCGTCGCCTCGGGCCAAATCGAGGTCGACCAGAACCGCCAGATCGTCCAGCACCCCGATGGCGGCGTGGTGGAGGAGATCCTCGTCGACGAGGGCGACACGGTGGCCAAGGGCGACGTGCTGATCCGGCTCGACCCGACGCTGCTGCGCTCGGAACTGGCGGTGGTGCAGGACCAGTATTTCGAGCTGATGGCCCGCCGCGCCCGCCTCCAGGCCGAACGCGACGAGGCCGAGGACGTGGTCTTCCCCGACATGCTGCTCGAGGCCGAGGCCAGCGACGAGGAGATCGCCGAGGCGGTCGAGGGCCAGCGCAACCTGTTCTCGGCCCGCAAGGAGAGCGTCGACCGCGAGGTCGAGCAGCTCGCGAAGCGCGCCGACCAGATCGCCGACCAGATCATCGGCATCGACGCCCAGCAGGAGGCGCTGCAGCGCCAGCTGACGCTGATCGAGGGCGAGCTGGCGGACCAGCAATCGCTGCTCGACCGGGGCCTGGCCCAGGCCAGCCGGGTGCTCGCCCTGCAACGCGAGGAGGCCAACCTGGCCGGCCGCGTCGGCGAGCTGACCGCCGCCAAGGCCCAGGCCGAGGGCCGCATCACCGAGATCGACATCCAGATCCTCTCGCTCGAGACGCGGCGCCGCGAGGAGGCGATCACCACCCTGCGCGACATGCAGTACCGCGAACGCGAACTGGCCGAGCAGCGCCGCGCCCTGCAGGAGCGGCTGACCCGGCTCGACATCACCGCGCCGGTCTCGGGCGTGGTCTACGGCCTGAACGTCTACACCCCGCGCTCGGTGATCCGCGCCGCCGACCCGGTGATGTTCATCGTGCCGCAGGACCGGCCCCTGGTGATCGCGGCGGAGGTGCTGCCGATCCACATCGACCAGACCTTCGTCGGCCAGGAGGTCACGCTGCGCTTCTCGGCGCTCGATCAGCGCCGCACGCCGGAGCTGTTCGGCACGGTGACCCAGATCTCCGCCGACGCCTTCGAGGACGAGACCAGCAAGGTGCGCTACTACCGCGCCGAGATCGTCATTTCGGAGGGCCAGGTGGACCGCCTGCCCGAGGGCACGACGCTGATCCCGGGCATGCCGGTGGAGGCCTTCCTGCGCACCGACGACCGGACCCCGCTGGCCTATCTGGTGAAGCCCTTCACCGACTATTTCGTCAAGGCCTTCCGCGAGAGCTGACCGCGCGCCGGACCCGGCCTGCCCAGCCTGCCCAGCCTGCCCGCCGGCGCGCGAAACTGCCGCGCCGGCGCGCGCGACGGCTTTCCCTCGCCGCGGCCGCGCTCTAGCCTGCGCGCGGACCGCAGCGACGCGAAAGGCTTCCCGCATGACCGACACGATCGACGCCCGCCTCACCGAGCTTGGCCTCACCCTGCCCGACGCGCCCGCCCCGGCGGCGAATTACGTGCCGCGGGTGCTGGTCGGCGACCTGCTGCACGTCTCCGGTCAGATCAGCCAGGGCCCCGAGGGCATGATCACCGGCAAGCTCGGCCACGACCTGACCGTCGAGGAAGGCGCCGCCGCGGCCCGGGCCTGCGCGCTGTCGCTGCTGGCCCAGGTCCGCGCCGCCTGCGACGGCGATCTCGGCCGCCTCAAGCGGGTCGTCAAGCTCACCGCCTTCGTCAATTCGACGCCGGAATTCTCCGACCAGCCCAAGGTGGTGAACGGCGCCTCGGACGTGCTGGTGGAGATCCTCGGGGACGCCGGCCGGCATGCCCGCTCCGCGGTCTCGGCGGCCTCCCTGCCCTTCGGCGTGGCGGTCGAGATCGAGGGGATCTTCCAGATCGCCCCGTGACCGCCCGCGACCGCCCCGCCGGGCCCCCGGCGCTGCCCCCGGCCTTCCTGTCCCGGCCGATCGCCCATCGCGGGCTGCATGCGGCGCGGGCCGGGCGGCCGGAGAATTCCCGCGCCGCCGTGACGGCGGCCATCGCCGCGGGCTACGGCATCGAGATCGACCTGCAGCCTTCCGCCGACGGCCGCGCCATGGTGTTCCACGACGCCCGGCTCGACCGGCTCACCGCGGAGCGCGGCCCGGTCGCGGCACGCAGCGCGGCGGAGCTGGCGCGGATCGGCCTCCGCGGCGGCGCCGAGACGATCCCCAGCTTCGCCGAGATCCTGGCCCTGGTGGCCGGCCGGGTGCCGCTGCTGGTGGAGATCAAGGACCAGGACGGCGGGCTGGGCCGCCAAGTCGGCGCGCTGGAGCGGGCCGCGGCGGCCGATCTGGCGGGCTATGACGGCCCGGTGGCGGTGATGTCCTTCAACCCCCACAGCGTGGCCGCCTTCGCGCGCGCCGCGCCGGGCTGCCCGCGCGGCCTCGTCACCGCGTCCTTCGACGGCGCCGGCTGGCCCGGCGTTCCGGCCCGGCGCCGGGCGCGGCTCCGCGCCATTCCGGATGCCGGCCGGCTCGGCTGCGCCTTCGTCAGCCACGAGGCCGCGGATCTCGGCAATCCGCGGCTGGCGGCGCTGCGCGCCCGCGGGCTTGCCATCCTGTGCTGGACCATCCGGTCGCCCGCCGCCGAGACCGCCGCCCGCCGCCACGCCGACAATGTCACATTCGAGGGCTACGCCGCTTGATCCCGGCCCGGCCGGGCACAGATCCGGTGCGAGGACAGGAACCCGCATGACCGACCAGAGCCCGTCGCCGACCGTCACCGTCACCACCCACCGCAGCCTCTCGGCGATCCCCGCCGCCGAGTGGGATGCCTGCGCCTGCCCCGAGGCCGGCGAGGGCGGCCGCCCGGCCGACCCGTTCACCACGCACCGCTTCCTCAAGGCGCTGGAGGACAGCGGCTCGGTTGGCGGCGACAGCGGCTGGGACCCGCTCTACCTCACCGCCGAGATCGACGGCCGGATCGTCGGCTGCGCGCCGCTCTACGGCAAGGGCCACAGCCAGGGCGAATACATCTTCGACCATTCCTGGGCCCATGCCTACGAGCGCGCCGGCGGCCGCTACTACCCCAAGCTGCAGATCGCCGTGCCCTTCACGCCGGCCACCGGGCGGCGCTTCCTGACCCGCCCCGGGGCCGAGGCTGCGGGGCTCTCGGCTCTGCTCCAGGGCGCGGTGCAGATCGCCGCCGAGAACCGGCTGTCCTCGCTCCACGTCACCTTCTGCACCGAGGCCGAGGCGATCGCCGGGGAACGCATCGGGCTGCTGCGGCGCACCACCCAGCAATTCCACTGGCGCAACCGCGGCTACGCCGATTTCGACGCCTTCCTGGCCGATCTCTCGTCGCGCAAGCGCAAGACCATCCGCCGCGAGCGCCGCATCGCCAACCAGTTCGGCGGCGAGATCGTGACCCTGACCGGCGACGCTCTGCGGCCCGAGCACTGGGACGCCTTCTGGCGCTTCTACCAGGATACCGGGGCGCGCAAATGGGGCCGGCCCTACCTGACCCGGGCCTTCTTCGACCTGGCCCAGGAGCGGCTGCGCGACGACATCGCGCTGGTGATGGCGCGCCGCGACGGCGCCTGGGTCGCCGGGGCGCTGAACTTCATCGGGCGCGACGCGCTCTATGGCCGCTACTGGGGCGCCGTGGAGCATCACGACTGCCTGCATTTCGAGGCCTGCTACTACCGCGCCATCGACTTCGCCATCGCCCAGGGCCTCGCCACCGTGGAGGCCGGGGCGCAGGGCGAGCACAAGCTGGCCCGCGGATACATGCCGACCGAAACCCATTCCCTGCACTGGATCGGCGACAAGGGTTTCGCCGAGGCGGTGGCGCGATATCTTGAGGAAGAACGGCGGGCGGTCGACGAGGACATCGAGATCCTCACCAGCTTCGGCCCGTTCCGCCGCCCCGCGATCGAGGAGCAGCCATGAGCGAGAAAATGAGCGAGACCGCCCGCAAGACCATGCTGGAGCCGCTCTTCGAGGCCGGCTGGCAGATGGTCGAGGGCCGCGACGCGATCACCAAGACCTACAAGTTCGACGATTTCGTCGGCGCCTTCGGCTGGATGACCCGCGCGGCGATCTGGGCCGAGAAGTGGAACCACCACCCGGAATGGCGCAACGTCTACAACCGCGTGGAGGTGACGCTCACCACCCACGATGTGGACGGATTGTCGGCCCAGGACGCCAAGCTGGCGCGCAAGTTCGACGCGCTCTGAGCCCGGGCGGCCGCCCCGCGCCTGCAAACCTGTGCGCGAACGGCGCGCCGCGTGCTATGATCGGACTCCCCCGGCCCCGGGTGGATCGTCTGTGCCGCGCCGGGGGATGCCCGGCGTCGCGCGACGCCCTGTTCCGGAGACCCGCATCATGGACAAGACCATAGGCAATCCCGTCACCTGGGCCGCGCGGCAGGCGTTGCGCGGCTCGGCCCATCTCACCGACACCCGCCGCGAGCTCGTCGGCGACGCCGCGGCGCCGCCCGTCACCGATGCCGAGATCGCCCGGCTCGATTACGCCGATCTCGGCGCCGCGCTGCGGGCCGGCTGGGACGACCTGATGGCCAGCCGCACCGACGCGCTGTTCATCGTCCTGGTCTACCCGGTGATCGGTCTGGTGCTGATCGGCATGGCCCGCCAGGAAGGGCTGGTGCCGCTGATCTTCCCGCTGCTCTCGGGCTTCGCGCTGGTCGGACCGCTGGCGGCGCTCGGGCTCTACGAGATGAGCCGGCAACGCGAGATGGGGCGCCAGCCGAACTGGGGCACGGCGCTCAACGTCATCACGCGGCCCGCCTTCGGCGCGGTCTTGGCGCTCGGTCTCTACCTGATCGCGGTGATGGTCGTCTGGCTGGCGGTGGCCTATGGGATCTTCGTGCTGACCTTGGGGCCCCAGCCGCCGGCCTCGCTGGCCGCCTTCGCCACCGCCACGCTGACCACCGGACCCGGCTGGACGATGATCCTGGTGGGCTGCGCCGTGGGCTTCTGCTTCGCGCTCCTGGTGCTGGCCACCAGCGTCGTGGCCTTCCCGCTGCTGCTCGACCGCCCGGTGGGCCTGGCCAACGCGGTGGCGACCTCGCTGCGGGTGACCCGGCGCAATCCCGGCGTCATCCTGGGCTGGGGCGCGATCGTGACGACGCTGCTGATCCTCGCCATCCTGCCGGCGCTGATCGGGCTGACCCTGGTGCTGCCGCTGCTCGGCCACGCCACCTGGCATCTCTACCGCCGCGCGGTGCGCCCGGCGCCGCACTAGGCAGCTAAGGGACCGGCGCAGCCCGCCCCGGGCCGCGCCGTGACCGTCAGGCCGCCTCGAGCGCGGCCAGCATCGACTCGCCGCCCGAGGTCTCGCAGACGCCGGGGCCCTCTTCCTCGTGCAGCACCCGCACCACGCCGTCCTCGACCAGCATGGCGTAGCGCTTGGAGCGCGCGACCATGCCGCGGGCCGGGGCGCTGAACTCCATGCCGATGGCGCGGGTGAAGGCGGCCTCGGGGTCGGAGAGCATGCCGATCCCGGCCGCGTCGGCGCCGGTCTCGCGGGCCCAGGCCGACAGCACGAAGGCATCGTTGGTGGCAAGGCAGAAGATGTTGTCCACGCCCTTCTCGGCGAAGCGGTCGCGGGTGCGCACGAAGGACGGCAGGTGGGCGGAATGGCAGGTCGGCGTGTAGGCGCCCGGCACCGCGAAGATCACCACCCGGCGCCCGGCCAGGAGGTCCGAGAACTCGACCGGCTCCGGCCCGTCCGCGCCCAGCCGGAACAGCGTCGCGCCCGGCAGTTTGTCACCTTCGGCAATGGCCATATGCGTTTCCTCCCGCGATTGGCATTCATCCGCACCGGAATGTAGGGTCGCCGCCGGGAATGCAACGGCGAGGTTCGGCAATGCAGGCGGGCAGAGCGTGGCCCAGGGCGCAAAACGGTGCGAGGCACGGCGCGCGCAACGGGGCGGAACGGCACGATCCCGCCGTCACGGCCGGGGGGCGGACGGCGTGAGGATCGTCGCGGGCCGCTATGGCGGCCGCCCGCTGGCGGCGCTCGGCAAGGGCGATCCCGCGGCCGCCCTGCGCCCGACCACCGACCGGGTGCGCGAGAGCCTGTTCTCGGTGCTCGAGGGCGGCCGGTTCGGCGATCCGCTGGACGGGGCCCGGGTGCTCGACCTCTTCGCCGGGACCGGGGCGCTGGGGCTCGAGGCGCTGTCGCGCGGCGCCGCGCAGGCGACCTTCGTGGAGAACGGGCGGCGCGCCCTTGCGCTGTTGCGGGACAATGTCGCGCGGCTGGGCTGCGGCGAGGCCGCGCGCATCCTCGCCGTCGATGCCCGCCGCCTGCCCGCCGCGGCGGCGCCGGCGACGCTGATCTTCCTCGACCCGCCCTATGGCCGCGATCTAGGTGCCCCGGCTCTGGCCGCCGCCCGCGCCGCGGGCTGGGTCGCGCCGGGGGCGCTGGTGGTCTGGGAGGAACGCGGCGCCCAGGCCGCGCCGGAGGGGTTCTCGCCCCTCGAGGCGCGGCGCTACGGCGACAGCCACATCACCCTGCTCGCCGCCGCCGGGACCTGAGAACCGGGCCCGACCCTTTCCAAACGGCCGACTTGATGCAAGTCTCAGGGTCGAAGCCGGGTCCGCCTGCGCGGCGCGCCGGCCCGGCACGAGTCAGACAAACATCGGAGGAACGCACGCACATGGACCAGAAAGTCATCGGCGGCTCGCTGGCCGGGTTGGTCGTCGGCATGCTCGTCGGCACCATCGTCGCGCCCAGCGGTCCGGACATCGAGACGATCCGCGGCAGCGTGACCGACGCGGTCGCGCCGGCCACCGCCGCCAGCACGGCGGTGGGCTCGGAGATCGGCACCCTGAGCGAGCGGGTGACGGGGCTGCAGGACAGCGTCGGCGGCCTGCAGGAAACCGTGGCGGGCCTTGCCGGCCAGGTCGAGGGCATCGAGGCCGCGATGGCCGAGGCGCCCGACCAGGGCGAGATGATGCAGGGCATGCAGCAGAACATGGACGGCTTCCGGGGCGAGGTGACCTCGGCGCTCGAGGAGACGCGCTCCGGGCAGGGCGAGCTGCGCGAGATGATCGCCGGGCTCGAGGAGCGGCTGGCCGAACTCGCGGCCCGCCCGGCCCCGGCGCCGAGCAACACCGACGCCGCGCCGCAGGGCGAGGAGCAGGCGCAAGGCCAGGCGCAGGACGGCGCGGCCGCCCCGGCCGAGGGCGGCTCCGGCGCGTCCGGTGACGGCGCGCAGGACAGCGCCGCCGAAGGCGCCCCCGAGGGCGAGGGCGAGGACCTGGCCGAGATCGCCCGGCAATCCGCCCTGCCCGAAGGCGAGCAGGCCGCGGACGAGCAGACCGAAGGCGAGCAGGCCGAAGGCGAGCAGTCCGAGGGCGAGCAGGCCGAGGGGGCGCAAACTCAGCAGGCCGAGGGTGCGCAGCCCGAAGGCGAGCAGGCGGACGGCGCGCAAGCCCAGTCGGCCGAGGACGCGCCGGACCAGCAAGCCGAAGGCGAGCAGGCCCAGCAAGCCGAAGGTGAGCAGGCCCAGGGTGAGCCGGCTGAGGGGCAGCAGACCGAAGGCCAGGAGGCCGCGGGCTCCGACGCCCCGGCCGAAGGCGAGGCCGCCGAGACGCAGCCGGCCGAGGGCGAGGCCGCGGAGGCACAGCCGGCTGAGGAGCAGGCCGCGGAGGGCCCGACCGAAACCGTGGTGCGCGCCGGCAGCATGGTGCGGCTCGCCGACGACGCGGTGCGCATCTTCGTCTCGCGCGTCGATGACGAGGCCGGCAGCGCCCGGCTCAACGTCAACGGCAAGATGGTCACCGCCGCCACCGGCGACGCGCTGCGCATCTCGACCGGCGACGTGAATTGCCGCGTGACGCTCGACCGGGTCGCCGATCGCGGCGTCGAGATGAGCGCCGAATGCGGCGAGGACCTGCCCGAGGCCACCGCGGAGACCGCGCCGCCCGAGGGCCACGGCATCGGCGAGACGGTGATCCTCGGCGAGGGCGACAGCGCCATGCGGGTCTTCGTCTCCGGCGTGACCGAGGACGGCGCCCGGCTGGCGGTGAACGGCATCGGCACCCAGACCCTGAAGACCGGCGAGGCGGTCGAGATCGGCGAGACCGGCTGCAGCCTGTCGGTGGACAGCGTCGACCGCGGCCACGTCCAGCTCAGCCAGTCCTGCTGACCCGGCCGCGCCGGCGCCGCCCGCGCAAATGACAGGGGCCGGCCCGAACGGGCCGGCCCCTTGCCGTTGCCGGGCGGTCGCCGCGACGCGCCGGACGCGTCGGGCAGGACCGCGGGCTCAGAGCTTTTCCAGCACCACCATGGTCATCATGCCGATCGGCGCCTCGCGGCGCTGCTCGACCATGCGCAGGCCGGGCGTCCCGACGACGATCTCGAGCGGGAAGTCCGAATGCCAGCCGATGACGTCGGCAAACCGCGCGATGCCGCGCTCGATATGCGCCAGCGGCCCGCTTTCGCTGGCGAAATGGTTGGTCACCACCAGCCGCCCGCCGGGCCGCAGCACGCGCGTCATCTCGGCCATCACGCGCTGGGGCTCGGGCACCACGGAAATGATGTGCATGGCGGCGACGGCGTCGAAGCTGGCGTCGGGGAAGTCGAGGTTGCGGGCATCCATCTGGCGCAGCGCCGCGACGTGGTTCAGCGCCTCGCGCGCCACCCGGGTGCGGGCCTTGGCCAGCATCTCGCCGGAGAAGTCAATGCCGGTGATCGCCCGGTCGCGGGCGTAATGCGGCAGCGCCAGCCCGGTGCCCACGCCGACCTCGAGCACGTCATGGGCGGGAATGGCGTTGATGTAGTCGACGGTGGATCGGCGCGCGGCCTGGGTGATCCGCCCGAAGGTCTTGTCGTAGATCGGCGCCCAGCGGGCATAGGACGTCGTTACGGCTTCGCTTCTCACTCTCTCACCTTTCGCATCCGGGACGGGCCGCGCCTGGGGTGGTCGGGGGCTTGGCGGTCCCGTGGAGGTATATGGCGCCGGCGGGCGGTTGCAAGGGCGACCCTTGACGCAGCGACAGGGCGCGCCCCGCCGCCGCCCTTGCGCCACGCCGCGGCGGGGACTACCTCGGAGCGGAACGCTCGCAGCCGGGACCGCCCATGGATCACGACCTCGCCGCCCTCGCCGACCAGCTTCTCGATGCCGCCCGCGCGGCCGGCGCCGACGCCGCCGATGCGCTCGCCCGGGCGGGCACGTCGCTCTCGGTGGACGTGCGCGGTGGCGCGCTGGAACAGGCCGAGCGGTCGGAATCGGTGGAGATCGGGCTGCGCGTGCTGATCGGTCAGCGCAGCGCCACGGTGGCCGGGTCCGACCTGCGCGGCGCCAGCATCGCCGCCATGGCCGAACGCGCCGTGGCGATGGCGCAGGTGGCGCCCGAGGATCCGCATATCGGCCTCGCCGACCCCGCGGATCTGGCCCGCGACCGCGACGCCGCGGCGCTGGAACTGGCCGACCCGGCGCCCGAGCCCGATCCGCAGGCGCTGGAGGCCGATGCCCGCGCCGCCGAGGCGGCCGCGATGGCGCAACAGGGCATCACGCGCATCGATTCCGCCTCCGCGGGCTATTCCCGCCAGCACCTGCACCTGGCCGCGAGCAACGGCTTTTCCGGCGGCTACAGCCGCACCGGCCGATCGCTGTCCTGCGTCGCCATCGCCGGCGAGGGCAGCGGCATGGAGCGCGATTACGACGGCGATTTCCGCGTCTTCCAGTCCGACCTCCGGACGGCGGAGGAGATCGGCCGGGTGGCGGCGGAACGCGCCCTGGCCCGCCTCGCCCCCCGCCGCCCCAAGACCGGCGCCTACCCGGTGCTGTTCGACGAGCGGGTGGCGGATTCGCTGATCGGGCACCTGCTGGCGGCCGCCAACGGCGCCGCGGTGGCGCGCGGCGGGTCGTGGCTGCGCGACGCGCTGGGCCGCGAGGTCCTGCCGCGCGGGCTCAGCCTGATCGAGGATCCGCACCGGCCGCGGGCCTCGGCCTCCCGCCCCTTCGATGCCGAGGGCCTGGCGACGCGGCCGCGCGCCATCGTCGAGGACGGCATGCTGACCGGCTGGACGCTCGACCTGGCCAATGCCCGCAAGCTCGGCCGGGCGCCCACCGCCAATGCCGCGCGCGGCCTCACCTCGGGGCCGGCGCCGGCGAACTGGACGGTGGAGTTGACGCAATCGGCGCGCAGCCGCGCCGACCTGATGGCGGAGATGGGGACCGGGCTCCTGGTCACCTCGATGATCGGCGCCACCATCAACGCGAATACCGGCGATTACTCCCGCGGCGCGGCGGGGATGTGGATCGAGAACGGCGCGCCGGTCTACCCGGTCTCGGGCGTGACCATCGCCGGCGCGCTGCCGGAGATGCTGCGCAGCCTCCGCCCGGCCAACGATGCCCGACCCTGGACCGGGCGCATCGTGCCGTCGCTGCTGGTCGAGGGTCTGACGCTTGCCGGGGAGTGATCTCGACCTGCTGATCCGCGCCGCCCGGGCCGCCGCCGAGACCGCCACGCGCCATATCGGCAAGCCGCTCGACGTGGCCGAGAAGCCCGGCGGCCAGGGGCCGGTGACCAGCGCCGACCTGGCCGTCGACCGGGTGCTGGCCGATCTGCTGCTCTCCGAGCGCCCGGCCTATGGCTGGCTGTCGGAGGAAAGCGCCCACGACCCGACCCGCCGGCTGGCGCCGGCCGCCTTCATCATCGACCCGATCGACGGCACCCGCAGCTTCATCGACGGCGACCGCATCTGGGCGCATTCGCTGGCCATCTGCGAGGCCGGGGCGATCACCGCCGCCTGCGTGTACCTGCCGCTGGTCGACAAGCTCTACACCGCCGAGCGCGGGCGCGGCGCGCAGCTCAATGGCGCGCCGATCGCCGCCTCGGCGCGGCAACGCCTGCACGGCGCGCGGATGCTGGCGACCAAGCCCAACATGGCGCCGCGATTCTGGCCCCGCGGCGTGCCGCGGATCGACCGCGGCTACCGGCCGTCGCTGGCCTACAGGCTCTGCCTCGTGGCCGAGGGCCGCTACGACGCCATGGTCACCTTCCGCGACACCTGGGAATGGGACATCGCCGCCGGGGCCCTGATCATTGAGGAGGCCGGCGCCCGGATCAGCGACCGCCAGGGCGCGGCTTTGGCCTTCAATTCCGAACATGCGCGGCTCGACGGGGTGCTGGCGGGGCCGCAGCCCGTCTGGGCCGACCTGCGCGACGCGGTGGCGGGCCGGGCCCCGCTGTAGTGGCGTCGGGCCCGGCGCGGGCGGCGCGCCGCCGGAGCCTGCCATGACCGCCGGGCGGCCCGCCGGACCGCCGCGGCCTGCCCGGGACGCCAGATGGCCAAGGCTGCGTTAGTCCACCAGGTCGTAATGCGTGATGGTGCGGCTCTCGACCAGCTCGGCCTCCGCTGGATCGATATGCGGCGTGGTGTAATCCTCGCCGACAAAGGCCTGCAGCGCCTCGAGCGAGTCCCAGATCATCACGAAGCTGAAGTCGCGCGGCGTCTCGGGCCGCGGCGCGCCGGGCAGGACCTGCGCGATCCCCGGAGTGCCGCGCATCAGCGGTATCGCCGTCTCGGTGAAGAAGCGTTCGAACTCCGCCTCCTTCCCCGGTTTCGTCGTCACCTGGAAAATGCGCATGATCATCTCTTCGCCCTCCCCCGTGCCATGCGATGGATGCCCCGCCTGCCCCGTCCCCAGCATAGCACGGCCGCGCCGGCGTTGAGGCGCGCCGCCGCTGCGCCGGCCCCGTGCCCCGCCCGCACGCCTCCGGCCCCGGCAACCTTGCCGGATCGGCGATCGCCGTGCCAAGATTCGCCCGGGGGCACGGGGAGGAGACGTTCAGGGTGCCTGACGACGACCGCAAGAAGCTCGATTCCGCCGAAATCGGCGCCATCGCCCATCTCTACCGCGCCGAGGTCTACCGCTCGACCCTGTGGCGGACCCGGCTCGACACCACGACCAACTGGTCGGTGGTGACGCTCGGCATCGCGCTGTCGATCTCCTACGCCTCGCCGCAGGCCTCGCCGCTGCCGTTGCTCCTGACCGGCATCCTGATCTTCTTCTTCCTGATGCTGGAATCCCGGCGCTACCGCTACTTCAACGTCTGGCGCGCCCGCTGCCGCTGGATGGAGACGCATTTCTTCGCGCCGATGCTGCAGGATGGCGATCTGCACATGGAGGATGGCTGGCAGCGCACCCTCGCCGAGGATTACTGGTCGCCGCGCTACCACGTCTCGACCTGGGTCGCGGTCGGCCGGCGCATCCGCCGGAACTACTTCTGGATCCTGCTGATCCAGGCCGGCGCCTATATCGGCAAACTGGTGGTGCATCCCGAGCCGGTGATCAGCTTCGCGCAATTCGTGGAGCGCGCCCGCATCGGCCCGGTGCCCGGAGTCATCGTGCTGGTGCTGGGCATCTTCTACTGCCTGACCTGGGGCATCGCCGCGGCGCTCAGCTGGCAGAACGACGCCCGCCGCGCGCGCCGCCGCGCCGCCCGGACCGGCATGGGCTGACGCGCCGCGCGGGGACCGGCCCCGGGCCCGCGCGGCTTGACCTCGCCGGCGGCGCGACTAGGCTGCGCGCCACCCGGGGAGGACCAGCCACAGGAGCCCAGATGCAACGCCTTCACCTCGTTTTCGGCGGAGAGCTGACCGATCCCGCGAAGAACCAGTTCCGCAACGTCGACGACATCCACATCGTCGGCATCTTCCCGAGCTACGAGACCGCCTACGCGGCTTGGAAGGACTGGGCGCAGAAGACCGTGGACAACGCCCATATGCGCTATTTCATCGCCCATCTGCACCGCCTCCGCGACGAGGAGGTCCCGGCCTCGCCGACGGAGGAACTCGGCTGACCCGGTGAGCCGCCGCGCCTTCTCGATGCAGGCCTACCTCGCCCTGGCGCGCAACCGGGCCGCCGGCGCCGTCGCCTGGACCCCGCCCGAGGGCCAGACGCCGCGGCGCCCGGGCGGCTGCCTGTGGATCCACGGCGACGACCGTCTGCATTCGCGCAGCCTCGCCGCGCTGGCGGCGCGGCTGTTGCAGCAGCGCCCGGAACTGACCGTGGTGCGGACCGGCGAGTGGGACGGGGCCCAAGGCACCGTGGCGCTGCCGCAGGAAACCATGTCCGATGCCCGGCGCTTCCTCGAGGCCATGACCCCCGATGTCTGCCTCTGGGCCGGCCGCCAGCTGCGCCCCGCCCTGATCGCGGCGGCGCGGCGGCAGGGGGTGACGCTGATCCTCGCCGATCCCGGCACCGGGCCGCTCGACAGCCCGGCGCCGCGCTGGCTGCCCGACAGCGTGCCGGCGACCCTGCAGTTCTTCGACCACGTCTTCCTGCCCGATGCCGAGGCCGAGCGCCGGCTCGCCCGGGCCAGCCTGCCGGCCGAGCGGGTGTCGCTGGTCGGCCGGCTGACCGAGACGACGCTGCCGCTCGATTGCAGCGAGACGCTGCTGTCGCGGCTGCTGGGCGACCTCGCGGCCCGGCCGGTCTGGCTCGGCGCGCGCACCCGGGGGATCGAGGCGGCCTACGTGATCGAGGCGCATCGCCGCGCCACCCGCTACGCCCATCGCCTGTTGCTGGTTCTGGTGCCGCAGGGGCCCGAGGATGCCGAAGAGGCGCGGCGCGCGGCCGAGGAAAGCGGCCTGCGCTTCTGCAACTGGGATGCCGGCGACAGCTTCGACGAATTCACCCAGATCTTGCTCTGCGAGGGGCCCGAGGAGCTTGGCCTGTGGTATCGGCTCGCGCCGCTCGCCTTTCTCGGCGGCTCGCTGGTCTCGGGCTTCGGCGGCACCGACCCGCTGGAGGCCGCCGCGCTCGGCACGGCGATCCTCTATGGCCCGAATGTCGGCCAGCATCTCGACGCCTACACCACGCTGGTCGGCGCGGGCGCGGCACGGATCGTGCGCGATGTCGACACCCTGGCCGGGGCGGTCTCGCAGCTGGTGGCGCCGGACCGCGCCGCGGCCATGGCGCATGCCGGCTGGGACGTGGTGAGCCAGGGGGCCGCGGCCACCGACCCGGTGATCGCCAAGATCGCCGAGAGCTTCGACGCGCGCGCCCGGGCGGAGCGCGCCTGATGCGGGCGCCGGGCTTCTGGTTCACCCCGCCCGACGCGCCGGACTGGCGCGCCCGGCTTCTGGCCCCCTTGGGCGGGCTGACCGCGCGCGCCACCGCGCGCCGGGTTGCCCGCAGCCCCGCGCCCGGGTCCGGGCCGCCGGTGATCTGCGTCGGCAACCTCAATGCCGGGGGCACCGGCAAGACGCCCACGGTGATGCATCTGGCGCAGCAGCTCCTCGCCCACGGGCGGCAGCCGCAGATCCTCAGCCGCGGCCATGGCGGACGGCTGGAGGGGCCGGTGCGGGTCGACCCGGCGCGCCACGGCGCCGCCGATGTCGGCGACGAGCCGCTGCTGCTCGCGGCCTTCGCCCCGGTCTGGGTGGCGCGCGACCGCGCCGCCGGGGCGCGGGCGGCGGCGGCCGACGGCGCCGAGCTGCTGATCCTCGACGACGGCTTCCAGAACCCGGCCCTGGGCAAGGATCTCGCGATCGTGGTGGTGGACGCGGCCAAGGGCTTCGGCAATGGCCGCTGCCTGCCGGCCGGGCCGCTGCGGGAACCGGTGGCGGCCGGGCTGGCCCGTGCCGACCTGCTCTTGTCGATCGGGCCGGAGCCGGCGCAGCGGCGCTTCCGTGCCGCCTGGGGCGCGGCGCTGCCCGCCGGGCTGCCGCATCTCACCGGCGCGCTCTGCCCGCTAGAGACCGGCATGGACTGGGCCGGCCTGCCGGCGCTGGCCTTTGCCGGGATCGGCCATCCCGAAAAGTTCTTCGCCACGCTCGAGGGACTGGGCGCCCGGCTGCTGCGGGCCGAGGCGCTGGAGGATCACCAGCCTCTGACGCCGGCGCTGATGGCCCGGCTCGAGACCGAGGCGCGGCTCCTCGGCGCGCAGCTCGTCACCACCGAGAAGGACGCCGTGCGCCTGCCCGCGGAGTTCCGCCAGAAGGTGCTGACCCTGCCGGTGCGGCTGCAGCTCGCCGATGCGGCGCCGCTCGCGGCGAAACTGGCGGCGCTGCGCAGCGCCGCCTGATCACTCCGCTGCGACGCGCTGCGCGCCGTCGCGCCCGATGGCGGCGATGTCGGACACGATGCTGCGCAGGGTCTGGCGCACGGCGTGGAAATGCCGGTTCGGGCGCACCGTCGTCTCGTCCATGTAGATCGAGCGGTCGATCTCGATCTGCACCGCGTGCTGGCGCCGCGAGGGCCGGCCGTAATGCTGGGTGATGTAGGCGCCGGCGAAGGGCGTGTTGCGCGACACCGCGAAGCCCGCCGCGACGAAGGCGCTTTCGATCCGGTCGACCACATGGGCCCCGGCGGAGGCGCCGAAACGGTCGCCAATGACGATGTCGGGACGCCGCCCGCCCTGCCGCGCCACCCCGTCCACCGCCTCGTGCGGCATCGAATGGCAATCGACCAGCACCGCCTCGCCGAAGCCCGCCCGGGCCTCGTCGAGCAGGGTCTGCAGGGTGCGGTGATAGGGGTGCCAGTAGCCGCGCAGCCGGCGGTCGGCCTCGGCGAGAGGCAGCTTGCCGCGGTAGATCGCCCGGCCGTTGGCGACGACCCGCGGCACCACGCCCAGCCCCGAGGCGACGCGGGGATTGTGCCCGGAGCGGCGCACGCCCTCGATCAGCGCCGGATCGAGCTCCTCGGCGGAGCGGTTGAGGTCGATATAGGCGCGCGGCGCCCCGGCCTTCAGGAACGGTGCGCCGTAGCGCGGCGCGCAGTCGAAGAGCCGGTCGACATAGGCGTCCTCGGAGGAGCGGATCGAATGTTCGTCGAGCAGGGTGTGGCGCAGGAACGACCACGGATAGTCCCGCCCCGAATGCGGCGAGGCGAAGACCACGCAGGAGGTCAGCGCCTCCGGGCGAAACAGATGGTAGGCGACTTTCGGCATCCGGACCCTCTTGGAGCCATACATAGACCGGAACGATGATCTGCCAAAAGCCCCTTGATCCCCCTGACGACTCCTTTTATAGACCGCTCCACCGGCGCGGAGCTTCCGCGCCCCATTTGTCTGAACGGGGCGCAAGCGGGGCATTTTGCATCGGTAAAACGGGCGGTTAGCTCAGCGGTAGAGCACTACGTTGACATCGTAGGGGTCACTGGTTCGATCCCAGTACCGCCCACCATTTCACCGCTTCGACGGCGCCCGGCGCCGCGGGGCGCCCGCCAACAAGGCAAGGCGCGAGCCTCTGCCGCGACATTGAGGACACGACCGATGAAGGTTCGCAACTCGCTTCGTTCGCTCAAGAGCCGCCATCGCGATTGCCGCGTGGTGCGCCGCAAGGGCCGCGTCTACGTTATCAACAAGACCCAGCGTCGCTTCAAGGCCCGCCAGGGCTGATTGCGGCCCTCCGGGGCCCGAGCGATTGCAGGAACGGGCCGCCTTCGGGCGGCCTTTTCGGCGTTTGCGGGCAGCCTGGCGGGCGATGCCGTGGCGCTGTTGCGCCCGCCCCCGGGCGCAAAAGCGCCGCCCCGGGCGGGACGGCGCGCGTCTGATCTCTCCGCATCTTTCCCTGCCATCCGCGGTTTCCGGGCGCCCGGAGCGCCGGCGCGGCCGGCCCCGCGCCCGGGACCGGGCCGGCCTCAGCGCAGCGAGCCGAGCAGCGAATCGGCCAGCAGCCGCACCACCGTCGCCTGGTCGAGATAGCCGGTCACGTTGAGCGCCCGCGCATCCTGGTAGCGCCGGATCGCCCGCCGGGTGCTGTCGTCGAAGACGCCGTCGATCTTGCCCGGCTTCAGGCCCAGCGATTGCAGCCGGTCCTCGGCGATGCGGCGGGCCGGCGGCGGCAGGTTCAGCGCCGCCTCCTCGGCCTCGGCGCGCGATGCCCCCTGCCCGCCCTGGGCGGTCTGCTGGCGCACCGCGATCTCGCGCTCGGCCTCGGCGGCGTAGGCACCGTCGGGATAGGATTCGAGGTAGCTGCGGAAGCCGGCGATGGTGCCGGTGTCGCGCGCCGCCTGCCAGGCCTCGCGCTCGCGCGCCTCGGCGGCCTCGCGGCGATCCGCCTCGATGTCGTCGAGCCGGTCCTGCGCCTCCTCGGCATAGACGCCGTCCGGGAATTGCTCGAGATAGGCGCGCAGCCCGGCGCGGTCCCCGGCGGCCCCGGTCTCCTCCCAGTAGATGCGGTCGCGGCGCTCCTGCGCGGTGCGGCGCTCCTGGGCCTCGGCCTCGAGCTCGGTCTGGCGCCGCGCGGCCTGCGCGTCGAGCCGGTCGATCTGGGCCCGGGTCAGGTAGCCGGTGGCGGGCTGGCCGTTGGCCTCCTGCCATTGCCGGATCGCCGAGCGGGTGCCGCGGCCGAACACGCCGTCGATGCCCCGCGTGTTGTAGTCGAGCAGCGACAGGTCGCGCTGGATATCCCGCCGGGCGTCGCGGCGCAGGTTCAGATCGGCCTCGGCCGTCTCCGGATCGGGCGGCGCGGCGCGGCGGATCTCGGCGATGCGCTGGCGCGCCTCGGCGGCATGGCGGCCGTCGGGGTAATCCGCGAGGTAGGCCTCGTAGCCGGCGATCTGGTCGCGGTCGAGGATCTGGGTCCAGAGCCGCTCCTCCTCCGGGTCGCGGCGCGGCGCCGCGGTGCTGCCGGTCTCGCCGCGCTGGCGGGCGGCGATCTGCGGGGCCATCTCCTCGGGCTCGGGCTCCGGCGCCATCCGCGGCTCGGGGCCCGGGCGCTGGAAGGGCGGCGTGGCCGACGCGGCGCCGAGGAAGGCGAAATCGCGCGGCGCGAAGCCCTCGACCGCCAGCCCGGCCTCGCGGGCCGCCTCGATCAGGCGGCCGTCCTTCTTGACCAGCTCGGTGCGCGCCAGCTCGGCGACGAGGTCGGGCTTGCCGCGGATCAGGCTGACGCCCTGCGGCAGGTCGATGGCCCCGGCCCCGGCCTCGAGGAAACGCGCGCCGAGCGGCCCGCTCTCGCCCTCGGCCAGCATCAGCACGGCGCGGCCGGGATAGTCGGCGAGCACCGCGAGCACCACCGAGAGCGGCAGCGAGCCGGTCATCACCGTGGCCTCCGAGAGCGGCGTCTTGAGCCCCACCGGCATCAGGTAGACGTCGCCGGCATTGTGCGCGAAGCGTCCCGACAGGATCACCGCCACGCGGTCGGTCTCGGCGTCGATGCCGTCGACGAACTGCACCAGCGCCTTGCGCACCGCCTCGGCATCGGCCTCGGCCACCGACACCACGCGCAGCCCGGCTTCTTCCAGCGGCTCGGCGGCCGAGACCACGCGCTCGGCGCCGCGCAACCGGTCGAGCACCGTGTAATCGGCGTTGCCCACGATCAGGGCATCGCCCTCGGCCAGGGCCGCACCGGCCGCCATGGTCAGCGCCAGCAGGCTGGTCAGGGTCGTTCGAAGCATCTCGCGTCTCCTTTCACGGGGCCGCCCGCCGGGCGGCCCGGTCGCGCGGCGCGGGCGGGAGCGTCAGTCGTAGCTGCGCGCATCCTCGATCACCACGCCGTCATTCGGCAGGCTGCCGGGGGGCACGATCTCCACCCGGGCCTTCAGTTTCAGAACCTCCGCGGCACTCGATTCGATCCGCTCGACCGAGGCCTGCTCGGCCTCGACGCGAAGCAGCATCACGTCGGTTTCGTCCTCGCGCAGCGCCACCACCCGGGCGCGGGTCACCTCGGGGTGTCGGGCGACGAGGTCGGCCACCTGTTCGGGGCGCACGAACATGCCCTTGATCTTGGTGGTCTGGTCGGCCCGGCCCATCCAGCCGCGGATCCGGGTGTTGCTGCGCCCGCAGGGGCTCTGCCCGGGCAGCACCGCCGACAGATCGCCGGTGGCGAAGCGGATCAGCGGGTAGTCGGGGTTCAGCGAGGTCACCACCACCTCGCCGACCTCGCCCTCGGGCAGCGGCGTGCCGGTGCCGGGGCGGACGATCTCCACGATCACCCCCTCGTCGACGATCAGCCCGTCCCGGGCCGGGCTCTCATAGGCGATGTTGCCGAGATCGGCGGTGGCGTAGCATTGCAGGCAGAGGATGCCGCGGTCGGTGTAGAAGTCGCGCAGCGACGGGAACAGCGCCCCGCCCGAGACCGCCGCCTTGGCGATCTTCAGCGTCAGCCCCATCTCGTCGGCCTTCTCGAGGATGACCTTCAGGTAATCCGGTGTGCCGGCATAGGCGGTGGTGCCGATGTCGGCGGCGGCCCGGGCCTGCAGCTCGGTCTGGCCGGTGCCGGCGGGCAGCACCGCCGCGCCGACCGCCCGGGCGCCGTTCTCGAAGATCATCCCGGCCGGGGTGAGGTGGTAGCCGAAGCAGTTCTGCACGATGTCGCCGGCGCCGATGCCGCACGCCCGCAGGAAGCGCGCCATGCGCCACCAATCGTGGCCGGCGCCGCCGGGCTCGTAGATCGGGCCGGGGGACTGGAAGACATGCGCGAACTCCGCCGCCGGGCGGCTGGTGAATCCGCCGAAGGGCGCCGCCTCGGCCTGCGCCGCGCCGAGCGCCGACTTGCGCAGCACCGGCAGCCCGGCAAGGTCGCCGGGGCCGCGGATCGCCGCCGCCTCGAACCCGGCCAGGCTGGCCGCATAGCCGGGCAGTGCCTGGGCGCGGGCGATCTGCGCCGGCAGGCTTTCGGCCAGGGCGGCCATCCGGGCGTCCCGGGTGCGGGTTTCGAGCATATCGGGTTGCGTCATCGCGTCCTCCTCCGGCATCCGGCCCTCTGGGCGGCCTGTCATGCAATATCAGCGGGACGCTAGCAGAGTTCGACGCGGGGAAAACCCGGCGGTCGGCATGGCCCGGCCGGGCCATGCCGGGGCGCGCGGCTCAGTTCTCCTCGCCGATCAGCGCGCCGTAGACGGAGACCGTGGCATTGCTCTCCTCGCGGCAATTCTGGTCGACCTCGTCCAGCGCCTCCTCCAGCTCCATGTCGGGGCTCTCTGCCAGCGCCGCCGTGACGATCTCGGCCTTGCCCTCGTCATCCATGGTGATGAATTCGGCGCAGGTGACCTCGCGCGGGTCCATCGCCATGTCGCCGTGGCTGTCGGCCAGCGCGGGCAGCGCCGCGGCGCCGAGACCGAGGGCGGCACAGGCGGTGATGAAACGGGTCATGTGGGATCCTCCTCAGGTTCGCGGGCGCGCACCGGGCGCACCCCCGTATCGGAACGCCGGAATACGTCCGGCGTTCCGGCCCTGGCCGGGATCAGCTCAGCCAGCGCTTGCGCCGGCGGTAGGAGCGCACGTCGCGGAACGACCGGCGGCCCTCCTCGGACATGCCGAGATAGAATTCCTTCACGTCGGCATTCTCGCGCAAGGCCGCGGCGCTGCCCTCCATCACCACCCGGCCGTTCTCGAGGATGTAGCCGTGATGCGCGAAGCGCAGCGCCACGTTGGTGTTCTGCTCGGCCAGAAGGAAGGTCACGCCCTCCTTCTCGTTGACGTCGCGGACGATCTCGAAGATCTGCTCCACCAGCTGCGGCGCGAGGCCCATCGAGGGCTCGTCCAGCAGGATCATCCGCGGCCGCGACATCAGTGCCCGGCCGATGGCGCACATCTGCTGCTCGCCGCCCGAGGTGTAGCCGGCCTGGCTGCGGCGGCGCTCCTTGAGGCGGGGAAAGTAGGTGTAGACCATCTCCAGATCGGCCTCGATGGCGGCGCGCCCGTCGCCCCGGGTATAGGCGCCGGTCATCAGGTTCTCCTCGACGGTCAGGTGCTCGAAGCAGTGCCGCCCCTCCATCACCTGGATCACGCCCTTCTTCACCAGCGCCGCCGGGTCGAGATGCTGCACCCGCTCGCCACGGTAGACGATGGAGCCCTTGGTGACCTCGCCGCGCTCGGAATGCAGCAGGTTGGAGATCGCCTTCAGCGTCGTCGTCTTGCCGGCGCCGTTGCCGCCCAGCAGCGCGGTGATGCCGCCCTCCCGGACGCTCAGCGACACGCCCTTCAGCACCAGGATGACGTGGTTGTAGATCACTTCGATGTTGTTGACCTCGAGCAGCGCCTCGCCGGTCTCGCCCGCATCCAGCATGAATCGCGTATCCTTCGGGGAAGTCGTTTCGGAACCCGGCGGCGGCAGGCACCGCCGCCGGGCGGTCAGGCTCAGTTGGCCTCACACTCCTCGTTGGTCGGCCAGGGCGCGTTGGCCGCGGCATATTCCTGCGCCTTCTCCTGCTCGAGCTGGGAGATCAGCTCGCTCTCGGGCGTCAGGTGGTCGGAGACCTTGACGAACTGGCTGCCGTCCCATTCCAGCATCCAGCCCCCGGAATGGCCGGTATGGTCGGCGCAGGAGGTCTGGAACGGCGGCACCATGCCGGTCATCCCGAGCTCCTCGAGCCGCGCCTCGGAGATGTCGAGGTTCTCGAGCCCCCAGCGCAGCTGCGCCGGGGTGATCTCGGTGGTGTCGTATTCCTCCTGCGCGGTGCGGATGCCCTCGGCCAGGATCATCGAGATCACCAGGCCGCGGGAATAGAACACGCCCTGCATCTCCTCCTCGTTGGTCTGGCTCAGCCCGGCATCGACGACCTGCTCCTTGATGTCGGCCATCAGCGGCGCGTCGGGCACCGGGAAGGACCAGGAGATCGCCTTGTAGCCCTTGCCGTCCTCGCCCACGAGCTTGAGGTCGGCGTCATGGCTGGCCCACCAGACGCCCAGCATCTTGTCCATCGGGAAGCGGGTCTTCACCGCCTCGGTGATGGCGCCGGCATTCATCGCGCCCCAGCCCCACATGACGACGTAGTCGGGCCGCTCGCGGCGGATCTGCAGCCATTGCGCGGACTGGTTCTGCATCTCCTTCAGGCCGACCGGGATCGGCACCAGCTCGAAGCCCTTCTCCTCGGCCTTGGCCTCGAGGAAGGGCAGCGGCTCCTTGCCGTAGGGATGGTCGAGATGCAGGAAGGCGATCTTCTTGCCCTCCAGGCTCTCCTGGCCTTCGAGATATTGCAGGATCATCGAGGCGCCGTCCCAGTAGGAGGACGGGATGTTGAAGGCCCATTTGAAGACCTTGCCGTCGGCCATCGGCGAGAAGCCGTAGCCCGGCGCGAGGATCGGGATCTCGTCGACGTTGGTCTTGGGCAGGACCTGCAGGGTGATGCCGGTCGACCAGGGCTGGGTGACCACGGCCTTGGCCTTGGTCTTCTCGTAGCATTCCACGCCCTTCTCGGTGGAATAGCCGGTCTCGCATTCCTCGAAGTTGATCTTCGCCCCGCCGATGCCGCCGTCGCGTTCGTTGAGCAGGGTGAAGTAATCCGCCTGCCCGTTCATCAGTGGGATGCCGGTGGCCGCGAAGGGCCCGGTCCGGTAGGCAAGGTTCGGGGCGTAGATTTCCTGCGCTGCCGCGCCTCCGGCCATGAGCGCGCCCAGCGCCGCGGCGCCGGCCAGCCGTCTCCAATGTCTCATTCTTGCATCCTCCCTTGGTGTTGTTCAGCCGCCGCCGGCCGCCCCCGGATCAGTAGGGGAACGGCCAGACGATGAGTTTCTCGCGGATCAGCGCCCACAGACGGGCCAGCCCGTGCGGTTCGATGATCAGGAAGAAGATGATCAGGGCGCCGACGATCATGATGTTGAGATGCTCGACCGTAGCCGAGGAGATCGGCAGGCCGAGCGCGCCGGGCAGCGTGTTGAGCACCACCGGCAGGCCGACGATCAGGATGGCGCCGAGATAATTGCCGAGGATCGAGCCGAGGCCGCCGATGATGGCGATGAACAGCACCCGGAACGACAGCTGGATGTCGAACAGGTTGGGCTCGGCGGCGCCGCGCCACATGAAGACGAAGAGCGCCCCGGCCACCCCCACCACGTAGGACGAGATGGCGAAGGCGGTGAGCTTGGAGCGCATCAGGTTGATGCCGATCAGCTCCGCCGCGATGTCCATGTCGCGGGTCGCCTTCCAGGTGCGGCCGAGATTGCCGCGGGTCAGGTTGATGCAGAGCAGCGTCATCAGCGTGACCACCCCCAGCACCACGTAATACTGGGTGATCGACGCCGCCTGCGGGCCGGCGACCCAGACGCCGAACATGTCGAGGTTGGGCACCTGGATGGCGCCGGAGGCGTTGTAATTGTAGAGCCAGGCCCATTTCTCGAACAGCCAGACCAGGAAGAACTGCGCCGCCAGCGTGGCGATGGCCAGGTAGAAGCCCTTGATCCTGAGCGACGGGATGCCGAAGACCACGCCGATCCCGGCCGAGAACACCCCCGAGAGCAGGATCGCCACGATCGGGTTCATCCAGGGGAACAGCGTGACCATCTTGTAGCAGGCATAGGCGCCGACCCCCATGAAGGCCGCGGTGCCGAGGCTGAGCTGGCCGGCATAGCCGGTCAGGATGTTCAGCCCGAGCGCCGCCAGGGCGTAGACGAGGATCGGGATCAGCAGCGTCTGGAAGGCGAATTCGGAGGCCATGAAGGGCAGCACGGCCCAGGCCAGGACCAGGATGATGCCCAGCAGCACGGCATCCTGGCGCACCGGAAAGAGCGCCTGATCGGCCTGGTAGCTGGTCTTGAACTGGCCCGCGGTACGGTAGAGCATTCTGTGGGATCCTTCTGTCGCGGCTCAGACGCGTTCGATGATGCGCTCGCCGAACAGGCCCTGCGGCCGGAACAGCAGCACGATCAGCGCCAGCACGAAGGCGAACCAGGTCTCGGTGTTGCCGCCGAGCAGCGGCTGGCCCCAGTAGATCTCGAACAGCTTCTCCAGCATGCCGATCATCAGCCCGCCGATGATCGCCCCGGTGATGCTCTCGAGCCCGCCCAGCATCAGCACCGGCAGCGCCTTGTAGGCGATGACCTCGAGCGCGAAGCTGACCCCGGCCCGGGCGCCCCAGGCGATGCCGGTGACCAGCGCGATGATGCCGGCGATGAACCAGACCAGCACCCAGATGGTCTGCAGCGAGATGCCGACCGACAGCGCCGCCTGGTGGTCGTCGCCCAGCGCCCGGATCGCCCGGCCCATGCGGGTGAAGGTCAGGAAGGCCAGCAGCCCGGCGACCAGCGCCGCGGCCACCAGCACCACGGTGACGTCGAGCTGCTGCAGGATCAGCAGGCCGCCGAACGGCTCGAGCACGAAATCGCCGGTCGGGATGCCCAGCTGCTCGGTGATCATCACCTTGTTCTCGCCGCCGAAGATGATCTCGCCCAGGCCGATCAGGAACAGCGTGATGCCGATCGTGGCCATGAACAGGATGATGTCGGGCTGGCCGACCAGCGGCCGCAGCACCACCCGCTCGACGGCGACGGCGAGCACGAACATCACCACCAGCGTGGCGGCGACGGCGATCCAGGCCGGCAGCCCCGCGGCGTGCAGGCCGACCAGGGTCAGCGCCGCGAAGACCACCATGATGCCCTGGGCGAAGTTGAAGATCCGCGACGAGCGGAAGATCAGCACGAAGCCCAGCGCGATCAGCGCGTAGAGGATGCCCGAGACCAGCCCCTCCCAGAGCACCTGCATCAGGAAGTCCGGGGCCTCGGCCATGTCCACGAAGGGTTTCACGAGAAAATCGTAGAGCATGTGCCCTCCTTAATGCGCGACGCCGAGATAGGCGTCGATGACCTCCTGGCTGCTGCGCACCTCCTGCGGGGTGCCGTCGCCGATCTTCTTGCCGTAATCCATCACCACGACGCGGTCGGAGAGGTCCATCACCACCCCCATGTCGTGCTCGATCAGGCAGATGGTGGTGCCGAACTCGTCGTTGACGTCGAGGATGAAGCGGCTCATGTCCTCCTTCTCCTCGACGTTCATCCCCGCCATCGGCTCGTCGAGCAGCAAGAGCGACGGCTCGGCGGCGAGCGCCCGGGCCAGCTCGACGCGCTTCTTCAGGCCGTAGGGCAGCCGGCCCACCGGGGTCTTGCGGATGGCCTGGATCTCGAGGAAGTCGATGACCTTCTCGACCACGGCGCGGTTGGCGACCTCCTCGTCGCGGGCCCTGCCCCACCACAGCGCCTGGGCGCCGATCCCGGCATGCATGTGGGTCAGCCGGCCGGTCATCACGTTGTCGAGCACCGTCATGCCCTCGAACAGCGCGATGTTCTGGAAGGTCCGAGCCACCCCCATGCGGGCGACCTCGAAGGGCTTCATCTGCGGCCGCGGCGCCCCCTTGTAGATCACCCGGCCCTCGGAGGGCGTGTAAAAGCCCGAGATCACGTTCAGCATCGACGACTTGCCGGCGCCGTTGGGGCCGATGATGGCGCGGATCTCGCCCTCGTGGATGTCGAAGGAGATGTCGTTGATCGCCACCACCCCGCCGAAGCGCAGGGTGATGTTCTCGAGCGCCATCAGCGTGCCGCCGATCTGGCGCCCGTCGGCGGTGACGTAGCCTGCCCCGTCCATCACTGGGCTCCTCCCTGGCTCATGGCGAATGACGTGCCGCACGGGGCGGCCGCGGGATGGCGGGCGGGGCGATGTCCGCAGGACGAGCGGCCCGTCATTCCGCCGCCTCCAGCCGGTCCGGCGCCGCCGGCACCACCCGGGCGTCGCGGATCTCCAGCTCGGCCCGGATCACCCCCTTGCGGCCGTCCTCGTAGGTCACCTCGGTCTCGGTGCGCACCCGCTCGGAGCCGTCATAGAGCGCCGCCACCAGGTCGGCGAACTTCTCGCCGATGACCTTGCGGCGCACCTTGCGGGTCCGGGTCAGCTCGCCGTCATCGGCGTCGAGCTCCTTGTGCAGCACCAGGAAGCGGTGCACCTGGCAGGCCGAGAGCATCGGGTCCTCGGCGATCGAGGCATTGGTCTCCTCGACGTTCCGCTGGATCATCTCCAGCACCTTGGGATGCCCGGCCAGCTCCTGGTAGGAGGCATAGGCGATGTTGTTGCGCTCGGCCCAGTTGCCGACCGCGGCGAGGTCGATGTTGATGAAGGCGCAGCAGCGGTCGCGGCCGGCGCCGAACACCACCGCCTCGAGGATGTTGGGGTAGAATTTCAGCTTGTTCTCGACGTATTTCGGCGCGAACAGCGCCCCCGAGGCCATCTTGCCCACGTCCTTGGCGCGGTCGATGATCCGCAGGTGGCCGCTCTCCTCCTCGATGAAGCCGGCATCGCCGGTGGCGACCCAGCCCTCCGCATCCTTGGTGTCGCGCGTCGAGTCGGGATTCTTGTAATATTCCACGAAGGTGCCGGGCGAGCGGTAGAAGACCTCGCCGGTCTCGGCGATGCGCAGCTCGACCCCCGGCGAAGGCACCCCCACGGTGTCCGAGCGGACCTCGCCGTCGGGCTGCTGGGTGATGAAGACCGAGGCCTCGGTCTGGCCGTAGAGCTGCTTCAGGTTGATCCCCAGGGCGCGGTAGAAATCGAACAGCTCGGGGCCGATCGCCTCGCCGGCAGTGTAGCCCACCCGCACCCGGCTGAAGCCCAGCGCGTTCTTCAGCGGGCCGTAGATCAGCGCCTCGCCGAGCCGGTAGCGCAGCCGGTCGATGAGCCCCACCGGGCGGCCGTCGAGCAAAGCCGGGCCGACCCGGCGGGCATGGGTCATGAAATGGTGGAACAGCCGCCGCTTCAGGGCGCTGGCATCCTCCATGCGGATCATGATCTGGGTCAGCTGGGTCTCGAAGACCCGCGGCGGCGCGAAGTAGTAGGTCGGCGCGATCTCCCGCAGGTCGGTCATCATCGTCGACGGGCTTTCCGGGCAGTTCACGCAGAACCCGGTCCAGTAGGCCTGGCCGATCGAGAAGATGAAGTCGCCGACCCAGGCCATCGGCAGGTAGGCCAGCACCTCGTCGCGCTGCTGCAGCTTGTCGAACTCCGCCGAGGCGCGCGCCGTCTCGATGATGTTGCGGTTCGACAGCACCACGCCCTTGGGCTTGCCGGTGGTGCCCGAGGTGTAGAGCATCACGCAGATGTCGTCGTAATCCAGCCCGTCGCGCAGCTCCGCCAGCCGGGCCCGCACCGGCGCCGCGGCAGCGCGGCCGCGGGCCTGCACGTCGTGATAGGCGCTCATCGCGGAATGGTCGTATTTGCGCAGGCCGCGCGGGTCGAGATAGATCAGGTGCGCGAGCTCCTGCACCCGGTCGCGGACCTCGAGGATCTTGTCGATCTGCTCCTGGTCACCCGCCACCACGAAGCGCGCGCCGCAATGGTCGAGGACGTAGGCCATCTCCTCGGCGACGCTGTCTTGGTAGAGCGGCACCGGGATCGCGCCCACGCATTGCGCCGCCACCATCGCCCAGTAGAGCCGTGGCCGGTTGCGCCCGACCACCGCGACGAAGTCGCCCTGGGCCACGCCGAGCTCGAGGAAGCCCAGCGCCAGCGCCTCGATCTCCTCGGCCGCCTCGGCCCAGCTCCAGCTCTGCCAGATTCCGAATTCCTTTTCCCGGCTCGCCGGCGCCGCGCCGAAGGTCTCGGCATTGCGCAGCAGCAAAGCGGGAATGGAGCGCGGCGTCGAGCCGCCCGCCATCGAGTCTTCCAATCCTCATCCTCCCAGCGTCCCGCGCGCCCGTCGAGCGCGTCCTCCCGGAACGTGATGCCGATCCCGCCGCGCCCGGTCTGCGCCGGGACTGCGGCACCGAACCGGCGCCCTTTGCGGACATTATCACCTGCAAACGCAATTACCAGCTTGCTGATCGATCCGCACAACCCTGCCGTTGCGGAATGCCGGGCGGCGCTCCGGCGGGGGGCGCGGGCGGCACCCGGCGGCACCCGGAGGCGCGCCCGACACCGGCCGCGCGGCACGCAAAACGGCCCGCCCCGGGTCCGGGGCGGGCCGCGAAAGCGCTGGGCCGGCGGTCGGGTCAGGCCTGTTCGGGCACCAGGATCTCGCGCTTGCCGACATGGTTGGCGGCCGAGACCACGCCCTCGTCCTCCATCTGCTCGACCAGCCGGGCGGCCTTGTTGTAGCCGATGCCGAGCTTGCGCTGGATGTAGGAGGTCGAGCACTTACGGTCCTTGACGACGATCGCCACCGCCTGGTCGTAGAGCGCGTCCTCGCCGCCGGTATTACCGCCGGTGTTGAGCCCGAGCACGGCGTCGATATTGCCGGCCTTGTCGTCGTCCGGCCCCTCGACCACGCCGCCGACATAGGAGGGCGGGCCGAAGGCCTTGAGATGGCGCACCACCTCCTCGACCTCCTCGTCCGAGCAGAACGGCCCGTGGCAGCGGGTGATGCGCGCGCCGCCGGCCATGTAGAGCATGTCGCCCATGCCCAGAAGCTGCTCGGCGCCCTGCTCGCCCAGGATCGTCCGGCTGTCGATCTTCGAGGTCACCTGGAAGGAGATGCGGGTCGGGAAGTTGGCCTTGATGGTGCCGGTGATGACGTCCACGGAGGGCCGCTGGGTGGCCATGATCAGGTGGATGCCGGAGGCCCGCGCCATCTGCGCGAGGCGCTGGATGCAGGCCTCGATCTCCTTGCCTGCGACCATCATCAGGTCGGCCATCTCGTCGACGATGACGACGATGTAGGGCATCTTCCTGGGCTCGAATTCCTCGGTCTCGAAGACCGGCTCGCCGGTCTCGTCGTCGAAGCCGGTCTGCACGGTGCGCGAGAACATCTCGCCCTTCTTCAGCGCCTCGTCGACGCGGCCGTTGTAGCCGTCGATGTTGCGCACGCCCATCTTCGACATCTTGCGGTAGCGGTCCTCCATCTCGCCCACCACCCATTTCAGCGCCACCACGGCCTTCTTGGGGTCGGTCACCACCGGGGAGAGCAGGTGCGGGATGCCGTCATAGACGCTGAGTTCCAGCATCTTGGGGTCGATCATCACCAGCCGCAGCTCGTCCGGGCTGAGCTTGTAGAGCAGCGACAGGATCATCGTGTTGATCGCCACCGACTTGCCCGAGCCGGTGGTGCCGGCGATCAGGAGGTGGGGCATCTTGGCGAGGTTGGCGACCACCGGCTCGCCGCCGATATCCTTGCCCAGCGCCAGCGGCAGCTTGCGGTTGCCGTCCTCGTAATCGCGCGACGACAGGATCTCGCGGAAGCTGACCATCTCGCGGTTGTCGTTCGGCAGCTCGATGCCGATGACCGACCGGCCCGGCACCGTGGAGACCCGGGCCGAGAGCGCCGACATCGACCGCGCGATGTCGTCGGCCAGGCCGATGACGCGGCTGGCCTTGAGGCCCGGGGCGGGCTCGAGCTCGTACATGGTGACCACCGGACCCGGGCGGACGCTGACGATCTCGCCCTTGACGCCGTAATCGTCGAGCACGTTCTCGAGCATCCGGGCGTTCTCTTCCAGCGCCTCGTCCGACAGGTGATGGCGCTCGATGCGGTCCGGGCTGGTCAGCAGCGACAGCGGCGGCAGCTCGTATTCGGCGGGCTCGGCCTCCTCGAAACGCATGCGCGGCTCGGCCTCGTCGCGGGCCCGCTGCGAGGGTTCGAGCGGCGCCGCGTGGGCGGGCTGGACGACCTTCTTCGGCGCCGCCACCGGGATCGGCGGACGCGCCGCGACCGGGGCGGCGGGCTCCGCATCCTCGTCGCGGGCCTCCTCGAAATAGGTCAGGTCGTCCTCCTCGGGATCGGCATGGCCCGGCACCGGCGGGGTCGCGGCCTCCGGCGCCCCGGCGCCGCGCCGGACCATCTGCGGCGCGGCCTCGGGGCGGGGCGGCGCGGCCGCGGCCTCGGCCCAGGTCTCGGCGGGCGCGGCAGCGGCCCCGCCGGCGGCAGCCTCGGGCGCGGCCTCCGGGGCCGCCCAGGCGGTGCGCTCGGCCATCGGCGGCTCGGCGAAGAGCGGCCGCGCCGCGGCAGGGGAGGGGGCCGGGGGGGCATCGCGGCGCGCCGTCAGCACCGGTTCGCGGCGGCCGGACCGGGCCTGCGCCGCGGTCAGCGGCGGCTCCGGCGGCAGGGCCAGGGCGAGGCGCCGCGGCGAGGTGTCGGCG
>NZ_JBTLRM010000006.1:141921-153102 GCF_054482755.1 Roseivivax sp. CAU 1761
CTGGAAGCGATCGCCGCGGCGAGGTGTCGGCGATCAGCGGATCGGGGCGCCGGCCGCGGCCGCGGGTCAGCGGCGCCTCGGCGGCGATGCGGGCCTCGGGGGTGGCGCGCAGCCGGGCGCGGATCGCGTCGGCGATCCGCTCGCGCACGCGGTCCTCGCCCGGGGCCTCGATCTCCCCCCGGACGGCGGCGGTCTCGACCAGTTCGGGCTGCGGCAGCGCCAGCTCGGCGGGGTCGCCATCGTGGCCGCGGCGGATCAGCGACGGCATCCGGGCCAGCAGCCCGCCGACACCGCGCTCCGGGGCGGGCGCGTCCTCCCAATCGTCCTCGAGCACCGGTTCCTCGGGCTCCGGGCGGGCGCGGCGCACCCGCGGCGCCGGCGCGCCGCCGCTCTGCAGCGACGCCCATTCCTCGTTCTCGGCGCGTTCGCTGATCCGCCTGTCGCGCCGCGTCGCATAGGCCGCCTGCACGGTCTGCGCGCCGGTCAGCGCGCCGCTGGCGCTGCGACCGGCGAGCCGCAGCAGCCCGGCATAGCCCAGCACCGCCCCGAGGAGCCCCGCCTGGCCGATGCGGCGCAGTTCCGACCGGGAGAAGCCCATCACGAAGAGCCCGACGCCCAGCGTGCCGAGCCCGGCCAGGACCAGGGCCGCCGACAGGCTGGCGCCCTGGCCCAGGGGCAGCAGGTTCATCGCCGTGCCCAGCGCCATGTCCCCGAACAGCCCGCCCATGCCGAAGCTGTGCGACCAGTCCGGCGCGGCGTCGAGCCCGGCCGCGAAGACCGCCGCCAGCGCCACCCAGAGCGGCGCAAAGATCACCCGGCCGCCGGCGCGCTCCTCGCCGGCATGCGCGGCCAGACGCACGCCCCAGGCCAGCAGCACCCCGGCCAGCGCCCAGGAGCCTTTGCCGACGATCATCATCAGCGGCGCCGCGATCGAGGCGCCGATGCGGCCCAGCCAGTTCTGCACCGGCGCGTCGGTCGACGACATCCAGGACGGGTCCTCGGGCGTGTAGCTGCCGATCAGGGCGGCCGCCATCAGACCCAGCACCACGAGCGCCACTCCCGCCAGTTCCTTGCCGCGCTTCTCGATCGCCGCGGCCATGTCGCTGTCGAAAAGGGGATCGCGCCCCCGTGCCTGAAAAGCCATGCCTCGCCTCTTTGTCGGTCTTCTTGGTGTCACGTTCCGAACAGGCAGCCGCGCAGGCGGACCAGCCCGTCCCGGAGTTCGGCGCGCGGCGCGACCAGCGCCACGCGGATGTAGCCCCGCCCGGGATTTCCCTGCGCGGTGTCGCGCGACAGGTAGGCCCCGGGCAGGACCCGCACGCCGGTCTCGCGCCAGAGCCGCAGCGCCGCGGCCTCGCCGTCCTCGACCGGCAGCCAGAGGAAGAACCCGGCCTCGGGCACCGCGAAGCCCGGCACGCCGGCGAAGATCTCCGCCGCGTCGCGGTACTTCTCGCCGTAGAGCCGGCGGTTTTCCTCGACATGCGTCTCGTCGGCCCAGAGATGCGCCGCGGCACGCTGCAGCGGCAGCGGCAGCGGCGCGCCGGAATAGGCCCGGAGCTGGCGCATCCGGCGGATGCTCTCGCGCCCGCCGGCGGCGAAGCCCGAGCGCAGGCCGGGCAGGTTCGAGCGCTTGGACAGCGAATGGAAGACCACGACCCGTTCGGCATCGGCGCCGGCGGCGCGGGCCATCTCCAGCGCCCCGGGCGGCGGCGAGTCGCGCCAGATCTCGGAATAGCACTCGTCCGCCAGGATGCGGAAATCGTGCTTTTCGGCCAGCGCGATGAGGCGCTGCCAGTAATCGCGGCCGGCGACCGCGCCCTGCGGGTTGGCCGGCGAGCAGAGATAGGTCAGCGCCGCGCGGTCGAGGATCTCGGAGGGCAGCGCGGCGAAATCCGGCAGGTGCCCGGTCTCGGCCGTGGCGTTGACGAAGACCGGCTCGGCGCCGACCGCCAGCGCCGCCACCGCGTAGACCTGGTAGAACGGGTTGGGGATCAGCACCACCGGACGGGCGCCGGCCTTGGTCTCCGGGCAAAGCGCCATGGCGGCGTTGTAGAGCCCCTCGCGGGTGCCGTTCAGCGCCATGATCTGGGCCGCCTCGACGGCCACGCCGTAGCGCCGGAACAGCCAGTCCGAGATCGCGGCCAGCAGATCCGGCGCGCCCTCGTTGGGCGGGTAGCGGCCGAATTCGTGGGCGTGCTCGGCGATCACCTCGGGAACCCAGCGCGGAAAGGCATGCTTGGGCTCGCCGATGGTCATGTCGACGACCTCGCCGCCCGGCGCATGGGCGTCGAGAAGCTCCCGCAGCCGCGGGAACGCATAGGCCGGAAGGTCCGAGAATCGCTCGGGGAACATGCTCTGGTGCCTCACGCGCGGGATCGTTGGCGCCCCGCATTCGGCCCGAGGATAGGCAAGTGGCGCCCGCGCGTCCAGAAGCGTGCTCGGCCGTGGCGCCATTGTGGCAGGAATAACGCAGCCTTGCGGGCTGCGCGGCGGCCGGTCTCAGAGCCTCTTGCCCCTCGGCAACGAGGCCTCGACGCGGAAGTCCTCGGGCACCGCGTCGCGCCCCTCGAGGACCAGATCGGCCATCACCTCGGCGACCTTCGGGGCCATGCCGAAGCCGATCTTGAAGCCGCCATTGGCGACGAAATGCCCGGCCCGGCCCGGCCAGGGTCCGAGCATCGGCGCCCGGCTGCGGGCCCGCGGCCGGAGCCCCGCCCAGCGCGCGACGACGCGCGCCCCGGCCAGGATCGGCAGCACCTCGCCGGCCTGCTCGATCAGCGCGTCGAGCTGCGCGTCGGTGGCGCCGGGCGCGTCGAACTCGCGCTCGGTGGTCGAGCCGACGGCGACCGTGCCGTCGTCATGCGGCACGATGTGCAGCCCGTCGGCGAGGATCTGCGGCACCGCGCCGGCCTCGTGGTGCAGCAGCGCCGCCTGCCCCTTCACCGGCACGCCGATCTCGGCGTCCAGCGCCGCGCCCAGATCGCGCAGCCCGGCCCAGCCGGTGGCCCAGATCTCGGCCCCCTGCCTCGGCGCCTCGGCGGTGATCTCCACGCCGGCGGTGCGCAGCGCCGCGGCGAGCGCCGCGCAGGCCCGCGCCGGGTGCAGCCGGGCCGACAGCGTGTCGCGCACCATCCGCCCGGTCGGGCTGGCCGGGGCCCAGCGCCCGGCCGACCGGGTGTCGATGACCTCCCAGACCGCGCGGCCGCGCCAGAGTTCGGCGGCGCTGCGGCCGCGGGCCTCGGCCCGGGACACCGCCTCGGCATCGGCCAGGGGCTGCAGGCGGCCGAGCCGGCCATAGCCCGAGGCGACCCCGCCCAGCGCCTCGACCTCGTGCCAGAACGGCCCGGCCATCAGCAGCGACTCGAACTGGAACTGCTTCTTGGCGTTCCAGGCTTCGGGCACGTGCGGCGCCAGGGCCCCGACCACGCCGCCCGAGGCGCCGGCCGCGACGCCGCCCGGATCGACGACGCGCACGCGGGCGTGCCGCCGGGCGCAGGCCCAGGCGATCGAGAGCCCGAAGATCCCGGCGCCGCGCACCGTCACGTCCACGCTTGCCATTCGCCCCCGCCTTCGCCAGTTTCGCCGCCGATTCACCTAAGGCAGAGCATCATGCAGGACCAGTCCGCACTGTCCTGGAAGGACGACCGCGTGCCGGTCTCGGAGCGCTTCGACGACCCGTATTACTCGCTCGAGGACGGGCTGGCCGAGACCCGGCACGTCTTTCTTGCCGGCAACGACCTGCCGGCGCGCTTCCGCGACGGTTTCCACATCGCCGAGCTGGGCTTCGGCACCGGGTTGAACCTTCTGGCCACGCTGCAGGCCTGGCGCGCCGCGGCGGTGCCGGGGCGGCTCTGCTTCACCAGCTTCGAGGCCTTTCCGCTGTCCGCCCCGGACATGATCAGGGCGCAGGGCGGCTTCCCGGATCTGGCCGGTCTCGCCGCCGAACTGGCGCCGTTCTGGCACCGGGGGGCGCGCGCGATCGACCTTCCCGACCTCGCCTTCCGGCTGGTCGTGGGCGATGCCCGCGCCACCCTGCCGGGCTGGGACGGGCGCGCCAACGCCTTCTTTCTGGACGGATTTTCGCCCGCCAAGAACCCGGAGCTCTGGCAGCCCGATCTGCTGGCCGAGGTCGCCTTCCACCTTGCCCCCAGGGGCACGCTGGCGACCTACACGGCGGCCGGACATGTAAGGCGGGCCTTGCAGGATGCGGGCCTTGCGGTGACGCGACGGCAGGGATACGGGCGCAAGCGGCACATGACCGTGGCCCGCCTGGCCGCCCCCCTGCCCGAAAGCCCCGATCCGCGATGACCCAGAACAACACCCGCCTCGGCATCCTGCTGATGATCGCCACCACGGTGATCTTTGCCGCGCAGGACGCGCTGTCGCGGCACCTGGCGGGGACCTACAACGTCTACATGGTGGTGATGATCCGCTACTGGTTCTTCGCCAGCGTGGTGGTGGCGCTGGCCTTGCGGCGCCCCGGGGGCCTGCGCGCGGCGGCGGCCACGCCGCAGCCCTGGCTGCAGACGCTGCGCGGCGCCATCCTCGCCATCGAGGTCATGGTGATGATCCAGGGCTTCGTCTTCCTCGGCCTGGTGGAGAGCCACGCGGTCTTCGCCTGCTACCCGCTGCTGGTGGGGGCGCTGGCCGGGCCGGTTCTGGGCGAGACCATGGGCTGGCGGCGCTGGACCGCCACCGGGGTGGGCTTTCTCGGCGTGCTGATCGTGCTGCAGCCCTCGGGCGGGGTGTTCTCGCCCTATGCGGTGATCCCGCTGGTCGCGGCGCTGATGTTCGCGGTCTACGGGCTGTTGAACCGCTACGTCGCGCGCCGCGACGACACCGCCACGTCGTTCTTCTGGACCGGCACCGTCGGCGCCGCGGTGGCGACCCTGATCGGTGCCTGGTTCTGGGAGCCGATGATCGCGCGGGACTGGGGCTGGATGGGCGTGCTCTGCCTGACCGGCATTGCCGGGCACTGGACGCTGATCCGGGCCTACGAGGCGGCCGAGGCCGGCGCGGTGCAGCCCTTCGCCTATCTGCAGCTGGTCTTCGCCTCGGCGCTCGGGCTGCTGGCCTTCGGCGAGACGCTGCGCGCCAACGTGGTGCTGGGCGCCGCGCTGATCGTGGCGGCCGGTCTCTTCACCTTCTGGCGCGAGCAGCGCATCCGCAACTGAGGCGGGCGGGTCCGACCGGCCGCCGGGGCATCGGCGCGGGCCAAGGCCGCCGCGCGGCGTCGGGCGGTGGCACTGCGATCCGCCGGCCGAGCCGCCGCGCCGGACCGCGGCCATGCGGGCCATGCAGCCGTGCGAAGCGCGCCACCCCACCAGATCGCCGGGCTTCGGGACAGCTTGGCGCGGCGCGGCGGCCCCCGGCCGTGTCGCGCGCCTCGGCCCCCGGGGCGCCCGTCGCAGGGCGGGCGCGCCCCGGGCTCCCTGCCTCAGGTGAAGCGGTTGTCGCGCGGGAAGCCGCGCGGCGCCATGCGCCCGCTCCCGGCCCGCTTGCCGATCCATTCGTCGAGTTCGGGCCGGGCCACGGTGCGGGTGCGCCCGGCCGGGTCGCGCCAGACCAGCCCGTCCTCGAGCCGGAAGGTGGTGACGTCCGACAGGCCGCCATCCTTGTATTTCTGCAGCCGCACGCCCTTGCCGCGGGTCATCTCGGGCAGTTCCTCGGCGGCGAAGACCAGAAGCTTGCGGTTCTCGCCCACCACGGCGACCGCATCGCCGGTCGCGGCGCGGCAGACCTTGGCGCGCACGTCGCCCTTGACGTTGAGCACCTGCTTGCCGGCCCGGGTCTGGGCCACCACCTCGGCCTCGGGCACCACGAAGCCGTCGCCCGCCGAGGAGGCCAGCAGCAGCCGGCGGGTGGGATCGTGGATCAGGATCTCGACGATCTCGACGTCGTTGGGCAGGTCGACCATCAGCCGCAGCGGCTCGCCCGTGCCGCGGCCGCCCGGCAGGTTGGCCGCCGAGAGCGTGTAGAACCGCCCGTTCGAGCCGAGGATCAGCAGCTTGTCGGTGGTCTCGGCGTGGAAGATGAAGCGCGGCCCGTCGCCGTCCTTGAACTTCAGCTCGCGGTCGAGCGCGATATGCCCGGTCATCGCCCGGATCCAGCCGCGCTCGGAACAGACCACGGTGACCGGCTCGCGCTCGATCATCGCCTCGAGCGGCACCTCCTCGAGGCTGCCGGCCTCGGCGAAATCGGTGCGCCGCGCGCCCTGCGGGGTGTTCTTGCCGAAGGTGCGCCGGGTCTCCTTGAGCTCGTCGGCGATCTTCGCCCATTGCAGGTCCTCGGCGGCCAGAAGCTCGACCAGCCCGGCGCGCTCCTCGCGCAGGCGGTCGCGCTCGGCCACCAGCTCGATCTCCTCGAGCCGGCGCAGGCTGCGCAGGCGCATGTTGAGGATGGCCTCGGCCTGGACCTCGGTCAGCCCGAGGTCGCGATCGGCCGCGGCGGCCGGCGGGACGTAATCCTTCTCGCCGGTGGCGCGGACATGGTCGCGGCCCCAATCCTCGCGGCAGAGCGCCGCCTTGGGATCGGCGTCGTAGCGGATGATGTCGATCACCCGGTCGAGGTTGAGGAAGGCCACGATCAGGCCCTCGAGCACCTCGAGCCGGTGGTCGATCTTCTCCATCCGGTGCTGCGAGCGGCGGATCAGCACCTCGCGGCGGAAATCGAGGAAGGCGCGCAGCACCTCCTTGAGCGAACAGACCCGCGGCGTCACGCCGTCGATCAGCACGTTCATGTTGAGCGAGACCCGCACCTCGAGGTCGGAATTGCGGAACAGCGAGCCCATCAGCACGTCCGGGTCGACGTTCTTGGAGCGCGGCTCGAGGATCATCCGGATGTCGTCGGCGCTCTCGTCGCGGATATCGGCGAGGATCGGCACCTTCTTGGTCTGGATCAGCTCGGCCAGCCGCTCCACCAGCTTGGACTTCTGCACCTGGTAGGGGATCTCGGTGACGACGACCTGCCAGGTGCCGCGGCCCAGATCCTCGACATGCCAGCGGGCGCGCAGGCGGAAGGCGCCGCGGCCGGTACGGTAGGCCTCGGCGATCTGCTCCTTGGGCTCGACGATGATGCCGCCGGTCGGGAAGTCGGGGCCCGGGATGTAGTTCAGCAGCGTGTCGTCGCGGGCGTCGGGGGTCTTGATCAGGTGCAGGCAGGCATCGATCAGCTCGGCCACGTTGTGCGGCGGGATGTTGGTCGCCATCCCCACCGCGATGCCCGAGGCGCCGTTGGCGAGGAGGTTCGGAAAGGCCGCCGGCAGCACCGCCGGCTCGGTCAGGGTGCCGTCGTAATTGGGGCGGAAGTCGACGGCGTTCTCGTTCAGGCCCTCGAGCAGCGCCTCGGCCACCGCCGAAAGCCGCGCCTCGGTGTAGCGCGAGGCGGCCGGGTTGTCGCCGTCGATATTGCCGAAATTCCCCTGCCCCTCGACCAGCGGGTAGCGGATGGTGAAATCCTGCGCCAGCCGGGCCATGGCGTCGTAGATCGCGGCATCGCCGTGGGGGTGGTAATTGCCCATCACGTCGCCCGAGATCTTGGCCGACTTGCGGAACCCCGAGGTCGAGGACAGGCGCAGCTCGCGCATCGCGAAGAGGATGCGGCGATGCACCGGCTTCAGCCCGTCGCGGGCATCCGGTAGCGCCCGGTTCATGATCGTCGAGAGCGCATAGGTCAGGTAGCGCTCGCCGATAGCACGGCGCAGCGGTTCGGCCAGTTCGCGCGGGTTCATTTCGGGCTGGTCGGCGGTCTCATCCATGCCGGCGGAAATACAGGCGCCGGCCGTCGCCGTAAAGCGCGGCCGTGCAGCGTTAAGCCTGATGAAACCTTTCGCGCCGTCCGGGGTTGGAATCGTGATAAGCAAGAACTTGCCGGGATCGCGGCGGGCGACTTGCAGACGACGCCAACCGTGACGGGGGAGCCAGCCACCATGAGCCGCTTCATCATTTTGACCTTCGCCTTCATGTTCTGGGGCTTCTACGAGATGTCGGGCGGGGCGGATTTCGAACCCGGCTGGACCCTCGAAAGCGCCCGCGCCGACGATGCGGCCGCGCAGCCCGAGGTGGCGCGCGCCGACACCACCGCGGCGCTGACCGGGATCGCCATCGGCGCCGCCCAGGCCGCGACCGCGACGCCCGAGCAGATCGCCCCGGCCGAGGCGGCGCTCGACGTGCCGCTGGCCCGCCGCGACGAGGCGCCGGCGCCGCTGCTGATCCGCGCCGCCGCCATGGGCCCGGGCGCCGACGCGCCGGAAATGGCGCCGCGGCCGCGCCTGCGCAGCACCGCCGACATGCCCTCGAACGCCGAGCCCAACACCCGCGCCATCGGCCCGGCCGCCGATCTGCGCGTGGTCAAGTCCTCGCGCGTCAACATGCGCAGCGGCCCGGGCACGCAATATTCGGTGCTGGCCCAGCTGACCCGCGGCGACGAGGTCGAGGTGCTGCGCCAGGAGGGCAGCTGGATCAAGCTGCGCGTGGCCGAAAGCGGGCGCATCGGCTGGATGGCCGACTTCCTGATCGCCGCGGCGCGCTGACCCCTCGACACGCCGGCCCCAACCCGGCAAGCACGGCCCGATCCGCCACGGAGAGGGCCGTTTTTTCATGTCCGACGCAAAGTCCATCCTGATCACCGGCTGTTCCTCGGGCATCGGCCGCGACGCCGCCTTCGCGCTGCGCGACCGCGGCTGGCAGGTCTTCGCCGCCTGCCGCAAGGCCGAGGATTGCGCCGCGCTCGCCGCGGAGGGCTTCGCCAGCCCGCGCATCGACTACGAGGAGCCGGCGAGCTTCCGGCCGGCGCTCGACGCGGTGCTGGCGGCCACCGGCGGGCGGCTCGACGCGCTCTTCAACAACGGCGCCTATGCCATCCCGGCCCCGCTCGAGGACGTCCCCGCGGAGGGCATGCGGGCGATTTTCGAGGCCAACGTCCTGGGTTGGCACGAGCTGACGCGGCTGGTCCTCCCGGTGATGCGCCGCCAGGGCCATGGCCGCATCGTCAACAATTCCTCGGTGCTGGGCCTCGTCGGGGTGAAATGGCGCGGCGCCTATGTCGCCACCAAGTTCGCCATCGAGGGCTGGTCGGACGTGCTGCGGCTGGAAATGGCGCCGGAGAACATCCGCGTCGTGCTGATCGAGCCGGGCCCGATCGAGACCGCCTTCCGCGCCAACGCGATCCGGCAATTCGAGCGCTGGATCGACTGGGAGGCGAGCCCGCGGGCCGCGCAATACCGCGAGAGCCTGCTCGACCAGCTCTACCGCGGCAGCGGCACCCGCGCCCAGCTGCCGGCCTCCGCCGTCACCCGGGCGCTGATCCTGGCGCTGGAGAGCCCGCGCCCGCGGGCCCGCTACGCGGTGACCTGGCCGACCCGCGCGATGGCTGCGGCACGTCGCCTCCTGCCGGTGCGGGCGCTCGACGCGCTGCTCGATCGGGCTTAGATGTCGCCCAGGCGCCGCTGCGGGCGCCGCCGCCGCTGGTGGGCAGGACAGGACCCAAGGAGACCGACATGCTGCAGGATCCCTTCTTTCTTCTGGTCGCGGGCGTCGTGCTCGCGGTAGCGGTGATCCTGCTGGTGGGCATCGGCGGCTTTGCCAAGGGCGGCGAGTTCAACCGGAAATACGCCAACAAGATCATGCGCCTGCGGGTCGCCGCGCAATTCGTGGCGGTGATCCTGATCGTCCTGTTCGTGCTGATCCGCGGCATCGGGAGCTGAGCCATGGTGGTCCTCAACAAGATCTACACCCGCACCGGCGACAAGGGCGAGACGGCGCTCGGCGATGGCAGCCGGGTGGCCAAGTTCGCGCCCCGGGTCGAGGCCTACGGCACCGTCGACGAGCTCAACGCGGTGATCGGCCTGGCGCGGCTGCACGCCACCGCCGAGACCGACGCCGCCTTCGCCCGCATCCAGAACGACCTGTTCGATCTCGGCGCCGATCTGTGCCGCCCGGAACAGCCCGGCGAGGCCGAGGCCGAGCACCCGCCGCTGCGCGTCGTGGCCTCCCAGACCGAGCGGCTGGAGCGCGAGATCGACGCCATGAATGCCGGGCTGGAGCCGCTGCGCAGCTTCGTGCTGCCCGGCGGCACGGCGCTGGCGGCGCATCTCCACCATGCCCGCACGGTGGCCCGCCGGGCCGAGCGGCTGGCCATCGACCTGGCCCGCGAGGAGCCGGTCAACCCGGCCGCGATCACCTATCTCAACCGGCTCTCGGACTGGTTCTTCGTGGCGGCGCGCACCGCCAACGACCAGGGCCGGGGCGACGTGCTCTGGACGCCGGGCGCCAACCGCTGAGAGCACACGCGTTGTCAGAGCGGGCGCGGCGCGCTATCCCGGCGGAAACCCGCCGGAGTTCCGCATGCGTCTCGTCGCCCTTTTCGTCGCCCTCCTGACCCTCGCCGCCTGCGCCGACGGACGGCGCGACCTGGCCCGCCCGGTCGAGCCGCTGGGCGATTTCAAGCTCGGCCATGCCATCGTGGTGGCGCCGAACCTCGTCCAGGGCCCGGCCTCGCGCAAGGCCAGCCGCGAGGAATGGGTGGCGGCGATGGATGCCGCGCTGGAGGAGCGCTTCCGCCGCTACGAGGGCGAGCGCTTCTACCATCTCGGCGTCAGCGTCGAGGGCTACGTGCTGGCGCAGCCCGGCATCCCGGTGCTGCTGAGCCCGAAATCGGTGGTCATCGTGCGCGTCTCGGTCTTCGACGACGCCACCCAGACCAAGCTGATGGAGGAGGCCAAGGAGATCACCGCGATGGAGGCGCCGTCGGGCGACACCCTCGTCGGCTCGGGCCTGACCCAGACCCGCGACGAGCAGCTTCAGGCGCTGGCCCGCAACGCGGCGCTGCAGATCGAGACCTGGCTGCGCCGCCAGATGCGCGCCGAGGGCTGGTTCCGCGACCGCGCCGCGGCCGCGGACGCCGCGGCGGGCCCCCGCCCCGTCGCCGCCGCGCGGCCTTAAGGAGGGCGACCACACCCTACGGCGCGCTTGATTTTTCCCCGGCGACTCAATAAGTGGCCCGCGATGCAACCCGGGGTCTCGTGCACCCCATGAACCCGACAAAGAGGCGTCTTCACAGATGGCAAAGGAAAAGTTCGAACGCGGCAAGCCGCATTGCAACATCGGCACGATCGGGCACGTGGACCACGGCAAGACCACGCTGACCGCCGCGATCACCAAGTATTTCGGCGATTTCCGCGCC
>NZ_JBTLRM010000007.1:0-151630 GCF_054482755.1 Roseivivax sp. CAU 1761
CGCTCGTTCTCCTTCTCCAGCTCCTTAAGGCGCTTCATCTGGTCGGTCTTCAGCCCGCCAAACTCCTTGCGCCAGCGGTAATAGGTGAACTGCGTCACGCCGATCGACCGCACCGCTTCGGCCGCGGCGGCATGGAGGCCGCTGTCGCGATGGTGGGCGCGTCGTCCATTGCCGGCATGGCAGGCGGCACGATCGGTGCCGAATGCGTCATCTGTGCAATAGGCTGGACGACAGCCGAACTGGCGCCTGCATCCAGCAGGGAGCGAGCCGTCTTGAAGGCCGGTGACGGGCTCTCGAAATCGCCCTGATCGCGGCGGAGGTTCTCCTGCTCGGCATCATGCATGACGCGGAGCGCGCGGAACGCCAGCCGCTGCCAGTCGGAATCGGCTTCGTCGAGGGGAACTCCGAGACGCTGAGCGACCTCTCTCAGGGGGTGCCGCGCCTTTTCGCGGTCTCGGGTCGCAATCGCATGCCGCAGCGTCGCCATGGCAGCGTTGGCGCAAGCGAGGTCGAAGGCTGCCGCTTCCGGCGTCCGCTGAGGTTGCATCTCGCGCGCTACATCGGCCGCTTCGATGAGGAAGCGGCAGAGCTCCACCAGGAGCCTTTCCATGATGTCGGGCGCGATCGCCATTGTTCTCTCCGTCACTCCGGCGAAGGCGATGTCGCTCAGAAGCGTAAGCTTCTGAGCGAGGGCCTTCGCGTCGGGGAGGACGTGGGAACGAAGGGAAAGGACGAGTGACACTTTTTTTGATGGGGTGCAGGTCTTCAGCACCCGGCGCGGCCAGCGGCGACGCCAATGGAAGCCCGAGGGCCGATATTCGAGGTGCGATTGTGCCGAGACCTGGGACCGCATGTCTTCGACTCCTGTGCCAGCGTTTGTGCCAGGCGGGGGGACAGGAATCGTGCCATGAGCGGCACCCTGCGACTCTCGTCACATAAGTGCCAATCTTTTCGGTGATTTAGGGAAGATTGGCTCCGGCGGTAGGGATCGAACCTACGACCAATTGATTAACAGTCAACTGCTCTACCGCTGAGCTACGCCGGAACACGGGGGCCGTATAGCAACCGCGATTCCGGGCGTCCAGAGGGGTGGCGCAACTTTTTTCGTTCGCGTCGGATTCAGTCGGTTAGGGCGAAGCGGCCGCCGGCGGAGAGCGGCTCGGGCGGGGTGGCGAGGCCGCGCGCGGCGAGATCGACGAGGTGGGCCAGCACGTTGCGGGCGGCGGCCGGGAGCAGCGCCGGCGGGGTGTCGCGGTAGAGCCGCGCGGCAAGGCCGGCGGCGGTCTCGGGGCCCTCGGCGAGCGCTGCGAGGATGGCGGCCTCGCGGCCCAGCCGGTGCCGGCGCAGGGCCTCGAGCCGGGCCGCGGGATCGGCCACCGGGGCGCCATGGCCGGGCAGGAAGCGGCGCCAGGGCCGGGCCTGCAGACGCGCCAGCGAGGCCATGAAATCGGTCATGTCGCCGTCCGGCGGCGAGACCAGCGAGCTGGCCCAGCCCATCACCAGATCGCCGGTGAAGAGCCGGTCCTCCCAGGCGAAGCAATGGTGGTTGCCGAAATGGCCCGGCGTGTGATGCGCGACGAGGCTCCAGCCCTCGCCGGCCACCCGGCCGCCATCGGGCAGGGCGATGTCGGGGGCAAAGCCCGCATCGACGCCTTCGCCACCCGCCAGCCCGCCGGCCTCGGCGAGCGCGGCCATGCGCGGCGAGCGGCCCGCGCGGGGCCCGCCGAAGGCGTAGACCGGGGCGCCGGAATGCCGGGCCAGCGCCCGGGCCAGCGGCGAATGGTCGAGATGGGCATGGGTCACCAGGATCGCGGCGATGCGCTGGCCGGGCTGCAGCGCGGCGAGGAGCGCCGCGAGGTGGCGGGGATCGTCGGGTCCGGGATCGATCACCGCGAGGTCGCGCGTGCCCACCAGGTAGGTATTGGTGCCGCGGAAGGTCATAGGCGACGGGTTCGGCGCGAGGATCCGCCTGAGCCCCGGCTCCAGCTCCTCGGCCCGGCCGGGGTCGGGTCGGAAGGACGGGTCGGGATCGTCGGTCATGGCGGCTCCTTGCGGTTCGGGTCCCGGAAAGCCGCCGGGCGGCGGGGCAAGTTTGCCGTTGCCGCGGCGGCCGGGACGTCTAAGCCTATGGCCATGATCTTCCGATGGCTCAAGCGTTACGTCCCGCGGGGCATCCAGGCCCGGGCGCTGCTCATCCTGGTGCTGCCGGTGGCGACGCTGCAGATCGTCGTCTCGGTGATCTTCATCCAGCGCCACTTCGAGGGCGTCACGGTGCAGCTGACGCGCGAGATCGCCAACGAGATCGGCGCGGTGCTGGAGACCGGCGATGCCGGGCTTGCGGCCCGGCTCGACCTGCCGGTGGAGCGCCAGCCCGAGGCCGACCTGCCGGAGGCGGATTTCCGGCGCTGGTTCGACTTTTCCGGCCTCGTCGTGATGCGCGAGCTGCGCGACCAGGTCGCCGGTGTCGAGCGCATCCTGTTGCCCGACGACCGCCGCGTGATCCTGCATGTCCGGCGCGGCGACGCGCAGTACCGGCTGGTCTTCGACCGCGACCGCGCATCGGCACCGAACCCGCACCAACTGCTCGTCAACATGCTGGTCTTCGGCGTGCTGATGACCTTCATCGCCTATCTCTACCTGCGCAACCAGCTGCGCCCGATCACCCGGCTGGCGCATGCCGCCGAAGCCTTCGGGCGCGGCCGCACCGAACCCTACGCGCCGTCCGGCGCGGTCGAGGTGCGGGCCGCGGGCAATGCCTTTCTCGACATGCGGACCCGGATCGAGCGGCAGATCGAGCAGCGCACCGCGATGCTGTCGGGGGTCAGCCACGACCTGCGCACGCCGCTGACGCGGATGAAGCTGGCGTTGTCGATGCTCGACGAGGAGGACCGCGAACCGCTGGAGCGCGACGTCGCCGACATGCAGGCGCTGATCGACGCCTTCCTCGACTTCGCCCGCGGCGATGCCGAGGCCGGGGCGCCGGAGCCGGTCGACCCGGTGGCGCTGATCCGCGACGTGGTGGCGGATGCGGCGCGCGGCGGGCGGGCGGTGACGCTCGGCACGGTGGAGGCGCCGGAGACGGCGCTGGTGACGCTGCGGCCGGTGGCGATCCGGCGCGCCGTCGACAACCTGATCGGCAACGCGGTGCGCTACGGCCGGCACTGCGAGGTCAGCCTGCGGCTGGGCGAGCGGTCGCTGCGCATCCGGGTCGAGGATGACGGGCCGGGCATCGCCGCGGAGCGCCGGGAGGAGGCGATGCGCCCCTTCACCCGGCTCGACCCGGCGCGCAACCAGAACCGCGGCACCGGGGTCGGGCTGGGTCTGGCCATCGCCGCCGACATCGCGCGGGCGCATGGCGGGGTGCTGCGGCTGGGCGAGAGCCCGCGCCTGGGCGGGCTGATGGCCGACATCGTCATCGCGCGCTGAGCGCGGAACCGCGGCGGTTCCCGACCGAAGCCGCGATCCGGCGCCCGGGCCGGGCTGCCGCGGCATCCGGGGCAGGGCGGCCGTCGTGGGGGGCTGGGTCGAAATCCGCTGTCGGCCGAGCGTTCGGCCCCGGCGCCTTCCGCGCAGATCGCCGGCGCTTGGCTTACCGCGCGCGACGGCAGCGACGGCGGGGCGGCCGAGTGCCCGGTGCCGCCGCGCCAGCGCTGGGAGGATGGCCGGACGGGGGCTCACTCCGCCGCGGCGGCAAGGAAGCGGTTCAGCGCGGCGCGGTCGAGCGGCTTGAGCAGCCGGTCCAACCCCAGCGCCCGGCATTCCGCCAGCGTCGCCTCGCCGCGGTCGGCGGTGATGATGGCGGCGGGCCGCGGGCCGTGTCGGGCGCGGATGATGCGGTAGAGTTCGGTCCCGGTGACGCCGTTGCCGAGCTGCTGGTCGAGCAGCAGCGCGTCGGGGACGAGGTCGAGATCCTCGAGCAGCGCCTCCGCCGCCTCGGCATCGCCGGCCTCGATGACGTTGACCCCCCAGCTTTCCATCAGCAGGGTCAGGGCGCGGCGCAGCTCGGCATCGTTCTCGACCAGCAGCACGATCAGCCCGGTGCCGGCCAGCCCGTCGGCATGCGGCGCGGGCACGGCGGGGCGCGGCCGGTCGGCGGCGCGGCCGGCCATCGGCACGCTGACCATGAAGCAGGAGCCGCGCCCGGGTTCGGAGACGAGGCCCAGCGGGTGGCCGAGCCGGGCACAGGCGCGCTCCACGATGGCAAGCCCGAGGCCCAGCCCGTCATTGCTGCTGGCGGTGCTGTCGAGCCGCTTGAACTCCTCGAAGATCGCGCCCTGATCCTCTTCGGCGATGCCCGGGCCGGTATCGTGGACCTCGATCCGGACGGTGCCGCCGCGGCGCCGGGCGCCCACCAGCACCCGGCCGGTGCTGGTGTAGCGCACCGCGTTGGCCATCAGGTTCTGCACCACCCGGCGCAGGTAGGAGGGGTCGCTCTGCACCACCAGCGCGGAGGGCACGATCTTGAGGCTGAGCCCCTTGAGCGCGGCCAGCACCGCCATCTCGTCGCCCAGGGGGCCGAAGATCTCCTCGAGCGCGACGGGGCGGATGTCGAAGCGCAGCCGGCCGGATTCGAGCTTCGAGATGTCGAGCAGGGCGTCGATCAGCCCCTCGGCGCTGGTCAGCGCCGCCTCGGCCTTGGCCAGCACGTCGCGGTCTTCGGCCCGCTCAAGCCGGTCGGCCAGCGAGGTGACGAAGAGCTTGGCGGCCGACAGCGGCTGCAGCAGGTCATGCGACGCGGCCGCGACGAAGCGGTTCTTCGAGGCGTTGGCACGCTCCGCGGCGGCCAGCGCGTCCTCGAGCTCGAGCGTGCGCTCCATCACCCGGCGCTCCAGTTCCTCGTTCAGCTCGAAGAGCCGGGCCGCCGCCTCGCGCTCGGCGGTGACGTCGGTGACCGAGATCACGAAGCCGCCATCGGGCATGCCCTGGCCGAACACGTCGAGCATTTCCCGCGGCCCGTGCCGGACCTCGAAAGAGATCGGACCGCGCGGCCCGCGGGTCGCGGCCCAGGCGCGGAAGCGGTCGCGCGTGTCGGCGCCGACAAAGGCGAAATCGACGCTCAGGCGGTCGATCAGCGCGTCGAAATCGGCGCCGATCCGGAGCCATTTGGCCGGCATCGCGAGCAGAGCGCCGATGCGCTGGTTCCAGCCCATCAGCCGTCCGTCATGGTCGAAGATCGCCACCCCCTGGTTCAGGTGGTCGAGCGTGGCGCGGATCATCCGGGCCTGGTCGTCGCGCAGCCGCGCGCGTTCCTGGCGTTCGATCCGCACGATGTCGGTGACGTCGGTCTGCACCACCACGGTGCCGCCATTGGCGGTGCGGTGCTCGCTGACCTGCATCCAGCGGCCGTTGCAGAGCTCGGCGTTGAACATGGCGTGCTGGTCGCGGTGCCGGCGCAGCCGCTCCGCCGCCCAGGCCTCGGGGCTGGATCCGTCGGGCCGCCGCAGCAGCGCGCTGCGGCTGACCCCGGCGACGTACTCCTCGAAGGACAGGCCGGGCCGCAGCGCCGGCGTGGTGTCGCGGAAATCGCGGCAGAAGCGCGAATTGCACATCACCAGAACGTCCTCGGGATCGAACAGCGCGAAGCCCTCGCTCAGCGTCTCGATGGCGTCGGCGAGGTTGCGCCGCGCGGTCTCGGCCTCGGCATTGGCGCGCGCCAGCCCGGCATTCGACTGGTTCAGCAGGTCGAGCGCCCGCTCCAGCTCCAGCGTGCGCTCGCGCACCCGCTTCTCCAGCAGCGCGGCGCGCTCGAACTGGGCGTAGGCGGCGCCCGATTGCGCGGTGTCGTGCTCGACCCGCCGCATCAGCACCTCGGCGATGATCTCGAGCTTCTCGATCTGGCGTTCGGGCGGGTCGGCGGGATTGACGAGGGACATCGGCGATCAGGTCTGCGCGGGCGGATAGAGGGCGACCCCGGTCAGGGTCTGGTTGACATGCAGGGCGCCGTGCTGCTCGCCATAGGTCGAGAAGCCGACGACGCGGTGGCGGGCGAGGATCTCCGACACCGCGCGGGTGCGCTGCGTCTGCCGGGCCTCGATCTTGCGCAGCACGCAGTCGCAGGCGAGGATCCGGGCCGGCGCGTCGGGCCCGTCGAGGCTGGCCAGCGCCCCTTCGAGATGCTCGGCCATGTCGCCCGGGGTGGCGAGGGTCAGCACCATGCCCTCGTTGATGGCCGAGAAGAATTGCAGCTCGCCCGCCTCGTTGACGCGCTGGATGGCGCGCACGTGGTGGCTGTCGCCAAGGCGGACGACCACCGGATGCGCGGCGAAGGTGAAGGGGTCGAGCTGGCCCGGATCCTTGCCCAGCAGCCGGGCATATTCGCGAGCCGCGGGCTCGGCGTTGATCTCGCGGACCACGCGGCGTTCGGGATCGGCGGCGGTGACCACCATCCGCGTCCCGGTCGGGTGCAGGTGGTCGAAGCTGAAGACCCGCACCGGGCAGTGACTGCGCAAGAGCGCCACCAGCGCGCCGCCCTCGACCTCGCGACCGTTGCGCGACAGCCGGGTGCGGCGGAACCGCGTGCCGTCACCGGCCGAGCCGCCGAAGAGCGGGATCGGTCCGAGCCCGGCGGCCAGCATCGCCGCCAGCTGCTCCTCGCGCATCGACAGACCGTCGGCGAGCAGGAAGGCGAATTCGTACTCCATGCCCGGCGCCGCGCCGGTCAGGCTCATCCGCTCCTCGACCAGCCGGTCCGCCACCCGGATCTCGTCGATCCGGTCGAGTCCCTCGATGGCGTGGCTGCGCGCCGCGAACAGCGCGTCGGGAAAGCCCAGGGCGATGATCTGGCCGTCCTCGTAGCCGTTCCGCCCGATCTCCCCGGCGGTCGAGCAGGCCAGCACCTCGGCCGCCCCGAAGCGCCGGGCGGCGGCCCGGGTGAGGGCGGCGAAATCGGCATCGGGGGCCACGAAGAGACAGACCAGCGCGAAGGGGCCGTCGCCCAGCTCCGCCGCGAGGCGGGTCACCGCATCGGGGGCCCGGGCCTCGACCTGGGCCACCCGCAGCACCTCCGCGGCGCGCGCTCCGGCGGCGATCTGGGCTCCTTCCACGGCGATCGGCTTTCCTCCTGACCCTGCCGCAGGCGGCGGTCGGACGCGAGGTTAGGCGTCGCGCTCCGAGCTTGGCAAGACCTTGTCGAAGCGGGCATCCTGGGCGATCAGCACCGCCTGGGTCCGGCTCTGGACGCCGAGCTTGCGCATGATCGCGGTGACATGCGCCTTGACCGTGGTTTCGGCGATCGACAGCTCCCAGGCGATCTGCTTGTTGAGCTTGCCCTCGCAGATCAGGGCCAGGATGCGCGCCTGCTGGTTGGTCAGGCTGGCCAGCCGGGTCAGGGCGTCGCTCGGCGCGGCGCGGTCGGCCTCGGGGTCGATGAAGCTCTCCGGCACGTAGCGCTCGCCGGCGACCAGCGTCTCGAAGGCGCGCCGGAACACGCCGCGCTGCGAATGCTTGGGCACGAAGCCGTCGGCCCCGGCCTTCAGCGCGCGGCTGATGATGCGGTCCTCGGCCATCGAGGAGGCGATCAGGATGATCGCCCGCGGCGCCGCGGTGCGCAGCCGGATCAGTCCGTCGAGCCCGTGCACGTCGGGCAGGTTCAGGTCGAGCACGATGAAATCCGCCGGGTGCTCGGCGAGCCGCTCGAGCCCGGCCTCCAGCGTGCCCGCGGTCTCCACCCGCTCGAACTCGTTGATCGAGGTCAGGGTGAGCGTCAGGGCGTCGCAGAACAGCGGATGGTCGTCGATGACCAGCGCGGCCCGCGGCCTGGCGCGCGGGCTGGAGGCGGCAATGCGTGTCATCTGCACCGGTCTTGTCCCACTGGCATGGCCCGACCCTAGCCGCCCGGGGCGGCCGGGTCTCTTGGCCTAAGGTCTCGGTTCAGCGCTCCGGGATCAGCCCGCGCGGCGAGAATCGCAGCACCAGAAGCAGGATCAGCCCCATGGTCAGCAGCCGCATGTGCTGCACGCTGTCGATCAGGTGCGCCTTGAGCGGCCCCGGCGACATGCCGGCGGTGATCGCCCCCATCAGCGCCTGTCCCAGCGGTTCGACCTGCACCCAGAGGAACCAGATCAGGAAGCCGCCCAGCACCGCGCCGTAATTGTTGCCCGAGCCGCCGACGATCACCATCACCCAGATCAGGAAGGTGTAGCGCAGCGGCTGGTAGGTCGAGGGCGTGAGCTGACCGTCGAGCGTGGTCATCATCGCCCCGGCGATGCCGCAGATTGCCGAGCCCAGCACGAAGACCTGCAGGTGGCGCCCGGTGACGTCCTTGCCCATCGCCCGCGCCGCGGTCTCGTTGTCGCGGATCGCCCGCATCATCCGGCCCCAGGGCGATTTCAGCGCCAGCTGCGCCAGCACCAGCACGATCACCAGCACGATGGCGAAGAGCACGCCGTAGCCTGCCTTGACGTAGAGCGTCGAGGCGGTGGTGGCGTCGACCCCCCAGCCCGCGGCGCGCTCGACGAAGGCCGGGTCCTGCTGCAGCTCGTATTCGTAGGGCACCGGACGGGGCAGGCCGATGACGTTCTTGACGCCGCGCGCCAGCCAGTCCTCGTTCTTCAGCACCGCGATGATGATCTCGGCGATGCCGAGCGTCGCGATGGCCAGGTAGTCCGAACGCAGGCCAAGCGCGGTCTTGCCGATCGCCCAGGCGGCGCCGGCGGCCAAGAGCCCGCCCACCGGCCAGGCCAGCAGCACCGGCAGGCCGAGCCCGCCGAGATAGCCCTGGGTCGCGGCGTTGACGCTCTCGACCGCGGCCGAGCCCGGCAGGAACACCATGCGGTAGAGCACGAAGCCCGCGATCAGGATCGCCGCCACCGCCCAGCCGCGGCGCCGCCGGGCCAGCCGCTTCCAGGCCAGGACCGCGGCGCCGATGGTGGCGGCGCCGAGCACGAGGCCCGCGACGACGCGCAGGCCGCCGGCCTCCCAGGCCGCCGGCACGGGCGGCATGGAGACCAGCACCACGGCCAGCCCGCCCAGGGCCACGAAGCCCATCACGCCCACGTTGAAGAGCCCGGCGAAGCCCCATTGCAGGTTCACCCCGAGGCTCATCACGGCGCTCACCAGCCCCATGTTGAGGATCAGCAGCGCGGAGTTCCAGCTCTGCACCAGACCGGTGCCGAGGATCAGCGCCGCGACCAGCGCCACCATCAGGAATGTGCGGGCGGAATGGCTCATACCGATTTCCCCTGGAAGAGGCCCGTGGGGCGGAACAGCAGGACGATGACGAGGATCACGAAGCTGACCGCGAACTTGTAGTCGGTGGCCAGGAGCTGCACGAGCCCGTCCGGGGCGAGGCTGTCGGGCAGCATGTAGGTCAGAACCTTCTTCCAGGCATAGGTGATGCCGACCTCGGAGAACGCGATGACGAAGCCGCCGGCGATGGCGCCCAAGGGCGAGCCGAGCCCGCCGACGATCGCCGCGGCGAAGATCGGCAGCAGCAGCTGGAAGTAGGTGAAGGGCTTGTAGGTCTTGTCGAGCCCGTAGAGCACGCCGGCGATGGTGGCGAGCGCGGCGACGATCAGCCAGGTCACCCGCACCACCTTCTCCGGGTCGATCCCCGACAAGAGCGCCAGGTCCTCGTTGTCGGAATAGGCCCGCATCGACTTGCCGGTGCGGGTGCGGTTGAGGAACCAGAACAGCAGCGCCACGGTGATCAGCGCGGTGACCAGGGTCAGCGCCTGGGTGGAGCGGATCACCAGCGGCTCGGCCAGGCCGGTCAGTTCGCGGAACTGCCGCGCGCTGATCAGGTAGCGGGCGCCGTCGGCGAAGTTCTGGTCGTCGGGCCCGATCACCAGCCGGGTCAGGCCGTTATAGACGAACATCACCCCCATGGAGACGATGACGAGGATCACCGGCACCGCCTTCTGCGCCCGGTAGAAGCGGTAGACCGCACGATCCGTGGCTAGCAGCAGCACCGCGCAGGCGGCGATGCCCACCGGGATCGCCAAGAGCGCCGTAGGCAGCGGCCCGAGGCTGATGCCCAGGCCCTGCAGCCCCCAGGTGGCGAGGATCGCCGCCATGGTGCCGAAGGCCATGGCATCGCCATGGGCGAAGTTCGAAAACCGCAGGATGCCGTAGACCAGCGTCACCCCCAGCGCCCCCAGCGCCAGCTGCGAGCCATAGGCCAGCCCCGGGATCAGCACGAAATTCGCCAGCGCCACGAAGGCGTTCAGTAGATCCATCACTCACTCTCTCGGCAATCGCCGTATTCGGTGACCTGGAAGCCGCCCGACACGGATTGTTCGCTGTAGATGGCGGTGCCGTCCTCGCCCAGGGTCAGCAGCGCCACGGCGCCGTTTTCGGGCGCCGAGACGAAGGCGCGGTGGCCGTCCTCGGCGCCGAGCGGCGCGAAATCCCGGTCCCCGCCCGGGGAGACCAGACGCAGCCCGCCGCCCGCCGGCACCAGCCGCGCCGTCCAGTCCGAGGCGGTGCAGGGCTCGGTGCCGAAGCACAGCGTCGCGAAGGCGCAGTCGTAACCCTGCGCCGCGGCCCCCGCGGCCCCGGCCGCAATCGCGCCCGGCAGGGCCAAGGCCAACCATGCCGCCCGCGCCCTCATCCGCCGAGGAAGCTCCGCCGCACCTCGGCATCGGCCAGCAGGTCGCGGCCGGTTCCGGTATGGGCGTTGGCGCCCTGCACCAGCACGTAGCCCTTGTCGGCGATCTCCAGCGCCTGGCGGGCATTCTGCTCGACCATCAGGATCGGGATGCCGGTGCGCGCCACCTCGATGATGCGGTCGAAGAGCTCGTCCATGACGATGGGCGACACCCCCGCGGTGGGCTCGTCGAGCATCAGCACCTTGGGCTGGGTCATCAGCGCCCGGCCCACCGCGACCTGCTGGCGCTGCCCGCCCGACAGCTCGCCGGCGGGCTGGCGGCGCTTCTCGCGCAGGATCGGGAACAGCTCGTAGACCTGCTCCAGGGTGCCGCGGATGTCGTCGTCGCGGATGAAGGCGCCCATCTCCAGGTTCTCCTCGACGCTCATCGAGGTGAAGATGTTGGAGGTCTGGGGCACGAAGCCCATGCCCTTCTTGACCCGGTCCTGCGGGCTCAGCGCGGTGATGTCCTCGCCGTCGAGCCGCACCGCGCCCTGGCGCAGGTTCAGCATGCCGAACACCGCCTTCATCGCGGTCGACTTGCCGGCGCCGTTGGGGCCCACGATGACCGCGATCTCGCCCTTCTCCACGGCGATGGTGCAATCGTGCAGGATGTCGGCGCCGCGGCCGTAGCCGCCGGTCATCGCCTCGCCGATCAGGAAGGGCCCGCCCGGGGCGGGCCGCGCCGCGCCGCCCTGGGCGGGCCGCGCCGCACCCTGTCCGGCCGGGTTGGTGATCGAGCGGTCGCGGTTGCCGCGGTCGTCGGTCAGCGGATCGGCCACGCCGCACCCCCTGCTTCTTCTGAGTGGAAATATCCCGGGGGTGTGGGGGCAGCGCCCCCACGTCCCGCGCGCGCCGCCATCACGCCGTCTCCTTGTTCTTCAGCCCGGTGCCGAGATAGGCCTCGATCACCCGCTCGTCGGCCTTGATCTCGTCGATCGTGCCCTGGGCCAGCACCTTGCCCTCGGCCATGACGATGATCGGGTCGCAGAGCTTGCCGATGAAATCCATGTCGTGCTCGATGACGCAGAAGGTGTAGCCGCGCTCGCGGTTGAGCCGCAGGATGGCGTCGGCGATGGTCATCAGGAGCGTCCGGTTCACGCCGGCGCCGACCTCGTCGAGGAACACCACCTTGGCGTCCACCATCATCGTGCGGCCGAGCTCGAGGAGCTTCTTCTGCCCGCCCGAGAGGTTGCCGGCGCGCTCGTCCCTGAGATGCGAGATGGTCAGGAAGTCGAGCACCTCGTCGGCCTTCTTCAGCAGCGCCGCCTCCTCCTCGGCGATCCGCCCGCGGCCGAACCAGGCGTTCCACAGCGTCTCCCCGGCCTGGCCGCCGGGCACCATCATCAGGTTCTCGCGGCAGGTCATGGAGGAAAATTCGTGCGCGATCTGGAAGGTGCGCAGCAGGCCCTTGTGGAACAGCTCGTGCGGCGGCAGGCCGGTGATGTCCTCGCCGTCCATCATCACCTGCCCCGAAGTCGGGGGCAGGGCGCCGGCGATGACGTTGAACAGCGTCGACTTGCCGGCGCCGTTCGGTCCCACCAGCCCGGTGATCGAGCCGGTGGCGATCTCGAGGCTGGCGCCGTCCACGGCCCGGAAGCCGCCGAAATGGCGGTGCAGGTTGTCCACCCGGATCAAGACGTGTCTCCCCTTGCGCGGGGTTCGGCCCGCGTCTGTCTCCTTGGGCCGCGGCCCCGGTCGCCCGGGGCCGCGCCGCGTTTCAGCCGATCAGCGGAACTCGACGGTCTCGAAGCCGCCGCCGGTGATCGAGTAGTAGCGGTAGGTGCCGGCGGCCTCGCCCGGGCCGATCAGCTCGACGTTGGTGGCGCCGACATAGTCGATCTCGCCGCCCTCGGCGAGGATCTCGAGCGCCCGGCCCAGCTCACCCGGCATGATCTTCTCGCCCGGCTCGTTGGCCACGTCCATGATGTTGGCGGCGGCGGCGGCCGAGGTCGCCTCGCCGCCCTTCATCATCGCCAGCGCCAGCAGCGCCGCGGCATCGTAGCTCTCGCGGGTATAGGTGCTCTCGGCGTTGACGCCGCCGGCCTCGGCGACCTCGGCAAAGGCGGTGGCGCCTTCGCCCTCGGACCACGGCACGGCGCCGTAGGAGCCTTCCAGCACGTCGCCGAGATCGGCCAGGAGCGCGTCGGAATACATGCCGTCGCCCAGCATGAAGGTGTCGAAGGACCCGCTGTCCACGGCGGCCTGGATCATGCCCTTGCCGCCGCTATCGGCGTAGCCCAGCACCACCAGGACGTCGCCGCCGGCGGAGGCCAGCGAACCGATTTCGGCCGAGTAGTCGGCCTTGTTGTCCTCGTGCGGCGCGACCAGGGTCACCGAGCCGCCGGCCTCCTCGAAGGCGGCGACGAAGCTGTCCGACAGGCCCTTGCCGTAATCGTTGTTGGTGTAGGTCACGGCCACCGAGCTGACGCCCTGGTCCTGCAGGATGCCGGCCAGCACCTCGCCCTGGCGCGCATCGGAGGGCGCGGTGCGGAAGAACAGGTCGTTGTCCTGCGCCTCCGACAGGCCCGGCGAGGTCGCCGAGGGGGAGATCATCGGCACGCCGTTCGGCACCGCCACGTTCGACAGGACCGCGCCGGTGACGCCCGAGCAATCGGCGCCCATGATCGCCACCACGCCGTCGGTGGTGACCAGACGCTCGGCCGCGGCGGTGGCCGCGGCGCTGTCCACGCAGGTCGAATCCGCCCGCACCGGCACCAGCGTCTTGCCCTCGAGGAAGTTGCCGCTGTCGTTGATCTCGGTCAGCGCCAGTTCGGCGCTGGCGGCCATGCCCGGCGTCAGCGATTCGATCGGCCCGGTGAAGCCGAGAATGATGCCGATCGGCACCTCGCCCTCGCCCTGGGCGGCGACCGCACCCGCGGTCAGCGCCGAGGCGGCGGTGGCCATAAGCAGCTTTTTCATCGTGGATCTCCCTGGTGGAACATTGTCCTGGCGCGAAACCTAAAAGCCGCCTTCGCGAAAGAAAAGCCTTCTCGCAGCGGAAGCCCGCGTTGCCGAGCGCGCCGCGGATTCGCAATTTTCGCAACGCCGGGCCCGGCCGGCCGGCAAGAAGCCGGAACGGGGCGCGCGAGCCATGCGCGCCGGGCAGTGCGGACGTGATTCTCGCGCATGGGCCGCGAGCGGGCAGGGCTGGCGGGCAGGGCGGGGCCGGGCGGCGCCGCGACCCGGGGCTCAGAGCGGTCCGAGCTCGGCCGCCGCCTCGTCGCCGGCATCGGGCAGCGGAGTGCCGCCGCAATGGCTGCCGCGTTCGCGGTAGGGCGTGGTGGCGTAATGCGCGCGGTAGCACTTGGAGAAGTGCGACGGGCTGGCGAAGCCGCAGGCCAGCGCCACGTTGATCACGCTCATGTCGGTCTGCATCAGGAGGTTGCGCGCCTTCTGCAGCCGCAGCTCCATGTAATAGCGCTTGGGCGAGCGGTTGAGGTAGCGGCGGAACAGCCGCTCCAGCTGCCGCGTCGACATGCCGACCTCCTGGGCCAGCAGGGCCGGGCTGATCGGCTCCTCGATATGGGCCTCCATCTTGTGGATGACCTCGGCGAGCTTGGGGTGGCGCACGCCGATCCGGGTCGGCACCGACAGCCGCTGGGTGTCCTGGTCGGTGCGGATGGCGGTGTAGATCATCTGGTCGGCCACCGCGTTGGCGAGGTCGGGCCCCCAATCCTCGGCCACCACCTTCAGCATCAGGTCGATGGCGGAGGTGCCGCCGGCGGCGCTCATCCGGTTGCCGTCGAGCACGAAGACCGACTTGGTCAGGGTGACGTCGTCGAATTCCTCGGCGAAGCTGTCGTGGTTTTCCCAGTGGATGGTGGCGCGCCGGCCGTCCAGCAGCCCGGCCTGAGCCAGCGTGAAGGTGCCGGTGCAGAGCGCGCCCAGCTTGGGGCCGTTGCGGGCCTCGCGGCGCAGCCAGGACAGCAGGCGCTTGCTGGTGGCGGCGCGCACGTCGAGCCCGCCGCAGATCACCGCGGTGTCGTCCCGGCTGAGCGGCGGCAGCTCGCCGTCGAGCTGGAACACGGTCCCGGCCGAACAGCTGGCGGTGCCGCCGCCATCGCCCACGGTGGTCCATTCGTAGAGCGTGCGGTCGGCCATCCGGTTGGCCAGGCGCAGGGTCTCCACCGCGGCGGCGAAGCTCATCAGCGTGAAGCGCGGCAGCAGCACGAAGACGAACCGCCGGGGCTTGCCGGGAGCCACGACCTCCACGACCTGACGCTGGCTCTGCATGACGACACCCCCGCGGATGGCCCGATGTTGGCGCCGGTCCCTGACCGGAAACACCACCAGAGTCCAGTGGCCTAGCCACCGCGTCAAGGCTCGTGCCCAAGAAAGTGTATGGCCAGTGCCCCGGTGCGGGGCTATAGACCGCGGACGCTATCGCTAACGATTGCAGAGAGACCTTACGGACCGGAGACGAGAGCATGACGGAATGGCAGAAATCGGCCTGGCGCGCGAAGCCGCGGGTGCAGATGCCGGACTATACCGACATAGCGGCGCTGAATGCCGCCGAGGCGCAGCTCTCCAAGTATCCGCCGCTGGTCTTTGCCGGCGAGGCCCGGTCGCTGAAGCGCGCGCTCGGCGCCGCCGGCCGCGGCGAGGCCTTCCTGCTTCAGGGCGGCGACTGCGCCGAGGCCTTCGACCAGTTCTCCGCCGACGCCATCCGCGACACCTTCAAGGTGATGCTGCAGATGGCCATGGTGCTGACCTACGGCGCCAAGGTGCCGGTGGTGAAGGTCGGCCGCATGGCCGGCCAGTTCGCCAAGCCGCGCTCGGCGCCGACCGAGGTGCAGAACGGCGTCGAGCTGCCGAGCTTCCGCGGCGACATCATCAACGAGCTGGCCTTCACCCCCGAGGCGCGGATCCCCGATCCGCGAAAGATGCTGCAGGCCTATACCCAGGCCGCGGCGACGCTGAACCTGCTGCGCGCCTTCTCCACCGGCGGCTATGCCGACGTGCACCAGGTCCATGCCTGGACGCTGGGCTTCACCGAGCAGGACGAGGCCTCGAAATACCGCGAGATGGCGGCGCGGATCTCCGACACGCTCGACTTCATGAAGGCGGCCGGGCTCGAGAGCGACACCAACCACAACCTGCGCACGGTGGATTTCTACACCAGCCACGAGGCGCTGCTGCTGGAATACGAGGAGGCGCTGTGCCGGCTCGATTCCACGTCCGGCAAGTGGCTGGCGGGCTCGGGGCACATGATCTGGATCGGCGACCGCACCCGGCAGCCCGACGGCGCGCATGTGGAATTCGCCCGCGGCGTGCTGAACCCGATCGGGCTGAAATGCGGCCCCAGCATGACCTCCGAGGATCTCAAGGTCCTGATGGAGAAGCTGAACCCGACCAACGAGGAGGGGCGCCTGACCCTGATCGCGCGGTTCGGCGCCGGCAGGGTGGCCGAGCATCTGCCGCGGCTGATCCAGACCGTGCGCGAGCAGGGCGCCCGGGTGACCTGGGTCTGCGACCCGATGCACGGCAACACGATCAAGTCCGCCTCGGGCTACAAGACCCGCCCCTTCGAGTCGGTGCTGCGCGAGGTGCGCGACTTCTTCGCGGTGCACAAGTCCGAGGGCACGGTGCCGGGCGGGGTGCATTTCGAGATGACCGGGCTCGACGTCACCGAATGCACCGGCGGCGTGCACGCGGTCTCGGACGAGGATCTGTCCGACCGCTACCACACCGCCTGCGATCCGCGCCTGAACGCCACGCAATCGCTGGAGCTGGCCTTCCTCGTGGCCGAGGAACTGACCGCGCACCGCGAGGCCCGCGCCGCCGCCAACGGCTGAGCGGCCGGACGACCTTTCCGGCTTGCCGGACACGCCCCGCAGCGCCAGCGCGCCGCGGGGCGTCGCGTTTCGAGCCGCTGTCTGCCGGAGCGCACGCAGTATCCCGTCGCCATCCGCCGCGGATCTCCACCGGCAGACTGACACAGTCGCACACCTCAAGACTCGGACATCGTCGGCATCCTCCGGCGCGACCGGGACGGCATGAGCCGCGAGCACCATACCTTCGGCGCGGGCAACTCGCTCGGCCACGATGTCCACGTCGAGACCGGGGAGCGGAGGTGCACCGACAACCGGCATGGGCAACGACATCCCGCCGGGCGAGATCAAGCGCCAGTCCGAAAAGGCCAGAATGTCGGCGTCCCGGGGTATCGCGGCAGCGATGGGCGCACCACCGAGGTCCTGCACGAGGTGCCTCCCGCCAACGGGGGCTTCCCGGTCTCCGACCGTGGCCATGCCGCCGATCCGGGCGTGGAGTTCTGCGACGGCGACATGTTCCCCGTCTACCGAGCCCGGCACAGATCGCGGAACCGCACCGAACCGGTCGGCGCCCAGGTCATGGGGACCCCATGGACGAGGAGGGCAGGCCGCGGCCAAGTGGCATGCCTCGGCGGCGGTGAAACCTTCGGCGGCCAGGGGCCGCCGCGTGGGCCGGGGCTGGAGCGGCCCCGGTTCAGGCCGCCTCGGTGCCGTCGCCGCTGCGACCGAAATCCTCCGGCGACAGCAGCGCCAGCTGGTCCCGCGCCCAGGCCCGGGTGTTGTACTTCTCGACCACGCGGCGCAGCTCGGACATCCGCGCGCGGCGCTCCTCCTCGGGCATTTCCAGCGCCATCTCGATCGCCGCATCCATCGAGCGGTTGGAATAGGGGTTGGTGAGGATGGCCGAGCTCATCTCCATCGCCGCGCCGGCAAATTCCGACAGGATCAGCACGCCGTCGCCGTCCGAGCGTGCGGCGGCGAATTCCTTGCACACGAGGTTCATGCCGTCGGCCAGGGGCGTGATCCAGGCGATGTCGGCGGCGCGGTAATAGGCCACCAGCGTCTCGAACGGGATGGCCCGGCTGATCAGCGCGACCGGGGTCGAGGAGAAGGTGCCGAAACGGCCGTTGATGCGCCCGGCGATCTGTTCGATCTCGGACTGGATCTCGGCATAGGCGGTCATGTTGCGGTTGGCCGAGACCGAGACATGCAGGAGCCGGACCTTTCCCTGCAGGTCCGGACGCCGCTCCAGCAGCCGTTCGAAGGCCAGAAGCTGGTCGGCGCCGCCCTTGGTGTAGTCGGTGCGCCCGACCGACAGGATCAGCCGCGCGCAGCCCAGCTCCTCGCGGATGTCCTGCGCGCGCGTCGCGGTCTCCTCGGTGTTGGTGATGGTCGAGATGTAGTCGGTGTCGACGCCCACCGGCGTGGTGCCGAGCCGCACCTTGCGGTCCTCGAGATGGATCTCCACCGGGACCGTGCGGTCCGACAGCGCCGAGCCCTCGGAGATGAAATCGGCATCGACCCGCTGGCGCGGGATCTGGCCGACATCGCGCAGCGAGCGCACCACGCTGACGAAGTTCGAGGCGTAGCGCGGAATGTGGAAGCCCACCACGTCGCAGGCGAGCAGCGAATCGACGATCTCGCCCCGCCAGGGCAGGACGTTGAACATGTCGGCGCCGGGAAACGGCGTGTGATGGAAGAACGAGATCCGCACGTCCTTGCGCATCTGCCGCAGGTAGCCCGGCACCAGCCAGAGATTGTAGTCGTGCACCCAGACCGCGGCGCCCTGGCCGGCCTCGGCGGCGGCGGCCTCGGCGAAGGCCCAGTTCACCTCCTTGAAGGTCGGCCAGTCGACGGGGTCGTAATTGTACTTCTCCTTGAAGCCGTGGAGGATCGGCCAGAACGCCTCCTTCGAGGTGACGTGGTAGAAGCTCGACACTTGGTCCTTGGTCAGCGGCAGCCGCGAGACGGTGTACTTGCCGAAGCTGTCCTCGATCTGGATCACCCGCTCGAAGCCCGGGTCGGAGGGATCCTCGGCCTCCTTCCAGGCCACCCAGGCGGCGTCCTCGACCTTGCCGAAGAAGCTCTTGAGGGTGGGGACGATGCCGTTCGGGCTCGTGTTCTCGCGGAACACCGTGCGGCCGTTCTCCACGACCTCCTCGTAGGGTTGGCGGTGGTAGACGATGACGAGATCGCTGCCCATGTCAGACTCCTTTGGGGACAGGGTGCAAAGACTTGGCCGCCACGGCCTCGAGGATGCCGCCGGCGCCTTCGGCCCGGGCCTTGTGGACCTGAGGTAGATCGGCGACCCGCTCCAGCAACGCCGGCTCGGAGCCGCCCACCGCCACCGCGGGCAGGCCCGAAACCAGCATCGACAGGTCGTTCAAGGTGTCGCCCGCGGCCAGCACCCGGTCCTCGGCGATGCCGTGATGGGCGACGAAACGGCGCAGCGACGGGCCCTTGCTGACGCCCTTCGGCAACACGTCGAAATAGCGGTTGTCGGAGACCAGCGTGTCGAGCCCAAGCTCCTCCACGATGCCGTGGGCGCGATCGTCGAACCGGTCCGCATCGAGGTCGTAGCTCACCCGGTAGCGGAACTCGGTGGGCTGGAGGGTGAGCCCGGGATGGTCGCGCAGCGCCGCGCGCACCCGGGGACCGGAATCGCGCCACGCCGCGGCGATCTCCGTCTCGAGCGCGGCGATGGGCGCGATCCGCCGCCCCTCGACCGCCGCGATGGTCGTGCCGACATCGCCGATCACGTATTCCGGCCAGGGCACGCCGCCGTCGCAGAGCTCGGCGATGAAGGCCGGGTCGCGGCCGGTGACGAAGACCAGCCCGATGGTGGCGCGGTTCTCCTCGATCCAGTCGTAGAGGCGGCGGCGATCGGCGGCGCTGCCGCCGAGGAACGTGCCGTCGAGATCGGTGGCGAGAACGAAGGTCTTGTCGGCAAGGCGGGTGCTGGCGGCGGTCATGGGGTCTCGGATTTGGGAAGCTTGGAGGGATGGGCGAGGGCGATGTCGAGGGCGCGCGGCTCGGACTGGATCGGCCGGGCCCAGAGTTCCGTGAAGGTCTCGTGCAGGTCGGCGCCGTCGTAGAGGATGGCGTGCACCGCCTCGCAGATCGGCATTTCGACGCCGATGCGCCGCGCCAGGTCCACCACCGAGACGGCGTTGACCTCGCCCTCGACCACGACGTCGCGGCCCTCGAAGCATTCCGACCGCGACAGGCCCTGGCCGAGCTGGACGCCCAGCGACATGTTGCGCGAGGTCATCGAGGAGCAGGTCAGCGTCAGGTCGCCGGCGCCCGAGAGGCCGGTGACGGTTTCCCGCCGCCCGCCAAGCGCTTCGGCGAGGAACTTCATCTCGTCGATGCCGCGGGTGATGAGCGCAGCGCGGGTGTTCTCGGCAAAGCCCGCGCCGGTCATCATGCCGCAGGCGATGGCGATGACGTTCTTCACCGCGCCGCCGATCTCGACGCCCACGAGGTCGTCCGAGACGTAGGGCCGAAAGCTCGACGACGACATGGTGACGGCGAGCCGCGCCGCCGGGCTCTCGCCCGGGTCGAGCCGGTCGGTGTAGCGGAACTCGAAGGCGATGGTGGCGGCGGTGGGATGGCCGAGGGCGGTTTCGCGGGCGAAGGTCGGCCCGGACAGCGCGCCCACCGGATGGCCCGGCAGTTCCTCCTCCACGACATGGCTGAGCAGGTAGCCGGTGCCGCGCTCGATGCCCTTGCAGCAGAGCGCCAGCGGCACGCCGGCGGGCAGGTGCGGGCGGATGGTGCGGCACAGCTCGCGCAGGGTGCGCGACGGCGTGACGATCAGCACCGCCTCGGCGCCCGACAGCGCCGCATCGAGGTCGCCGGTCGGCTGCAAGCCGGGCGGCAGCGGGGTGTCGGGCAGGTATTCGGCGTTCTCGCGCTGCTCGCGGATCGCCTGGGCCAGCTTGCGGCGCCGGCCCCAGAGATGCACCGCGCGCCCCGACGAGGCCGCGACCGCGGCCAGGGCGGTGCCCCAACTGCCCATGCCGAGCACCGCGATGCGGTCATAGGGGCGAGCGTAGATCACGCCGCCGCGCCGCGCCTGCGGCGTCTGATTGGGGATGTTCAGTCGATGTCCGTCCATGGGCTCTCGCGACGCTACTGGGCTGCGGGGCCGGGCGCCCGGGCGCCGCCTTCCGCATGGTCCATAGCCTAGGCAACGGCGCGCCGAAGTCCACCACGCCCGGTGGCGGCAACGCCACCCGGCCTCCTTGCGCCCTGGGCAGGCTCCGGGCGCGGCGAACCCGCGTCATAGGCGGCCGCGAGACCCGATTCGGTGCGCCGGGGCCGGCCGCGGCATCGGAGACGATGTCGAAACTATGGCGCAAATTTGTGCAGCTTGTCGGCGGAACGGGCAGCCCGCTGGCACGTTATCCGGGCAACAGGGCAGAACCGTTGACTGGTTTCTCGCCCCTCTTAGCCTGAATGGCGCCGCAGCGCGGCACCCGCCGAAATCCCCGAGGAGCACATCCATGGTCACCACGTCCGACGCCAAGCCGGCGCCCGTCCGTACCGCGATCTTTCCGGTCGCGGGGCTGGGCACCCGCTTCCTGCCCGCGACCAAGTCCACGCCGAAGGAGCTGCTGCCCGTCCTCGACCGTCCGCTGCTGCAATTTGCCATCGACGAGGCCCGCGCCGCCGGGATCGAGCGCATGGTCTTCGTCAGCCATCCCTCGAAGGGCGCCATCGAGAACTACGTCCGCGCCGACCGGGAGCTCGAGGAGACGTTGCGCGCGCGCGGCAAGGACGACCTGGCCGACATGCTGCAGGACAACGCGCTGGGGCGCGAGGACGGCGACGTGCGCTTCGTCATGCAGCCCGAACCGCTCGGGCTGGGCCATGCCATCCTCTGCGCCGCCGACGAGGTGCTGCCCGGGCCGGTGGCGGTGATCCTGCCCGACGACCTGATCCTCGGCGAGCCCGGCTGCATTGCCGAAATGATCGATGCCTACGATGCCGAGTCCGCCGGCCACATGGTCGCGACCATGCAGGTGGGAACGGACGAGGTGAAGAGCTACGGCATCCTGTCGGTCACCGGGCGCGACGGCCCGCGGCTCTTGGCCGACGGCATGGTGGAGAAACCCGATCCGGCGGAGGCGCCGTCGCGCCAGGCCGTGGTCGGCCGCTATGTTCTCGACGCCTCGATCTTCGACGACCTCCGCGGCCTGCCGCCGGGGGCGGGCGGCGAGATCCAGCTCACCGATGCGATTGCCCGCGGCGCCGACCGCGTCGGGCTGTGCGGCTACCGGTTCAGCGGCACGCGCTACGATTGCGGCTCCAAGCGCGGCATGCTGCAGGCAACCATCGCCTATGCCGCCCAGCACCCGGAGTTCCGCGGCGCGCTGGACGGAATCGAGCACACGCCGATGGCGGCGGAATAAGCCGCCCGCCGGCCTCAGCTGTCGCGCTTGGGGCCGTTCGACACGACGAGGCGCAACCGCGGCGCCGAGGGTGGTCGCGTGAAGGGTCGCGCGGCATCCGCGAAGCCGGGACGCGGCGCCGCCGCCTCCGGCCCGGCCGCGTCCGGCGCCAGGTCGAGCGGCGACAGTGCCAGCGCGCCCAGGCTCAGCCGCCGCGGCTGGCCGTCCGGGTCGCCCAAGGCCACCAGCCCGCCCAGCACCCGGTCCACCGCACCGCCGGCCGAGCGCAACGGCAAAAGAATGAGCCTGGCCGGGATCTCCGAGCCGCTGCCGCGTGCCGCGAGATCGGCGCGCAGAAGAGCGGGATCGTCCAGAACCGACCGGATGGCGGCCTGCAACTGCGTGCGGTCCTGCGGTGCGAAGAGCGTGGAGAAGGGCAGCCCGGCCGCCCGGGTGCCCAGCAGGCGATCCACCTGGCTGCCGGCCACGCGAAGCCGCAGCTCGCCCGGGGCGACGGTCTCACCAAGGATGGCGTGGTCCAGCGCCTCGCGGATGCCGCGGGGATCGAGCCGGTCGCGGTGCGGCACGCCGCCGGCGCGGTCGCGGAGGGCGGCCCAATAGGCCTCGATCTGGTGGAGTGGCGCGAGCCCGCAATGATCGGAATGGTCCATTTTGCCCGCCAGCCTGCGCAAGTTGCCGCGTCGACGCATCGCCGAAGCCTCCCTGTGGCGCGGCAGGCCACGCCCCCCATGAGCCTTCCGCCGTGACATTAACACTGCCTTAATTACCCCGATTTCGCCGCGAATTCGCCCCATTTCGCCGCGGATGGTTAACCGGCCGTTCACCTTGTCACGCCGCAGCGGCTGTCGTAGGTCAGTCCCGGCAGGAGGGGGAAGGACAGCAATGCGGCACTCGATGACCGGCTATGCCGCGGCGCCAGGCTCCCACGGCGGCACCGAGTGGCACTGGGACATCCGCAGCGTGAATGCAAAGGGCCGCGACGTGCGGTTCCGCCTGCCCGAGCCCGTCGAGACGCTGGAGCCCGACCTTCGCCGCCGTGTCGAGGCGCAGGTCGTCCGCGGCAACGTGACGGTGACGCTGCGCCTGCAGCGCCGCGATGCAGGGGCGGGGGCCGCGCTGTCGGACGCGGCGCTCGAGACGGCGCTGCGCGCCGTCGCCCGCGTCGAGGCCCATGCCGCGCTGCAGGGGCTGACGCTGTCGCGGGTCAGCGCCGCGGAGATCCTCGCCATGGTGCCCGCCGCGTCCGAGGCCGAGGACGGCGCCGAACGCGCGACGCTGGCCGCGGCGGTGCGTGACAGCTTCGCCGCCGTCTTCGACGCCTATCTCGCCAGCCGCGCCGCCGAGGGCGCGGCCCTGCAGGAGGTGCTGCTGGGCCAGCTCGACGAGATCGCGGCGCTCACCCGCGCCGCCGGCGATGCCGCGGCCGAGCGCGCGCCGGCCCAGCGCGAGCGGCTGCGGGCCCAGATCGCCCGCCTGCTGGGCGAAACCGATGCCGTCGACGAGGCGCGGCTGGCGCAAGAGCTTGCGCTGCTCGCCGTGAAGAGCGACGTCACCGAGGAGATCGACCGCCTGCAGGCGCATGTCGCCGCGGCGCGCGAGATCCTCGGCGGCGCGGGCGCGGTGGGCCGGCAGCTCGACTTCCTGATGCAGGAATTCAACCGCGAGGCCAACACGCTCTGCGCCAAGGCGCAGGCGACCGACCTGACCCGCATCGGGCTGGCGCTCAAGACGGTGATCGACCGGCTGCGCGAGCAGGTGCAGAACCTGGAGTGAGCATGACCGACCGCCGCGGCCTTCTGATCATCCTGTCCTCGCCCTCGGGCGCCGGCAAGTCGACGCTGGCGCGGCGGCTGCGGGAATGGGATCCGACGATCCGGTTCTCGGTCTCCGCCACCACGCGCGCGCCGCGGCCCGGAGAGATTGACGGGCAGGATTACCATTTCCTGACCGAAGCCGCCTTCAAGCACGCCGTGACCGACGGCGACATGCTCGAACACGCGCATGTCTTCGGCAATTTCTACGGCTCGCCCAAGGGCCCGGTGCGCCAGGCCATCGACGAGGGGCGCGACGTGCTCTTCGACATCGACTGGCAGGGCGCGCAGCAGATCCGCAATTCCGAGCTCGGCCTGCACACGCTGTCGATCTTCCTGCTGCCGCCCTCGATCGCCGAGCTCAAGCGCCGGTTGGAAAGCCGCGGCCAGGACAGCGCCGCCACGATCAGCAAGCGCATGCAGAAAAGCTGGGACGAGATCAGCCACTGGGACGGCTACGATTTCGTGCTGGTGAACACCGATCTCGACGAGACCGAGATGCGGCTGAAATCCATCGTCACCGCGGCCCGCCTCCGGCGCTCCCAGCAGCCGGGTCTGACCGCGCATGTGCGCCGCCTGCAAAGCGAATTCGAGGAAGGATTGCTGACATGACGCTCTACGCTCTGGAGGGCATTGCCCCCGAGGTTGCCGAAGATGCCTGGGTGGCGCCCGATGCCAACGTGATCGGCCGCGTGGTGCTCGCGGCCGAATCCTCGGTCTGGTTCGGCACCACCATTCGCGGCGACAACGAGGAGATCCGCGTGGGCGCCGGCACCAACCTGCAGGAGAACGTCGTCTGCCACACCGATATCGGCTTCCCTCTGACCATCGGCGCCGGCTGCACCATCGGCCACAAGGTGATGCTGCACGGCTGCACGATCGGCGACAACACCCTGGTGGGGATGGGCGCGACGATCCTGAACGGCGCCCGGATCGGTGCCAACTGCCTGATCGGGGCCGGAGCGCTGGTCACCGAGGGCAAGGAGATCCCCGACAATTCGCTGGTCATGGGGATGCCCGCCAAGGTGGTCCGCAGCCTCGACGAGGCGGCGATCGCGCGGCTGCGCAAGTCGGCCGAGAACTACCGCCGCAACGCCGCCCGGTTCCGCGCCGGGCTGGCGCCGCTCTGATCCGGCCCGCGGAGGATCCATGCGCAAGACCCTGATGCGTCCCGGCGGGCTGCCGGAGAGCTCCTCGTCCCCGGTGGTGACGCCGCTGATGCCCTCGGTGGTCTATGCCGCCGAGGGGCCCGACGCGCTCGACGCGCTCTACGAGGGCCGGGCGCCGGGCTATTCCTATGCCCGCGAGGGCCATCCCAATGCCGACGTGCTGGGGCGGCGTCTGGCCACGCTGGAGGCGCTGCCGGACGGCGTGGTCACCGGCTCGGGCATGGCGGCGGTGACCGCGGCGCTGCTGGGCGTGCTGCGCGCGGGCGACCACGTGGTCGGCGGCGACCAGCTCTACGGGCGGTCGCTGCGCATGCTGCGCGAGGATCTGCCGCGGCTCGGCATCGCGGTGGATTTCGCCGATCCGACCTCGGCCGAGCACGTGGCCGCGGCGCTGCGCCCCGAGACCCGCATGGTGCTGATCGAGGTGGTCTCGAACCCGACGCTGCGGATCGCCGACCTGTCCGGCATCGCCGAACTGTGCCGCGACCGCGGCATCCTGCTGGCGGTCGACAACACCTTCACCACCCCGGCCGCGATCCGCCCGGCCGAGCACGGCGCCGACATCGTCATCCAGTCGGTTACCAAGCTTCTGGCCGGGCATTCCGACGTCACCCTGGGCTGGGTCGGCGCGCGCGATGCCGGTCTGACCGACGCGATGCGCGGCTTCGCGGTGACCACCGGGCTGACCCCGAGCCCGTTCGATTGCTGGCTCGGCGAACGCGGCCTGATGACCTTCGGCCTGCGCTACGCCCGCGCCGAGGCGACGGCGGCGCGGCTCGCCGACGCGCTGGCCGACCGGCCGGGCCTCGCCCGGGTGATCTATCCGACCCGGCCCGACCATCCCGATGCCCGCCGCAGCCAGAGCCTGCTCGCCGGCCATGGCGGGCACATGCTGAGCTTCGAGATCGAGGGCGGCCGCCCGGCGGCGGATGCCTTCGCCCGGGCCGCCGAGGGCATCGCCTTCGCGCCGACGCTGGGCGATGTCGGATCGACCCTGTCGCACCCGGCCTCCTCGTCGCATCGCGGCCTGACCGCGGCGGCGCGCGCGGCGCTCGGCATGTCCGAGGGGTTCTTCCGGCTGTCGGTCGGGCTCGAGGAGCCGGAGGCGCTCGAGGCGGTGCTGCTGGAGGGGCTCGCGGCGGCCCGCGCGGCCTGAGCCATGGAGCTCGGCGGGCTGGTCGCGGCGATGCCGCTGGCGGCGCTCTATGTGGGCCCCGACGAACGCATCCGCGCGGCCAACGCGGCCGCCGCCGCGCTGCTCGGCCCGGGGCTCGAGGACCGGCACTACATCACCGCCCTGCGCCAGCCGCAGATCCTCGACGCGGTGGAGCAGGTGCGCGGCGACGGCGCGACGCGGCGCACGCGCTTTCTCGGCAATGACGGCCAGCAGGATACCAGCTTCCGGGTCACCGCCGCGGCGGTGGCCGAGGCCGCCAGGCGCGGCGTTCTGGTCTCCTTCGAGGACGAGACCTCGCTGGCCCAGGCCGAACAGATGCGGCGCGACTTCGTGGCCAATGTCAGCCACGAGCTGAAGACGCCGCTGACCGCGCTGATCGGCTTCATCGAGACGCTGCGCGGCCCGGCCCGCAACGACCCCGCCGCCCGGGACCGCTTCCTGTCGGTGATGGAGAGCGAGGCCGGGCGGATGAACCGGCTGGTCTCCGACCTCCTGTCGCTGAGCCGGGTCGAGGCCGAGGAGCGCATGCGCCCGACCGACCGGGTCGATCTGGGCGCGCTGGTCGCGGCGACGCTGCGCGGCCTGGCGCCGCTGGCGGAAAGGTCCGGCTCCGAGATCGTCACCGACCTGCCGGCGGGACCGCTCGACGTGCCGGCGGCCGCGGACCAGCTGCGCCAGGTGGTGCTGAACCTCGTCGAGAACGCGCTGAAATACGCCGGCGAGGGCGCGCGGGTCACGGTGCGCCTGACCGGCCCGGCCTTCGAGCCGCGGCTGCGCGGCGCGGGCGCCCGGCTGGCGATCTCCGATACCGGCCCCGGGCTCGACCCGATCCACATCCCGCGGCTGACCCAGCGCTTCTACCGGGTCGACACGCACCGGTCGCGCAGCATGGGCGGCACCGGGCTCGGCCTCGCGATCGTCAAGCACATCGTCAACCGTCACCGCGGCCGGCTCGAGATCGAGAGCGCGCCGGGCCGGGGCTCGACCTTCACCATTCTGCTGCCGGTTGCCTGAGCGCGATTCGCGGCGCGTCACAATCGCCCGCCCGAAGCTTCGGGGCTCCGGGGGCTGCTTTGGGCACAGCCCGGCGCGGCGGAAAGGCGCCGAAAAAATATCGAGGGAAATCAACCACCTTCGATGTCTGACCGAAAGCCACCATGCCTGACCGGACGTCAATCGCGGTTGTCATACTACTGTTACGCAGACGTCACAAAAGCATCGCCACGCATCTCTAGCAGGCAGGCCAAGATCATCGTTCGGGTGGTCCTACACCACGCAAGCAATCGGGAGTTCCTGATGAAGACTGCAACCCTTTCCGCCTCCGTCCTCGCGCTGGTCGCCGCGGCACCGGCCTTTGCCCAGTCGCGCGACAACGTGCAGGTCGCCGGCTCCTCCACGGTGCTGCCCTATGCCTCGATCGTCGCCGAGGCCTTCGGCGAGAATTTCGACTACCCGACGCCGGTGGTGGAATCGGGTGGGTCCTCGGCCGGTCTGAAGCGGTTCTGCGAAGGCGTGGGCGAGAACACCATCGACATCGCCAACGCCTCCCGTGCGATCCGCGACGCCGAGATCGAGGCCTGCGCCGCCAACGGCGTGGACGAAATCATCGAGGTCCGCATCGGCTATGACGGCATCGTCTTCGCCAGCCAGACCGACGGTCCGGACTTCGCCGCTTTCGAGCCCGCTGACTGGTTCCAGGCGCTGGCCGCCCAGATCCCCCAGGACGGCGCGATGGTCGCCAACCCGAACGAGACCTGGGCCGACGTGAATGCCGACCTGCCGGAGGTCGAGATCGCCGCCTTCATCCCCGGCACCAAGCACGGCACCCGCGAGGTCTTCGAGGAGAAGGTGCTGCTGCAGGGCTGCGAGGATACCGGCGCGCTGCAGGCGATGCTCGATGCCGGCATGTCCGAGGATGACGCCGAAAGCGCCTGCATGGCGGTCCGCACCGACGGCAAGTCGGTCGACATCGACGGCGACTATACCGAGACCCTGGCCCGCATCGATTCCAACCCCGACGGCATCGGCGTGTTCGGCCTGGCGTTCTACGAGAACAACACCGACAAGCTGAAGGTCGCCACCATGGGCGGCGTCGAGCCCTCGACCGAGACCATCGCCTCGGGCGAGTACCCGGTGTCGCGACCGCTCTACTTCTACATCAAGAAGGCGCATCTGGGCGTGATCCCGGGCCTCAAGGAATTCGCCGAGTTCTTCGTCGCCGACGAGATTGCCGGCGAGGGTGGCCCGCTCGCCGATTACGGCCTCGTCCCGGATCCGGAGCTGGGCGCCACCCAGTCCAAGATCGCCGACGAGACGACGATGTCGCAGGAAGCCTCCTGAGGCCTTGCGACCGACGATAATTCGGGGGGGCGGTCCGTGCGGATCCGCCCCCCCGCTGCTATGACGACGCCCGACCGCGACTCGAACGGAGACTGACATGCCGCTGACCTGGTTGGTCCTCATCGTCCTGGCGATCGCCGCCCTGGGCTTTCTCGCCGGGCGCCAACGGGCGCTGGCCGGCGCGGCGGGGGACCGGCGCGGCCTGCATTCGCTGCCGGGCTTTTACGGCTGGAACGTCGCCCTGAAGGCCGCGGTCCCCGCGCTCGGGGTGCTGGTCCTCTGGCTCATCGTGCAGCCCATCGTGATCGAATGGTCGACTGCATCCCGGCTCGGCGATGGCGCCGCCGCTCAGGAGCGCGCCGTCGACCTGGTTCTGGCCGATGTGCGGCGGCTGGCCGGCGGCATCGACAGCGCTGTGGCGCAGGGCGTGCTCTCCGCCGACGAGGCGTCGAGCCTCGACAGCGAGGCCACCGACATCCGCGCGGAACTGGGCGGGGCAGGGGTGGCGCTGGGATCCGAGGTGACGCCGGAGATCCTCGATGCGGCGCAGTATTACCGCGGCCTGAGCGCCATCGGCCACGCCATCCTGACCGGCGTGGTGATCGTGCTGGCGCTGGCCGGCGCCGGCGTCGGGCTGCGCGAGAGCCGGCCCGAGTTCCGCGCCCGCAACAGCGTCGAGACCGGGCTGCGGGCGCTGCTGGTCACCGCCGCCTCGATCGCCATCCTGACGACGCTGGGCATCGTGCTGAGCCTTGTCTTCAACACCATCGAATTCTTCCGCATCTACCCGGCCTCGGAATTCTTCCTCTCCACCACCTGGGCGCCGTCCTTCGGCGGCGGGTCCGAGCTGGGCATCCTGCCGCTGCTCTGGGGCACGCTCTACATCTCGCTGATCGCGCTGATCGTGGCGGTGCCGATCGGGCTCTTCGCGGCGATCTACCTGTCGGAATACGCCTCGCCGCGGCTGCGCGCCGTGGCCAAGCCGGCGATCGAGATCCTCGCCGGCATCCCGACCATCGTCTACGGCCTGTTCGCGCTGCTCACCGTCGGGCCGCTGCTGATGCAGGTCTTCGGCGACAAGGGGCTGGGCTGGATGGATGCCGGCACCGCGGTGATGACCGCCGGCCTCGTGATGGGGATCATGCTGATCCCCTTCGTCTCCTCGCTGTCCGACGACATCATCAACGCGGTGCCGCAATCGCTGCGCGACGGCTCCTACGGGCTGGGGGCCACGCGCTCCGAGACGGTGCGCCAGGTGGTGCTGCCGGCGGCGCTGCCGGGCATCGTCGGCGCCGTGCTGCTGGCCGCCAGCCGCGCCATCGGCGAGACCATGATCGTGGTGCTGGGCGCCGGCGCCGCGGCGCGCATGTCGCTGAACCCGTTCGAGGCGATGACCACGGTCACCGCCAAGATCGTCAGCCAGCTCACCGGCGACGCCGATTTCGCCTCGCCCGAGGCGCTGGTGGCCTTCGCCCTCGGCATGACGCTCTTCGTCATCACGCTGGGGCTCAACGTCTTCGCCCTCTACATCGTCCGCAAGTACCGGGAACAGTACGAATGACCGCGACGCAGACCGACCTTCCCGCGCCCGGCCGCCGCTCGCTGACCGAGGTCGACACCCGCACCCGGCGCCGCAACGCCGCCGAGCGCCGGTTCCGCGCCTACGGCATCGCCGCCATCGCCACCGGCCTGTTCTTCCTGGCGGTGCTCCTCGGCTCGATCGTCTGGAACGGCTCGACCGCCTTCCAGCAGACCTTCCTCGAAGTGCCGGTGCACCTGCCCGAGGAGAAGCTCGACAAGAGCGGCAACCGAGACCCGGCCGAACTGGCCAAGGCCACCACCTTCACCTACCAGCCGCTGATCGCCGACGCGCTCTGGGCCTATATCGAGGCCGAGGGGATCGAGACCGAGCTCGAGGGCCCGAAGGACCTCAAGCCGCTGATCTCGGCCTCGGCCGCGGCGCAGATCCGCGACCGGGTGCTCGCCAATCCGGACCTGATCGGCCAGACGGTGGACACCCGCATCCTCGCCTCGTCGCGGGTCGACGGCTACTTCAAGGGCCGGGTCGACCGCGGCACCGCGGCGCGCGACAAGAACATCGACGTGGTCCATCTCGACCTCGTCGACGCGCTGCGCGAGCGCGGCGCCATCGAGAAGGCGTTCAACTGGAACTTCATCCTGGGCTCCGATGCCTCCGAGAGCCGGGCCGAGCAGGCCGGCATCGGCGTCGCCATGCTGGGCTCGCTCTTCATGATGCTGGTGGTGCTGATCCTGGCGCTGCCGATCGGCGTCGCGGCCTCGATCTATCTCGAGGAATTCGCGCCCAAGAACCGCTTCACCGACCTCATCGAGGTCAACATCTCGAACCTCGCCGCGGTGCCCTCGATCGTCTTCGGCATCCTGGGCCTCGCCGTCTTCATCCAGTTCATGGAGCTGCCGCAATCGGCGCCGCTGGTGGGCGGGCTGGTGCTGACCCTGATGACCCTGCCGACGATCATCATCTCGACCCGCGCCTCGCTGAAATCGGTGCCGCCCTCAATCCGCGACGCGGCGCTCGGGGTCGGCGCCTCGAAGATGCAGTCGGTGCTGCACCACGTGCTGCCGCTGGCCATGCCGGGGATCCTGACCGGCACCATCATCGGCCTGGCCCAGGCTCTGGGCGAGACCGCGCCGCTGCTGCTGATCGGCATGGTGGGCTACATCGCCACCAACTACCCCGAAGGCGTGGCCGAGGGCTTCCTCGCGCCCAATTCGGCGATGCCCGCGCAGATCTACGAATGGGCTAAGCGCGCCGACCCCGCCTATTACGAACGCGCCTGGGGCGGCATCATCATCCTGCTGCTGTTCCTGTTCGCGATGAACGCCATCGCCATCCTGTTGCGCCGCAAGTTTGAGCGCCGCTGGTAAGGAGGATAGAACCGTGTACGACACGCCCCGATCCGCGGAGACCAACGTGATAAACGACACCAAGATCAACGCGCGCAACGTGCAAGTCTATTACGGCGACACCCACGCCATCAAGGACGTCTCCGTCGACATCCTCGACAAGACCGTGACCGCCTTCATCGGGCCGTCGGGCTGCGGCAAGTCGACCTTCCTGCGCTGCATCAACCGGATGAACGACACCATCGACATCGCCCGGGTCGAGGGCGAGATCCTGCTCGACGGCGAGGACATCTACGACCGCCGCGTCGATCCGGTGCAGCTGCGCGCCAAGGTCGGCATGGTGTTCCAGAAGCCCAACCCGTTCCCCAAATCGATCTACGACAACGTGGCCTACGGGCCGAAGATCCACGGTCTGGCCCGCAACCGCGCCGAGCTCGACGAGATCGTCGAGAAGGCGCTGCGCCGCGGCGCCATCTGGGACGAGGTCAAGGACCGCCTGCACGCGCCCGGCACCGGGCTCTCGGGCGGCCAGCAGCAGCGGCTCTGCATCGCCCGCGCCGTGGCCACCGAGCCCGAGGTGCTGCTGATGGACGAACCGTGCTCGGCGCTCGACCCGATCGCCACCGGCCAGGTCGAGGAGCTGATCGACGAGCTCAGGGCCAACTACTCGGTGGTGATCGTCACCCATTCCATGCAGCAGGCCGCCCGGGTCAGCCAGAGAACGGCGTTCTTCCACCTCGGCAACCTGGTGGAATACGATGACACCAACAAGATCTTCACCAACCCGCGGGACAGCCGCACAGAAGCCTACATCACCGGACGGATCGGGTAACCCATGGCGCATTCGCAGCACATCGTCTCGGCCTTCGACCGCGACCTCGAGGGCATCCAGGCACAGATCATGAAGATGGGCGGGCTGGTGGAGGCGGCGATCCGCGACGCCTCCAAGAGCCTCGACACCCGCGACGAGGAACTGGCCGAGGAGGTCCGCCGCCGCGACAAGGCCATCGACGCGCTCGAGGAGCGGGTCAGCGAAGAGGCCGCCCGGGTCATCGCGCTCCGCGCGCCCACCGCCAGCGACCTGCGCGTGGTGCTGTCGGTGATGCGCATGTCCGGCAATCTCGAACGCATGGGCGATCTCGCCAAGAACATGGCCAAGCGCACCGGCGTGCTGGTGCAGCTGCATCCGATCGAGGGCGCCTCGGCCTCGCTGCGGCGCATGGCGCGCGAGGTCGAGCTGATGCTCAAGGACGCGCTCGACGCCTATATCCAGCGCGATGCCGCGCTGGCGCGCGACGTCATCGCCCGCGACCGCGACGTCGACCGCATGTACAACACGCTGTTCCGCGAATTCCTCACCTTCATGCTGGAGGATCCGCGCAGCATCACCGCCTGCATGCACCTGCATTTCATCGCCAAGAACATCGAGCGGATGGGCGACCACGTCACCGGCCTGTCCGAACAGGTGGTGTTCCTGGTCACCGGCGAGAAGCCCGACGGCGACCGGCCGAAGGAGGACTTGACCTCCTCGGATCCGCATTTCTCGCCCGGCGCCGGGCAGGGGACCTGACCATGGCCGCCGCCCGGCCCACCGTGCTGGTGGTCGAGGACGAGGCCGCGCAGCGCGAGGTCCTGTCCTACAACCTCGAGGCCGAGGGCTTCCGCGTCGCGCAGGCCGAGACCGGCGACGAGGCGCTGCTGCTGGTGGAGGAGGAGCAGCCCGACATCATCGTGCTCGACTGGATGCTGCCGGCGGTCTCGGGGATCGAGATCTGCCGCCAGCTGAAATCGCGGCCCGAGACCCGCGCGGTGCCGGTGATCATGCTCTCGGCGCGGGCCGAGGAGGTCGACCGGGTGCGCGGTCTCGAGACCGGCGCCGACGATTACGTGGTCAAACCCTATTCGGTGGTCGAGCTGATGGCCCGGGTGCGCGCCCAGCTGCGCCGCACGCGGCCGGCCGCGGCGGGCCTGCAGCTGACCTATGACGACATCCTGCTCGACGCCGAGACCCACCGGGTGTCGCGCGACGGCCAGGCCCTGAAGCTCGGCCCGACCGAGTTCCGGCTGCTCTCCACCTTCATGGAGAAGCCCGGCCGCGTCTGGTCGCGCGAACAGCTGCTCGACCGCGTCTGGGGCCGCGACATCTACGTCGACACCCGCACCGTCGACGTCCATATCGGCCGCCTGCGCAAGGCGCTCTGCCAGCATGGCGGCAGCGACCCGGTGCGGACGGTGCGCGGCGCCGGCTACGCGCTGGGATAGCCGGCCGGCGGTGCAACAGGGGCGGGCGGGGCCCTGCGCGGCGCCCGCCGGGTCCGGCCGCCATTGTATCCGCCCGCAGCGGGACATACCTTCGTGCCGTTGCATACCAGAGACGGACCGCCGATGACCTCCCCCTTCGACCAGACCCCGCGGCGCCCCGGTTTCGTGGCCCGGCTGCGCGCCAGTTTCCTGACGGGGATCGTGGTCATCGCCCCGGTGGGGCTGACGGTGTGGCTGATCTGGACGGTGATCGGCTGGATCGACGGCGTGGTGCTGCCGCTGGTGCCCGACCGGTTCAACCCGGAGGAATATATCGGCATCAACCTCCGCGGCATCGGGGTGATCTTCTTCCTGTGCTTCACGATCTTCGTGGGCTGGGTGGCCAAGGGCCTGATCGGCCGCTCGCTCATCCGCTTCGCGGAAAGCCTGGTGGCCCGCATGCCGATCGTGCGCTCGGTCTATTCCGGGGTGAAGCAGATCGCCGAGACCGTCTTCGTGCAATCCGAGCGCAGCTTCGAGAAGGCCTGCCTGATCGAATATCCGCGCAAGGGCATCTGGGCCATCGGCTTCATCTCGACCGAGACCAAGGGCGAGGTGGCGCGCCGGGCGCTGACCGGTGGCGGCATGATCTCGGTCTTCGTGCCGACCACGCCGAACCCGACCTCGGGCTTCCTGCTGTTCTTCCCGGCCGAGGACGTGATCGAGCTCGACATGAGCCTCGAGGACGCGGCCAAGCTGGTGATCTCGGCCGGGCTGGTCTACCCGAACGCCGAGGATCCGAAGGCGCCGCCGGCCCGGCTCGTCTCCTGACCGGGCCGCGTCGCCCGCATCGCCCAACGCGGCAGAAATTTTCCCCGGCCAGCTTGAATTTGGCCGCGCCGATGTGATGTCCATGCGGGACGCGCGGGGGTCATCCCGCGCCCGAGGGACATCGCATGGATCTGCTTTACGTCGCGCTTGGCCTCGCCGCCCTTCTGGGCGGGGGCGAGTTTCTGGTTTCGGGCTCGGTGGCGCTGGCCCAGCGTTTCCGCGTGCCGCCGATGGTGATCGGCTTGACCCTGGTGGGCTTCGGCACCTCGGCGCCGGAGCTCTTCACCTCGCTGCAGGCGGCGCGCACCGGCGCGCCCGGCATCGCCCTCGGCAACGTCGTGGGTTCCAACATCGCCAATATCCTGCTGATCCTCGGCGTCGCGGCGGTGCTGCGGCCGATCCCGGTGAACCGCGCGCGTCTCTGGCGCGACGGGCTCTGGCTCGGCGGTTCGGCGGTGCTGCTCGCCGTGCTGCTCCTGAGCCCCGAGATCGGGCGCCTGTCGGGCCTCGTCCTGTTCGCCGGCCTGGTGGCCTTCCTCGCGGTGACGCTGCGCGGCGACCCGACCGCGGTGGCACCCGAGACCGAGGTCGCGCCGGCCTCCGCCGCGGCCTCGGCGCTGCGCTTCGCCGGCGGGCTCGCGCTGACCCTCCTGGGCGCCGTGCTGCTGGTCGATGGCGCCACCGGCATCGCCCGCGGGCTCGGCGTCTCGGAGGCGGTGATCGGCCTCACGCTGGTCGCGGTCGGCACCTCGCTGCCGGAGCTCGTCACCTCGGTGATGGCGGCGCGCAAGGGCCATGGCGACGTGGCGCTCGGCAACGTCATCGGCTCCAACATCTTCAACATCCTGGGGATTCTTGGGATCACCGCGCTGGTCTCGCCGCTGCCGGTCGATGCGGGCATCGCCGGGTTCGACATCTGGGTCATGCTGGCCGCCACCGCCCTCCTGATGCTGGTGGCGACCACCGGGCGACTGGTGGCGCGCTGGGAGGGCGCGGCGCTGCTGGTCCTTTACGTCGCGTATCTGGTGGCGCTCAGCTGAACATGCGGATCAGGTCGGCGGTCTGGCGCTGTCCCAGATCGCCGCGGTGCCGCGCCAGGAAACCCGCCGCGGCACGCCGTCCGGCCGCCTTGAGCTCCAGGATCAGCGTGGCGATCGGCACCAGCTTGGTCGCCACCGAGAGCCGGTTCATCAGATCGTCATCCATGATCATGTGGATCAGCGGATCCTTCATGGCGCCGTCGCGCACCGCGCCATCGGCGATCAGGCGCTGCACGAAATGGATCGCGCGCAGTTCGCGCAGAAGCGAAGAATTGAAGCTTATCTCGTTGATCCGGTTCTGGATTTCCTGCGGCGTGACGGGGAGGCGGCGGCGCTCCAGCGGGTTGATGTTGACGATCAGGATGTCGTCGGGCAGGGCCGGGTCGAAGAGCGGGAAGAGCGCCGGGTTGCCGGTATAGCCGCCGTCCCAGAAGAATTCCGGCTCGCCGGTGCGCGGGTCGCGGGCCTGCACCGCCTGGAACACGGTGGGAAGGCAGGCCGAGCCCATGATCGCCTCGGGCGTGATGTCGTCGCCGGTGAAGATGCGGATCTTGCCGTCGCGCACCGCGGTGGCGCAGACATAGAGCCGCGGACCCTGCTGGGCGCAGACCTCGCCGAAATCGAACCGCGCGATCACCGCGTCCAGCGGGTTGCGGTAGAGCGGCCCCCAGGCATAGGGCGAGAAGCTGCGGGTGGCGGCGTCGGCCAGCGCGTAGCCGGGCGAATATTCCACCATCAGCGACAGGATGCCGGGATCGGGGAGCCAGGCGTTCATCCAGTCCGGCAGCCCCAGCGCGTTCAGCTGGCCGACCTCGGACCAGACCCAGTCGAGCATCTCCCGGGCGCCCCGGCGGCCGTCGCGGATCATCCCGGCCTTCACCGCGGCGCCATTCAGCGCGCCGGCAGAGGTGCCCGAGATCGCCGCGATCTCGATGTCCTCGTCCTCGAGGAGGCAATCGAGCACGCCCCAGGTGAAGGCTCCGTGGGCGCCGCCGCCCTGCAAGGCAAGATTGATCCGTGTCATCGCCGGGAGGCTAGCCGCTGGGCCCGAGGTTGCAAGCGCCGCGCGCCTCCGCGGCCGGTCCGGCGGCTTCATGCGTCACTTCAAGAGGGCAATAGTTACTCTATTAAACAAGCATTTGCTGATATTTCTCCATGTTGGGGCCTTGGCCGGACCGCCGCATTCCCAGGCAGCGAACCCGCCCGCAGCCCCCTGTCATCCGCGCCGCGATATGCTAGGGAGGCGCCGCCCCACGCGGAGCCGGCCGGATCCTCGGGCGTCGTTCCGGGGCCCAAGCACGAGACCGCTGCCATGACTTTCGACGCCCTCACCCGTTCCGCCCGCTATTCCATTGCACCCATGATGGACTGGACCGACCGGCATTGCCGGGCCTTCCACCGGGTGCTGTCGGGCGAGGCGCTGCTCTACACCGAAATGGTGACCTCGGCGGCCTTGGTGCGGGGCGGCGCCGCGCATCTGCTGGAGTTCGGCGCTGCGGAGCATTCAGTGGCGCTGCAGCTTGGCGGCTCCGATCCGGGGGAGTTGGCCGAGGCCGCGGCGATGGGCGCCGCGCGGGGCTACGACGAGATCAACCTCAATGTCGGCTGTCCCTCCGACCGCGTGCAATCGGGCACTTTCGGCGCCGTGCTGATGAAGGACCCGGCGCGCGTCGCTTCCTGCGTCGCGGCGATGCGCGACGCGGTGGCGGTGCCGGTCACGGTGAAGTGCCGCATTGGCGTCGACGACCAGGAGCCTGAGGAGGTGCTGCCGGACTTCCTTGCGCGGATGCGCGATGCCGGGGTGGGGAGGATCACCATCCATGCCCGCAAGGCCTGGCTCCAGGGCCTGTCGCCGAAGGAGAACCGGGACATTCCGCCGCTGGATTACGATCTCGTGCTGCGGATGAAGGCGGCCTTTCCGGACCTGCACCTGTCGGTGAATGGCGGTCTGCAGTCGCTGGAGGAGGCGCAGGACTTCCTGGCCCGCGGGCTCGACGGCGTGATGGTCGGGCGCGCCGCCTACCAGCGGCCCTGGGACCTCCTGGCCGGGGCCGACGCGGCGCTGTTCGGCGCCGACGCGCCCGGCGCTGCGCGGCCCGAGGACGCGGTGGCGCGGATGCGGCCGCACATCGCGGCGCATCTCGCCGCGGGGGGCAAGCTCGCGCAGGTGACGCGGCACATGCTGGGCCTCTTCGCGGGGCGGCCCGGGGCGCGCGGCTGGCGGCGCATCCTGTCGGAGCAGGCGCATCGCAAGGGCGCCGGGCTCGAGGTCGTCGACGCGGCGCTGGCGGCGGTGGCGGAGGGTGCGCTGGCGCTGCAGGACGGCTGAGCCGGGCCCGGCGGGCGGCGCGTCACTCCGCGTCCGAGGGCGCGGTCCGGCGCTGCGGCAGCTCCGCCATCACCGCGCGGCGCTGCTCCGGGCTCATGCCGCCCCAGGCGGTGATTTCCTCGATGCTGCGCAGGCAGCCGCGGCAGAGCCGGCTTTTCGGGTCGATGACGCAGATGTCGATGCAGGGCGAGTCGATGCGCGGCGCCTGGGTCATGCCTCGTCCGCCTCCCGCGCCAGCCGCGCCAGACGGTCGAGCGCACCTTGGAGGATGTAGCCCGCGGCGACGTGGTCGATGACCTCGGCGCGGCGCCGCCGCGAGGTGTCGGCCTCGAGCAGCGCGCGTTCGGCCGCCACGGTGGAGAGCCGTTCGTCCCAGAAGCCGATCGGCCCGGTCCAGCGGGCAGCGAAGTTGCGCGCGAAGGCCCGCGTCGACTGGCAGCGCGGCCCCTCGCTGCCATCCATGTTGCGCGGCAGCCCGAGGATCAGCCCGCCGACCCGCCGCTCGGCGAGAATGGCGGAGAGCCGCTCGGCGTCGAGGGTGAACTTGCGCCGGCGGATGGTCTCGAGCGGCGTCGCGACCGAGCGCATCAGGTCGGAGACCGCGACGCCGATGGTCTTGTCGCCGAGATCGAGCCCGGCCAGCGCGCTGCCCGGCGCCAGCGCCGCGGCAAAGTCGGCGATGTCGTCGTGGATGGTGCCTGCGGTCATTGGCCGATCCCCGCGCCCTGGGCCGCCTCACGCAGGATGCGCAGCGCCTCTCTGTCGCCGGCAAAGACGGTCTGCGCCTCGGAATAGATTTGCATCGCCTGCTCGGCCCGGCCGAGCACCGCCTGCGCGCCGATCAGACGGGCCCATTCCTCGGCGCTGCCGCCCTCGGTGGCGAGCCGTTGCGAGAGCCCGGCCACCATGCCCTCGATCATCTCGCGCCGGTCCTCGGCGTTCAGCTCCGCCGCCGCCGCGATGTCGGCCTCGCTGGGCCCGGCAGGGGCGGCGCCCTGCGGCACCGGCGGACGGTAATCGTTGACCCCGGCGCGGCGCGCCAGCTCGCCGATCTGCTCGGAGACCGGCTGCACCCAGGGGTCTTCGGCATCGCTGGCGCGCAGCAGCGCGTCCCAGATCCGGAAGGCGCGGTCGGGGCGCCCGGTCTGGGCATAGCTGAGGCCGGCGTAATAGCGCGCCACGCCGTTCTCGGGATCGCGGGCCAGCGCCTTCTGGAACGCCGCCTCGGCCTCGGGGGAGACATAGCCGCCGGCGGCCAGGACCATCATGTCGCCGAGATCGGCGTAATCGCCGGCCCGCGCGTCCTCGCCCTTCAGCGCGAGGATGCGCTCCTGCACCGCGTAGGCCGCGCGGTAATTGCCGAGCGCCGCCTCGCTCCGGGCGAGGAGCCGCAGGCCCTCCGGATCCTCGGGCCGCTCGGCGACGGCGCTGCGCAGGCGCTCGACCAGGGCGGCGTATTCCTCCGAGACCTCGGCCTCGGCGCGGGCCGGCAGGGCGGCCTCGGCATCCGCCTGGCCGGGGCGCGCCCGGCGCGCCGTCTCGGCCTCGGCGATCCGCGTGGCAAGGCCCAGATCGCCGTAGCCCGGCGCCCCGAGCCGGCTGTAGACCCAGAGCGACCCGCCGACCGTCGCCAGCGCCACCAGGGCGGCCATCGCCAGCGACAGGCGCCGCGGCGCGCGCCCCGACGCCCCGGCGCTGCGATGCTGGGCATCGGCGGCGAGCAGGCGGCGCGAGACTTCGGCGCGCAGGCGCTCCGCCTCCTCGGCGCCCACGACGCCGCGGGCGCGGTCGCGCTCCACTTCGGCCAACTGGTCGCGGTAGATCCGGATGTCGAACGCCTCCGCCGGTGCGGTCTCGCCCCGCTCGCCGCGCAGCAGGCCGCGGCCGAGCAGGGCCGCCACCCCAATGGCCAGGCCGGCGCTCAATATCCAGAACAGGGTCATGGCGGCTCCGCATCGGTCACGTTGCCCCGGTCCTAAACCCCGCGCAGCAGGTGCAAAAGCAAAACTTCCCGTGAGCGCGACCATGTCGCAGCGGCCACACTCGGCGGTTTTCGGTGCCCGGCCGGGCAGGGCGGGAACCAATCGCCGCGGCGCGGAATTGAGGTATCGTAAAATCCGCATGTGGAGATTTCCCAGATGGCCGACCCCAACGCTCCTCATAACCCGCCCCCGCACCAGACCCATACCAGCACGCACAGCCGCGACACCCATGTCGAGAAGCGCGGCGGTTCGAGCTCGATGGCCTTTATCGTCGGCGGTCTCGTCGTCGCCGTGGCGATCATCGCCTTCCTGTTCTGGGGCGGCGACAGCGACCCCGACGTGACCACCACGGACGCGGCCGTCGCCACCGAGAATGCCGCCGAGAGCGCCGAAGCGGCGGCCGAGAACGCCGCCGAGGGCGCCGAGAACGCCGCCGAAGCGGCTGGCGCTGCCGCCGAAAACGCCGCCGAAGAGGCGGAGACCGCCGTCGAGGGCGAAAGCCAGTAAATCTGCCCAACCACTCCTTGGACCGGACCGGGCCGCGATGTGCGCATCGCGGCCCGTTTCGTTGTGTCCGCCGCGGCAGGGGCGGCGGTGCTTGCGTCCCGGGGGCCGCGCGGCGGATACTGCCGGGACCGGGTTCGGAGGGCGGCGATGAGACGGATCACCCTGGCGGCGCTGCTGGCGCTCCTGATGCAGCCCGCCCTCCCGGCCGCGGCGCGGGCGGCGGAGACCTTCATCTGCCAGCTCACCCCCTATGGCCGCGGCAACTGGATCCCCGACGTGCTGTTCATCGGGCGCACCGGCGCGGCGGTGGTGGTCTCCGACCCGGTGGTGCTGCATTTCAACGGCGCGCCGCTGAGCGGCAGGGTCGCCGCGGAGAACGCCCGGAGGGTCACCTTCGTCTGGCGCTACGCGGTGCGCGACCGGCGGGGCAACCGCGCCGCGCAGATGATCTACCGCGCGACCTACCTGAAGGGCTCGGGCGAGATGCGCATTTCCGCCACCCCGGCCGGGCATGTGGAGCGCTTCCACGGCCGCGGCCGGTGCCTTCGCGACACGCGCTGAGACCGCCCCCGGGGGAAGCGCTGTGGCGGGAAGTACGGCATCGGGGGCTTGACGCTGGGCTCACTGCGGAACACGTATCCGAGAGACCGGATATCATCGCAACAAAAAGGGTTCCGTTATGGCTTTCGAACTTCCCGATCTGCCCTATGCGCACGACGCGCTGGCGTCCAAGGGCATGTCCAAGGAAACGCTCGAGTTTCACCACGACATTCACCACAAGGCCTATGTCGACAACGGCAACAAGGCGATCGCCGGCACCGAATGGGAGAACAAGTCGGTCGAGGAGATCATCAAGGGCACCTACGACCCCAAGGCGGTGGCCCAGAACGGCATCTTCAACAACGCCTCGCAATACTGGAACCACAACCAGTTCTGGGAGATGATGTCGCCCGAGACCGTCGCCATGCCGGGCGATCTCGAGAAGGCGCTGGTCGAGAGCTTCGGCTCGGTCGACAAGTTCAAGGAAGAATTCTCCGCCGCCGGCGCCGGGCAGTTCGGCTCGGGCTGGGCCTGGCTGGTCAAGGACACCGATGGCGGCCTCAAGGTCACCAAGACCGAGAACGGCGTGAACCCGCTCTGCTTCAACCAGACCGCGCTGCTGGGCTGCGACGTGTGGGAGCATTCCTACTATATCGATTTCCGCAACAAGCGTCCGGCCTACCTGCAGAACTTCCTCGACAACCTGGTGAACTGGGAAAACGTCGCGGAGCGTCTCTCCAAGGCGTAAGAGGTCCCCGCGACCCGCGCAGCGCGCGGGCCTGCACCGGCGCCCCGCACCCCGCGTGCGGGGCGCTTTTCGTTGTCCTGACTGCGCGGCGGCGCGGCAGGAACGCGGCGGGGCGGGCCTGCGTTCTTCCTGCGAACGACAACGGAGGATGCACCCATGGCTGAACGCAAGAGATCGCAGGACGGCCGCCGCGAGACCGAGGAGATCCTCGGCGACAAACCCGAGAACGTCACCCCGGCCCCGTCGCACGGCGACCGCCACGGCGGCGAGCTGCAGCGCAAGGTCGGCACCCGTGACGAGGGCAAGGAGCTGGACGAGACCTCCGCCGGCAAGACCCGCCCGCTGGGCCACGATCAGGACGACAGCGGCGACAAGGAGAAGGTGTGATGGCCAAGCTCACCCAAGGCACCTGGGTTCTCATCGCCGACGGCGAGAAGGCGCTGTTCCTGCGCAACGACCTCGACGAGGACAACCCGAACCTGACCGTCGTGCGCGAGAAGGAGCAGGACAATCCCTCCGACCGCGAGCAATCCGCCAACCGCCCCGGCCGGATGAACGATACCGGCGTCAACCAGCGCTCGGCGATGGACGACACCGACTGGCACCAGCTGGCCAAGGAGCGCTTCGCCGACGAGCTGGCGGAGATCCTCTACAAGCAGGCGCACAAGCACAAGTTCGAGCGCATCGTGCTGGCCGCGCCGCCGCAGATCCTGGGCGAGCTGCGCGACAAGATGCACAAGGAGGTGCGCGACCGGGTGGTGGCCGAGATCCCAAAGACCTACACCAACCACCCGATCGACAAGATCGAGATCCTGGTGCGCGACGAACTCGCCGCCGCCTGATCCGGGCCGCCGCTACGACCGCGCAACCCCTTTAAGCGCCGCGTCCCTGCGAAGGGGCGCGGCGCTTTGCTGCAACGGCGCGCTCCGCCGCGGGGCTCTGGATTTCGGCGGAACCGCGCGGTAGCAGGCGGCATGGGGCAGGGAGGTCCGGGATGCAGGAGGCCACGCGCGGTGTCGCGGCCATGCTCGGCGCGGCGACCATCTGGGGGCTGTCGCCGCTCTATTACAAGCTGCTCGCCGAGGTGCCCCCGGGCGAGGTGCTGGCGCATCGCACGCTCTGGTCGCTGGTCTTCTTCGCCGGCGTCCTGGCGCTCGGGGGGCGGCTTCGGGAGATGCTGCGCATCCTGATCGCGCCGCGGTTGGCCGGTCCGCTGCTGGTGACCGCGCTGCTGATCTCGACCAACTGGTTCCTGTTCATCCTGTCGATCCAGATCGAACGCGCGACGATGGCGAGCCTGGGCTATTACATGTTCCCGCTCGTGGCGGTGCTGCTCGGCGTGCTGGTCTTCGGCGAACGTCTGGGCCGGATCAAGCTCCTCGCGGTGGCGCTGGCGGCCGCGGCGGTGGTGCTGCTGTCGCTGACGGCCGGCCAGCCGCCCTGGATCTCGCTGATCCTGGCCACCACCTTCGGTCTCTACGGTATGGTCAAGAAGCGCATCTCGGTGAATGCCGTGACCTCGGTCACCGTCGAGGTGGCGCTGCTGACCCCGCTGGCGCTGCTCTGGCTCGGCCTGGTCCATGCCGACGCCGCTACCGGCGCGGCGTCGGGCGCGGTGTTCGGCCGCGATGCCGCGCTCAGCCTGCTGCTGATGGCCTCCGGGCCGCTCACCGCCGCGCCGCTGATCCTGTTCTCCTACGCCTCGCAGCGCGCCGCGCTCTCCACCGTCGGGCTGATCCAGTATCTCAACCCGACGCTGCAATTCCTCTGCGCCGTGCTGATCTTCCGCGAGCCCTTCGCCGCCGCCGATGCCTTCGCCTTCCTGCTGATCTGGACTGCGCTGGCGCTCTACACCGCGGCGAGCCTCGCTCAGCAGCGCAGCCGGCGCAGGGCCGCGAGAAGCGCCTCGATCGACGGGCAGAAGGTGTAGAGATCGCGCAGACCCTCGCCGGCGAAGCCTTCCGCCATGACGTGGTCGAGCAGCCGCCCGAGCGGCGACCAGAAGCCGTTGACGTCGAGCAGGAAGATCGGTTTGTCGATCAGCCCGAGCTGGCGCCAGGTCAGCGCCTCGAAGAACTCGTCGAGCGACCCGGCGCCGCCCGGCAGCACCACGATGGCGTCGGAATTCATCACCATGACCTTCTTGCGCTCGTGCATGGTCTCGGTGACCACGAAGCGGGCGAGGTCGGTCTTGCCGACCTCGCGGCGCAGCAGGTGGTCGGGGATCACCCCGAACGTGTCCGCGCCGGCCTCTTGCGCGGCGCGCGCCACCTCGCCCATCAGCCCGACATCGCCGGCGCCGTAGACCAGGCGCCAGCCCGCGGCGCCGATTTCCGCCCCCAGAGTCCGGGCGGCTTCGGTGTAGGCGGGGTCGCGGCCATGCCGGGAGCCGCAATAGACGCATACGGAAAGCGGCATGGACGGCGAACCTCTTTGTCGGTAACGGTTTTGACCGCTGATAGCGGTCTTGGTATGATCGCTCAACCGGGCAGATCCGGCGCTCCGGGGGGATCGCCGCTGCCACAACCCGGGGATGACGAAAATGGGCATCTTGGCGCGGGCACGGGGTGCATCCGGCGCGGTGACCGGCACCGCGGCGGCAATCGTCGTGACGCTGGCCGGTCTCTACCTCCTGCGCCCGGCCGATCCGGAGCTCGGCAGCCGCGGCGAGCCGCTCGCGGCCGGGGTCCCGCTCGCCGCAGCCCGCTCCGGTCCCGCCATTGCAAATCCTGCCGGTACCGATGGGGCCGCCCCCGCCCGGGACGGGACCGGACCGGCCGGGGTCGCGGGCGCTCCGACCGTCACCGGCGCGGAGGCGGGCGGCGCCGCAGGGCCTGACCGCGCGTCGAAGGCCGATCCCGGCGCCGCGCTGCGGTTCGACCTGGTGCGGTCGGAGCGCGACGGCACGGTGCTGGTGGCGGGCCGCGCCCCGGCCGGGTCCGAGGTCGCGATCCGCGTCGACGGCGCCGTGGTCGAGGTGACGCGGGCCGATTCGGCCGGCCACTTCGCGGCCTTCCTGAACCTCGGGACCGCCGATGCGGCGCGCCTGCTCGACCTTGCGGTCAGCGGCGCTGCGGGAGAGGTGACTTCGGAGACCTCGGTGCTGCTCGCCGCGGCGGCGCCGCGCGGCGGGGAGAGCGCCGAAGAGAGCGCGGGCGACGTCGATCCGCGCACGCCGTCGCCGCACCCGCTCATTGCCTCCGGACCGGCGCCGGCCGCCACGGACCCGTCCGCCGGGGCGGAGGAGCTGACGACGCGGAACGCCGCGCTGCCCGCGCCCCGGTTCGCCCCGGTCGGCGCGCCGGCCCCGGAGGGCGACGCGGAGGTCCGGCCCGAACGCCCGCCGGTCCTTCTGGCCGGGCCGGACGGCGTCGAGGTCCTGCAGGGCGCCGAGGCCGGGGAGGCGTCGGACGGCGCCGACCGGGTCGACATCGACGCGATCAGCTACGGCGCCCGCGGCGGCGTGTCGGTGGCCGGCCGGGCCGATGCCGGGGGGCATGTCCGGCTCTACCTCGACAATCGGGCGCTGACCGAGGCGCCGGTGAACGAGGATGGCCGCTGGGGCACCGAGCTGGGCGACGTCGATCCCGGCACCTATACGTTGCGTGCCGACCGGCTGGACGGCAGCGGCCGGGTGACGGCGCGCGCCGAAAGCCCGTTCCGCCGCGAAAGCGCCGCGGCGCTGGAGGCGGCGCGGCCGGCGCCCGGCGCCGGCGGCGACGGGGCCACGGCGATCACCGTGCAGCCCAGCCACACGCTCTGGGCCATCGCCCGCGAACGCTATGGCGACGGGCTGCTCTATGTCCGGGTCTTCGACGCCAACCGGACCGCGATCCGAAATCCCGACCTGATCTATCCCGGGCAGATCTTCGCCATGCCGGTGGAGTGACGGGCGCTCAGCGCGGCAGCGGATCGGGCTCCGCCTCGGCCTGGGTGGCCAGCCAGTCGCGGAAGACCCGCAGCGGTGGGCGCATCGGGCGATCCTCGGGCCAGACCAGCCAGTAGGCCCCCATCTCGAGCGCCGCGGTGCGGGTCGCCCGAACCAGCGTGCCGGTGGCGAGTTCGGTCTCCACCAGGTAGTCCGGCACCAGCGCCACGCCGAGCGCCGCCCGCGCGCCCTCCCGGATCGCCGCGAACTGGTCGAAGGTGGTGCCGCGCGGCGCGCTCACGGGCGCGTTCTGGGCTTCGAACCAGTCCGACCAGGCCGAGGGCCGGGTGGCGATGTGCAACAGCGGCATGCGCGCCAGCGCCGCCGGCGCCACCGGGCCGTCGGGCAGCAATTCGGGCGCGCAGACCGGCAGGACGTGTTCGGGGCGCAGGCGCAAAGCCGCGGTCCCGGCCCGCGGCGCGGGACCGAATTCGAGCGCCGCATCGAAGGCTTCGCTGGCGAAGTCGCAAGGCCGGATGCGGGTCACCAGATTGACCGTCACGTCGGAATAGCGGCGGGTGAAGTCGCCCAGCCGCGGCACCAGCCAGCGCATCCCGAAGGAGGGCAGGATCGCCAGGTCGAGCGTGCCGCCGCGTTCGGGCAGGCGCAGCGCCAGCGACGCCGCGGCGATCCGGTCGAGCGCCCCGCGCACCGCGGCGGCGTAGTCCCGCGCCTCGGGGGTGAGCTCCAGGCTGCGCTTCTCGCGGCTGACCAGGCGCACGCCCAGCTGCTCCTCGAGCGTGCGGATCTGGCGGCTGACCGCGCTCTGGCTCAGGTCGAGCTCCCGCGCCACCGCGGTGGCGCTGCCGAGCCGGTCCAGCGTTTCCAGCGCGCGCAGCGCGCCGAGCGGGGGAACAAGGCGCCGGGGCAGCGACTTCACTTGCGTTTTCCTCATGGGTTCATGCGGCATTGTCGTTTTTGCATGCGCGCTTCGCAAGGTATTCTGCGGAAAACACCACGGAGGATCCGTCATGAACGAGATGAGCCCCAAGCCGAAACTGAAAGCCAAGGACGCCCCGGATCTCGCCGGCTTCGACTGGGAGGACCCGTTCCGCCTGACCGACCAGCTCGAGGAAGACGAGCGCATGGTGGCCGAGAGCGCCCGCTCCTATGCGCAGGAAAAGCTCGCCCCGCGCATCCTCGAGGCCTTCGAGAACGAGACCGTGGAGCCCGAGATCTTCCGCGAGATGGGTGAGATGGGCCTGCTCGGCACCACCATTCCGGAGGAATATGGCGGGCTGGGCGCCGGCTACGTGACCTACGGCCTCGTCGCGCGCGAGATCGAGCGGGTGGATTCCGGCTACCGCTCGATGATGTCGGTGCAGTCCAGCCTGGTGATGTACCCGATCTATGCCTACGGGTCCGAGGAGCAGCGGCAGAAATACCTCCCCAAGCTGTCCTCCGGCGAATGGATCGGCTGCTTCGGCCTGACCGAGCCCGATGCCGGGTCCGATCCCGCCGGCATGAAGACCCGCGCCGAGAAGACCGAAGGCGGCTACCGTCTGTCCGGGTCGAAGATGTGGATCTCGAACTCCCCCATCGCCGACGTCTTCGTGGTCTGGGCCAAGTCCGAGGCGCATGGCGGCAAGATCCGCGGCTTCGTGCTCGAGAAGGGAATGAAGGGCCTTTCGGCGCCCAAGGTGGGCAACAAGCTCTCCCTGCGCGCCTCGGTCACCGGCGAGATCGTCATGGACGGCGTCGAGGTCGGCGAGGACGCGCTGCTGCCGCATGTCGAGGGCCTCAAGGGTCCGTTCGGCTGCCTCAACCGCGCCCGTTACGGCATTTCCTGGGGGGCCATGGGGGCGGCCGAGTTCTGCTGGCACGCGGCGCGGCAATACGGGCTCGACCGCAAGCAGTTCGGCCGGCCGCTGGCCCAGACCCAGCTGTTCCAGAAGAAGCTCGCCGACATGCAGACCGAGATCGCGCTCGGCCTGCAGGGCAGCCTGCGCCTCGGCCGCCTGATGGACGAGGCCAAGGCCGCGCCCGAGATGATCTCGATCCTCAAGCGCAACAATTGCGGCAAGGCGCTCGACATCGCGCGGATGGCCCGCGACATGCATGGCGGCAACGGCATCTCGGCCGAGTTCCAGGTCATCCGCCACATGGTGAACCTCGAGACGGTGAACACCTACGAGGGCACGCATGACGTGCATGCGCTGATCCTCGGGCGCGCGCAGACCGGGCTGCAGGCCTTCTTCTGATCGCTCGTTCCGACCCCTGAACCGGACGGCCCGGGAGCGCTGGCTCCCGGGCCGTCTGCGTCAGAGGATGATGTCGTCCGCGGCGATGGCCGCGCTGCCGAGGTCGATGGCGAAATCCGGGCTGTCGTCGCCGTCGACCGAGCCCAGCAGCACGTCGCCGTCGCGCCACAGGGTACGGCCGAACGCGAAGGCCTGATCGCCGGCCTGCGCGGTATCGGCGTCGATCGCGGACAGGTCGAGCCGGTCGATGCCGGTCTCGAAATCGGTGATCCGGTCGGCCGCGTCCGGCGCGCTTTCGGCGGTGTCGCGGTAGAGGAAGGTGTCCGCCCCCTTGCCGCCGTCCAGCGTGTCGCGGCCCAGCCCGCCGAAGAGCAGGTCGTCGCCGCGCGCGGCGTCGAGGAAATCGTTGCCGGCGCCGCCCTCCAGGGTGTCGTCGCCGCGCCGGGCCCAGATCCGGTCGTCGCCGCCGCCGCCCGACAGCCGGTTGCCGGCGCCGTTGCCGATCAGGATGTTGTCGTTGGCGCCGCCGCTGCCATGGATCGCGCCCGTGCCGTCGAGAACCAGTTTCTCGACATCGTCGGACATCGCGAAATCGACCTGCGTCCAGACCACGTCCCACTGCCCGTAGCCGCGCACCACCGTGCCCTCGGTCACCACGTGGAAGACGTCCTTGTCTTCGGTGCCCTCGAGGATCTCGATGACGGCCGCGCCGGTGCCGGGGGCCTCTGGAAGGCCGGGGACGGGCCGGGCGGGTTCGGCCGGCGGCGTCTCGGGCGCGGGCTCCGGCGGGGCAGGCGGCTCGGTCTCCGGCATCGCGGGATCCGCCCGGGGCGACGCCTCGGGGGTCTCCGGCTCGGATCCCGCGGGCGGCGCGAGCGGGGCCGCGGGCTCGGCCGGGGTCTCCGGAACGACCACGCGCGGCGCGTCGGGCCCCCCGGCCTCGTCCCCGCCGCCCGCCGCGGGCGGTTCCGGGGCCTCGTCGGCGGGGGTCTCGCTGCCGGACTGCCAGGTGCCGGCGGCGGGGGACCAGCGCGACGGCTCGCTCAAGAAATCCTCGACCTCGGAGCGGGCGATCCGGGCGCCGTCGGACCCGCGCAGCGCGGCATCGTCGAAGAGCAGCCATTCGATGTCGGAGGCCACCCGGTCGGTGTCGGTGCGGCCCACGCCGCCCCGCACCAGCAGGTGATCCTCGGCCCGGGTCACGTCGTACGCGTCGATGCTGCCGGCATAGATCGCCACGTCGCGTCCGGCGCCGCCGAAGAGGAGGTCGTCGCCATCGCCGCCGATCAGAACGTCGTCGCCATCGCCGCCGCTCAGCCAATCGTCGCCCCGGGCGCCGTCGAGCCGGTCGCTGCCGGAGGTTCCGCTGACCACGTCGGACCGGCGCGAGCCGACCAGTTCGGAGATCTCGACCCGGTTGGCCCCGGCATCGGTGGGGGCGCCGTAGGAGGTGCCGGAATTGAAGAAGACGCTGGGCGACATGTGGTCGAGATCGGCATCGCGGATCATCCGGTCGACGCGCACGACATTGCCGTGGTCGCGCCCGCCGTGGAAGTTCACGTCGCGGTCGGTCTCGGCGATGTGGACCACGTTGCCGACGGCGGACTGGTAGGAGGCGAAGGTCACCGAATGCCGCATGCCGCTGTCGCTGAGACCGGTGAGCTGGCTGTCGAAGACGTCGCGCAGCTGCACGGCGTAGCCGTTGCCGCCGGGGCCGCGGTTATGGGCCCCGCCGAACGACAGCGAATCCGCGTTCAGACCGCTGCTGAGCGCGACGTTGAGGCCGTGGGACGGCACGTCGTCGGCGGCGATGTCGAAGAGCTGCAGGCCCGCAGTGCCCGCGACCTCGATCACCGCGTCGCGGTGGAACTCGGGCAGGGTGTTCTCGAACCGGCCGGGCTCGGCGCGGCCGAGGCCGTAATCGACCGAGATCCCACCGAGGGTGACGCCCTCGGCCAGATCGACGCGGCGCAGATGGCTTTCCTCTGCGACGAAATCGAAATGCAGCCCGGTGGCCAGGGTGATCTCGTCGCCCGCGACCGCCTCGACCTGGACCAGCGAGGTCCGCAGCGGGCTCTTGTCCTTCTGCCACAGAGTATCGCCGATCTCGTCGTAGAAGTCCGGCGTATTGGCGCGCACCACCTCGATCCAGTCGCCGGCGGCGAGGCCGTGGCCGCTGTCCACGGCGATCTTGCGGCTGCCCTCGGCGGCGTCGCCGGCGAGACCGAGCTTCGGCCCCTGGTCCTGGCTGCCGATCACGATGGCCGGCCCGTCGAGCTGCTTGGCGCCGAGGACGGTCTCGCCGGATCCGGCGCCGACAATGGCGATGTCGTCGCGGTCGATCCGCAGCGGCCGCAACAGGCCGTAATAGCCGGTTCCCAATTCGATCGTGGCGCCGCTCGGCGCGGTGTCGATGGTGCGTTGCAGCGCGTAACTGGTGATATCGGCGGTGACGTGAATAACGGGGCGCGGGGACGCGGCGGGGTCGGGCATGGCTCGGGTAGTGTCCTTCAGAATGGTCCGGGCGAGGGCCTTTCCGCAGCCATCGGCACGGCGATGATCGGGTGGCCCGCACTACCTGTGATTGAAACCAAATTTGTGAGGCGCAATGATGGCGAGAAGGAGAGAAAATTTGCCTTGTGCCGTCAGCGCGCTAGGAGGCCCTACAGACCCGAAATTGCTAAATTTTTTATTTATAAGTTTCAGTTGCTTAATAACGGTTCCTTAATTTTTTTTAAAGATTCCGACAATTTGGCAGGATCATCTTTCCGCCGCAAATGTTTGGCCTTGGCGCGGCGGGGGATCACGGCGGCGCGCAGATAATAACAAAATGGTGGAGATCGCCTTGAGACAGCCAAGTTCGGCCAGAACGCGAATTTTGCTGGCAGACAATTGCGCCATTCTGACGGATACCATTGCACGGCGACTGGAAGCGGAACCGGGGATTGATTGCGAAGGGGTCGTGGCGGGCGATCCGGCGCAGGTTTCTGTCGCAATCCGGCCCGATCTGGTCATTTTCGATCCGGCCGCCTGCGAGCTTGACCCCGAGGACGTGCGGGCCCGGCATCTCGAGCGGTTCGGAGACCATGAGAGCGTCGCGCTGCTGCCCCAGAGCGAGGCCGGCCTGGCCCATCACTGCCTGCGCGCCGAGTTTGCCGGCGTGCTGTCGCGGGGCTTGCGGCTGGAGCAGCTGGTCTCGGCGGTGGATGCCATCGCGGATGGCGGTCTCTTCGTCGACGGGCGGTTCGGATCGCTCGCCGAAGCCAGCACGGGACTGACCCAGGCCGGGACCGAGGGGCTGTCGGACCGCGAGAAGGTGGTGCTCTTCGCGGTGGCGCGGGGTCTGCCGGCCAAGCGGATCGCCGTCGACCTTTCGATCAGCCCGAAGACCGTCGAGACCCATACCTATCGCGGCCTGGCGAAGCTCGGCCTCCAGGGCCGTGCCGGACTCGTGTCGCATGCCAGCGAGCACGGATGGCATGTTTGAATCCGAAGGGGGCGTATCCCCCGGTCTCAGGATCCTGATCGCCGATGCGGCGCCGATTTTCGCGCAAGCCGTCGCCGATCTGCTGCGCAGCGATCCGAGCGTCGCGAACACGCTCGACGCGCGCTTCGGCCCGCCCGACCTGCTGACCCTGCAGCGCGTCGACCCGGCGATCACGGTCCTCGATCCGCTGCAGATCCCGCGTCTCGACGCCTTCATCGAGGAGGCCCGCAGCCACCGGCCCGACATGCAGTTCGTGGCCTTCGCCTCGCGGCCCTCGATCGAACTGGCGCAGTTCTGCATCGAACTGAACCTGCGGGGTTTTTTGCCCAAGAGCGCCGAGCCCGCGACCTTCGTGCGGGCGATGCGCGTGGTGGCGGCCGGCGGCTCCTATGTCGACAAGGCCTATGGCCGGCGGCTGATCCTGAATGCCGGGAACGGCCGCGCCACCCTGAGCGCGCGCGAGGAATCGGTGCTTCGGCTGGTCTCGCAGGGCGATCCGGCGACCCGCATCGCGGAATCGCTCGGGGTCTCGGTGAAGACCGTCGACACCCAGCGCGCCCGGGCCATGACCAAGCTCGGCTTGGCCGATCGCCGGGCGCTGATCCGCCACGCCATGGCGCGGGGCTGGCTCGACTGACGCGCGGCCCCCCGGGCACGACGCAACCGGACGATGGCGTCCCGCGCACCGCGCGGGGCGCTTTTTTTCGTGCCGGGGCAGGGGCGCAGGCGGCCCGGGACCGGATGTCGGAATTTTCCCACGATAGGTCGGGAGGCGGCTCTCAAGCGGTGCGCAAATTCCCACCGCCGATCAGCAACCGTCCCGACTCAAGTCTCTGGATTCGCTCAGATACCCCTCTCGCACAGGACTTCAAACGCGCCGCCCCCGCGGGGGCGTGCCCCGGAATGAGAAGGACAATCGAATGGCTCGCATCAGCGTTTTCGGCATCGGCTATGTGGGGGTGGTCTCCGCGGCCTGCCTGGCCCGGGACGGCCACGAGGTGATCGCCGTGGACGTCGACCAGGCGAAGGTCGACGGTCTGAACGAAGGGCGCCCGCCGATCGTCGAGAAGGGGCTCGATGCGCTTCTCGCCGAGGTCGTCGGCTCGGGCCGCCTGCGCGCCACCACCGATGGCAAGGCGGCGGTGGCTGAGACCGACGTGTCGTTCTGCTGCGTCGGCACCCCGAGCGCCCCGGACGGGTCCGTGGGGCTGAAATTCGTGGTTTCGGTCTGCGAGGATATCGGCCGCGCCATCGCCGCCAAGGACGCCCATCACACCGTCATCATGCGCTCCACCATCGTGCCCGGCACCATGGAGGAGGTCTGCATCCCGACGCTTGAATCCGCCTCCGGCAAGCGCGCGGGCGCCGATTTCGGTGTCGGATACTTCCCGGAATTCCTCCGCGAGAGCACCGCCATCGAGGATTACGCCGATCCCGGGCTCATCGTCTTCGGCTCGCTCGACCCCGAGGCCGAGGCGATCCTGAGCGAGATCAACGCCGATCTGCCCTGCGAGATGCACAAGGTCGATATCCGCACCGCGGAGATGGTCAAGTACACCTCCAATGCCTGGCGCGCGGCCAAGATCAGCTTCGCCAACGAGATCGGCAACATTGCCAAGGCCAACGAGCTCGACGGCCAGAAGGTGATGGGGATCCTGCAATCCGACCACAAGGTGGCGATGTCGCCGGCCTTCCTGCGCCCGGGCTTCGCCTTCGGCGGCTCCTGCCTGCCCAAGGACGTGCGCGCCCTGCGCGCGGTGGGCAGCCAGAAGGGCGTCGAGACGCCGATCCTCGACGCCATCCTCACCGCCAACACGGCGCAGATCGAGCGCGCCGAGGGCATGATCGCCTCTGCGGCGAAGAAGGCCGTGGGCCTCGTCGGCGTGTCCTTCAAGGCCGGCACCGACGACCTGCGGGAAAGCCCGCTGGCCGATCTCGCCGCGCGGCTCATCGAGAGCGGGCAGGAGGTCCGGATCTACGACCCCTTCGTCGCCACCGCCTTCGCCAACGACGCCGCCGCCGAGGGCCGGGGCAACGCCGTGGTGCCGGGGCTCGCCAACCGGATGGAGACCGATCTCGACACGCTGATCGAGCGCTCCGAGGTGATCGTTGTCGGCAACCGCTACCCGGAGGTGCGCGAGCGCATCGCCGAGCGGGCGGATGGCCGGCGCATCGTCGACCTGACGCGGATCGACCCCGAGCGCGTCTCCGGCGCCGGCTACCAGGGCATCTGCTGGTGATCGCGCGATGATCGGGCATGTGGCATATCTCGCGCTCTGTGCGGTGCTGGCCCTCGCGGTCACCACCCGCAGCTTCGCCGGCGCCGAAGCGGCGCTGGTGACGCTCGGGCTGATCGGGACCTGGCGCTATTCCTGGGCGGGGATCAACTTCGTCCGGGCGCTGGCCTACCTGCGCTGGGTCTATCCGCGCCGGCGCCGCCGGGCCGAGGCGGCCTATGCCACGCGTCCGGTCCCCGCGCACGGCTACTTCATGGTGACCACCTTCAAGATCGACCCGGAGGTCACCACGCGCGTCTACGACACCATCTTCGCCGCGGCCCATGCCGCGGCGGGGGGCGGCACCATCGTGGCCTCGGTGGTCGACGGCGCCGATGTCCGGGTGATCCGCGATCTCTGGGAGGCGCGCCGGCACGCCATGCCGAACGTCAAGCTGGTGATCGACCGGATCCCCGGATCGGGCAAGCGCGACGCCATCGCGCGGTCGCTGCGGCTCTTGCGCCGCGAGGCGCCGACGCCGCGCGACGTGCTGGTCTTCGTCGACGGCGACAGCTGCGTGCCGCGCGACATCGTCGACCGCGCCGCGCCGTTCTTCACCGATCCCGGCATCGGCGCCCTGACCACCGACGAGCGCGTCGAGATCCCCGAGCCGCTGTTCCGGCACTGGTTCGACCTGCGCTTCATGCAGCGCCAGATGATGATGTGCTCGATGGCCTTCGGCGGCCGCGTCCTGACCCTGACCGGGCGCATGTCGGTGTTCCGCGCCGATCTCGCCACCGATCCGGGCTTCATCGCCCAGGTCCAGTCGGACCATATCGACCATTGGCGGCTCGGCCGGGTCAACTTCCTCACCGGCGACGACAAGTCGACCTGGTACTGGCTGCTGTCGCGGGGCTACCGGATGACCTATCTGCCCGACGTGCATTCGCTCTCCATGGAGAGCCAGCCGATGCCGGGCTTCTTCGAGAGCGCCTTCGCCCTGATGCGGCGCTGGTTCGGCAACATGCTGCGCACCAATGGCCGCGCCGTGGCGCTCGGCCCGCGCCGCATCGGCGCCTTCACCTGGTGGTCGATCGTCGACCAGCGGCTGTCGATCTGGACCACCCTGGCGGGGCCGATCGCCATCCTGCTCACCGCGATCTTCGCCACGCCGGCGGTGATCCCGGCCTACATCGCCTGGGTGATGTTCACCCGGTACCTGTTCTGCTGGGCCCTCTCGGTGTTCCGCGGCGGCGGCTTCCCGATCGTCTATCCGGCGCTGCTCTATTTCGGCCAGATCAGCGGCGCCGCGATCAAGAGCTGGGCGCTGTTCCGCCTCGACCGGCAGAAATGGACCCGGCAGGCGGGCACCGCCGCGGCCGTCCGCCAGCCGATCGGCGCCCGCCTGCGCGCCGCCTCTTCGACCTACATGCACGTGCTTGCCCTCGGCTGGCTCACCGTCGGCGTGCTCGTGCTCCTCGGCTTCACTTGATCCCAAACACAGGAACGCATCCGATGACCCTTCCCCAAGGTTCAGACCCGGCGGCCGACGCCGCCGAGCGTCCGGCGCCCCTGCATGGCGGCAACGAATACCCGATGCTGGACATCCCGTTCTCGGTCACGGTCGAGGGCCGGCGCTATGCCGGCGAGGGCCTGTCGATGGTCGGCGCCGAGGTCGGCGGGCTGATCGACCCGGCGCTGCACGACGGCGAGGGCATCGCCCGGCTGATCTTCGACTTCCCGGGCTACCAGCTCGTCCTGACGCCCTCGGTGCGCGTGCATGTGCTCAGCGACAACCGCATGCACCTGGCCTTCACCGAACCCACCGGCGAGCATGCGCCGCAGCTGCGCCAGGTGCTGGGCGATTACATCTCCGGCGATCTCACCGCCTCGGGCTCGGTGATCCGCGCCGGCGCCTTCGCCGAGACCCGCGGCGCCAAGAGCCCGGCGCCGAAGCCGACCTTCGGGCAGCGCTTCCGCAGCGGCGTCGGCAGCCTGCTGGTCCTCGGCGCCACCGCGGCGCTGATCGCCATCGCCGTCGGCATGGCGCAGTCGCAGCTCTTCACCACCGCCATCGCGGCCCCGGGGCGGGTCATTCCCCAGGGCCAGACCATGCGCGCCACCGCCGACGGCCAGATCACCTTCCTCGATCTCGAGGCGCCGCAGGGCGAGGTGCTCTACGCCATCGACACCGTGGACGGCGAGACCCTCTCGGTCGCCATGCCCTGCGACTGCACCGGCCGCCCGGTCGGCGTCGAGGAGGGCAGCACGGTGCTCGCCGGGGAGCCGGTGGTCGCCGTGGCCGATCCCGACGCTCCGCTGATGGTGGAGGCCCGGCTGCCGCAGGAACTGCTGTTCCAGGTCCAGCGTGCCGGCCGTGTCGATGTCGAGCTCTCGGGCGGTGCGTCCTTCAGCGCACGGCTCGACGAGAGCTTCCGCCCGCCCGGGGCGCTCGAGGTCGACGCACCGGTGCGCGCGCTGCTCGAACCCGCGACCGCACTGCCCGACGACGCGGTGGGCCAGGTGGCGGCGCTGACCGTGCCACGCGATCCGCTGGCCCCGTTCGGGCCGGTCATCGCGGCCGGAGAGACCATCGGGGACACCGCCGAGGCGCAGTGGACCCGCAACATTCGGCCGCTCTTGGCCGGGGATACCCAAACCGATGGAGCTGAAAATGAGTGACCAAAAGATCCACCCGATCGTTCTCTCCGGGGGCATGGGGACCCGCCTCTGGCCGATGTCGCGGGTGCACCAACCCAAGCAGTTCCAGCCCATCGACGGCACCGGCAGCCCGAGCTTCCTGCAGGACACCGCGCTGCGCCACCGCGGTCCCGAATACCACGACCCGCTGCTCGTCGCGAGCGCGTCCGAGGAAGAGCTGATCTTCAAGCAGCTGGGCGAGATCGACGTCGCGGGCCGCTTCATCGGGGAGCCCAAGGGCCGCAATACCGGCCCCGCCGTCCTCGCCGCGGCGCTGCACCTGGCTGAGACGGATCCGGAGGCGCTGCTGCTGGTGCTGCCGTCGGATCACCGCATCCAGGGCAGCATGCGCGACACCGTGATGGCGGCGCGCCAGGCGGCGCGCGACGGCTGGATCGTGCTCTTCGGGATCGTGCCGCGCAGCCCCGAGACCGGCTTCGGATACATCACCGCCGGCACCGCGCTGGAGGGCATGAGCGACATTTCGCGCGTCGCCCGCTTCGTCGAGAAGCCGGACCTCGCCCATGCCGAGGCGCTGGTGGCCGGCGGCGAGACCTTCTGGGCGTCGGGCATCTCGATGATGCGGGCCGACATCCTGATCGACGAGTTCGCCCGGCACGCGCCCGACACGCTGGCGGCGGTCCGGGCCGCCCATGCCGCGGCGCGCCCGGTGGCGCATGGCCACGTCCTCGGGGCGGAGGCCTTCGCCGACGCCGAGAACGAGCCCACAGAGCGGCTGATCTTCGAGCGCACCGACCGCGTCGCGGTGGCGCCCTCCTCGGTGCATTGGAGCGATGTCGGCGCCTGGACCGCGATCCATTCGATCGGCGACAAGAGCGAATCCGGCAACGTGGAGTCGGGCGAGGTGGTCACCCTCGACACCCGCAACTCGCTGATCCGGGCCGGCGACAAGCTGGTGACGGTGATCGGCATGGAGGATCTGATCGTCGTCGACACGCCCGACGCGCTGCTCGTCACCAACCACGCCCACGCCCAGATGGTGAAGGACGCGGTCAACAAGCTGAAGGCCGAGAACCGCCGCGAGGTGATGACGCACCGCGAGACCTCGCCGCTGGGCGGCAACGACGTCGCGGCCCACAACGTGCCCTCGGGGCGCGCGCTCCGGGTCGTCGGCGGCGAGCCGGCGGGCGCCATCCTGGCGGTGGTCTCGGGCGAGGCGGCGGTGCTGAACGGCTCCAAGACCGGGCCGAAATCGGCCGGCGCGCATCTCTCGGTCGGCCCGGGCGAGACCATGCTGGTCGAAAACCACGGCGAGAGCGACCTGCGCCTGATCACCATCGAGCTGTCGCAGGACACCCGCACCGAGCTCACTCTGGCGCAGGCCGGCGAACCCGGCCGCTGGGGCCGCGCCAGTGCGTGAGCGTCTGCTCAGATGGGCCGCCGCGGCGGCGCTAGCGGCGGGGCTTTGCGTCCCCGCCGCGGCGCCGGCGCAGTCCGAGGCCACGCTCAGCCTGTCGGATGCCCGGCTGGCGCTGATGCAGCTCGCCGCGGGGACCGGGCAGGCCCAGACCGACCTGCTCGACGCCGCCGACCGCGCCCTCTATCTCCAGGAGGGGCAGGCCACCCTGTCCGGTCTGGTGGCGGCCGCCGAGGCGGCGGGCCTCGCCGATACGCTGCGGGTGGCCGAGGACGGCACCGTGACCGCCCTCCGGCCCATCGTGGTGCTGCAGGGCGCCGAGCTGATCCTCGGCCCGGGCGACCGGCTGCGTCTCGACCGGCGCGAGGGCGCCTTCCTGCTGTCGCTCGGCCGCACCCGCTTCGACGGCGCCGAGGTCGCCTCCTCGGGCGGGCGCCATCCGCGGATCGCGGGCTATCGCCCGTTCATCGCCGGGCTGGGCGAAAGCAGCCTGCACCTGCAGGACAGCCGCTTCGTCGATCTGGGCTATGGCGGCAGCCGCGAGACCGGCGGCGTGGCGCTGAGCGGGCGTGGCCTGCTCGGCAGCGGCACGGCCGGGGCGATCACCGGCAACGAGTTCGTCGATCTGAGAACCGTCAGCCTGCGCGATCTCGACGATCTGGAATTCAGCGGCAACCGCCTGATCGGCAACCGCGGCAGCGCGCTGCGGCTCGACGCGCTGAGCGATGCCCGGGTGCACGACAACGAGATCCGCCGGCCGCAGGGCGCCGAGGCGCTGCACGCCTCCGACCTGAGCGGCGGCGTCATCGCCCGGAACCGGTTCCTCGACGGCCAGGGCAAGGGCGTCCGCCTCGACGACCGCAGCCGCAACCTGCGCTTCGCGGACAACGAGGTGACCGGCTTCGACGGCTCCGGCCTGACCCTGGCCGAGGGCGCGGCCTGCATCTGGCTCGACAACAACCGCGTGGCGGGGAACCGCGGCGCCGGCATCGCCGTACGCGAGACCGGGGCCTTCATCCTGTCGGGCAACGCGATCGAGCGCAATGTCGGGCCGGGCCTTGCCGTCGTCGCGCAGCACGAGGGCAGCGAGGGCCTGGTCCTGCGCAACCGCTTCGCCAAGAACCGCCAGGGCCTGCGCGGCTCCCAGCTCGCCACGCTGCGGCTGGCGCGCAACGATCTCGGCGGGCAGATGCCGCGGCTCTTCGGTGGCGATCTCGACCAGCACAGCGCGCTCTGGCTGAGCGACCGCCGCGACGACCGCGCCACCAGCATGGTGATCGACCGCGTCGCCGCGCGCAGCGACGCCCCGCTGCGCCGCGATGCCGCGACGGCGGCCTTCGCGGCCTGCGGTCCCACCGAGGAAGGAGGCGCCTGACATGGTCTTCTCGTCCGAGACATTCCTCTTCCTGTTCCTGCCGGGCTTTCTCGCGCTCTACTACCTGACGCCCTGGCGTTGGAAATCGGCGACGCTGCTGGCCGGATCCTACGTCTTCTACGCCTGGTGGCGGGTGGACTTCCTGCTGCTGCTCGTCGGCACCACGATCTGGGCCTACCTCGTCGGCCGCGCGATCCGCGCCAGCGATGGGCGGCGGCGCCGGATCTGGACCGGGATCGGGGTGGCGGGCTGCCTCGGCGTTCTCGGCGTCTTCAAGTATCTCGGCTTCTTCCTCGACAGCCTGACCGCCCTTTTCGGGACCACGCCCGACGCCATCGGCCTGCACTGGCAGGTGCTGCTGCCCATCGGCGTGTCGTTCTACGTCTTCCAGTCGGTCAGCTATCTGATCGACACGCATCGCGGCGACGCCCCCGATGACGGCGTGTCGCTGCTCGACTTCGCGGCCTTCATCGCGCTGTTCCCGCAGCTCATCGCGGGGCCGATCCTGCGCTACAAGGATCTGGCGCACCAGTTCCGCCACCGCACCCATTCGCTGGACCTGTTCACGAGCGGCATGGAGCGGTTCTTCATCGGCCTGGCCAAGAAGGTGCTGCTGGCCGATGCCGTGGCGCCGCTGGCCGATCTCGCCTTCGGCACGGCCGACCCGTCGCTGGCGCTGGCCTGGCTGGGCGCCGTGGCCTACATGATGCAGCTCTATTTCGACTTCTCGGGCTATTCCGACATGGCGATCGGCCTCGGCATGATGCTGGGCTTCCGCTTCGTCGAGAACTTCGACACGCCCTACGTGGCGCGGTCGATCACCGAGTTCTGGCAGCGCTGGCACATCTCGCTGTCGATCTGGCTGCGCGACTACCTCTACATCCCGCTCGGCGGCAACCGCGCCGGCGCGGTGCGGACCTACCTGAACCTGATGATTGTGATGGTGCTGGGCGGGCTCTGGCACGGCGCCGCCTGGACCTACGTGCTCTGGGGCGCCTGGCATGGCGGCTGGCTCGCCTTCGAGCGCTACAGCGGCTGGGCCAAGGCGCGCTCGCCCGCGGCGCTGCTGCGCACGCTTCTGGTGGTGCTGCTGGGCTGGGCGATGTTCCGCGCCGCCTCGGTGCCCGAGGCCGGGTCGGTGCTGGCCGGCATGGCCGGGCTCAACGGCATCGCCCTCGGCGGCGCCGCGGCGCTCGAGATGACGCGCGAAAGCCTCGTCTTCCTCGCCCTCGCGCTCCTCGTGGCGACGGTGGAGCCGGCCTTCCGCCGGGCCGTCCGCACGACGCCCGGGGTGAGCATGGGCGGCGGCGCGGTGACCCTCGCCAACACGCTCCTGCCGAGCGCGGTGATCACGCTGATCGCCGGCCTCACCGTGCTCAAGCTCGCCGAGCAGAGCTTCTCGCCCTTCCTGTACTTCCAGTTCTAGGCCCCGACATGACGCGACTTCTCTCCGCCACGCGATACGCGCTGCCGCTGCTCTTCCTGGGCTATGCGGGCTACGTGAACGTCTCGATCTTCAGCGATTGGGACGGCCTCGGGCAGACGCCGGAGAACATCGCGCAGGGCGGCGCCACCGCAGCCCTCGACGATCTCTACAGCGCCGAACAGCCGCACCGCGACCTGGCCGTGTCGGCGCTTGGCGCGGCGCGCTATCTGGGGCTCGGCGAAGGCCGGCCCGGGGTGACGGTGGGCCGCGACGGCTGGCTGTTCACCGACGAGGAGATGCGTCCGGCCGAGCCGGCGCAGATCGCGACCGGGCTCGAGCAGGTGCGCGCGGTCGCGGCGCAATTGGCCGAGCACGGCGCCGAACTCGTGGTGATCCCGCTGCCCGCCAAGGTCGACCTCTACCGCGACCGCGGCCCGGACGGGACCGGCGCGGCCATGGCGGAGCAATATGCCGCCTTCCGCGACGGCCTGGCCGCGGCCGGCATCGCCCATGTCGACGCCCGGCCGGCGCTGCGCGCCGCCGCGTCCGAGACGCCGGTGTTCCTGACCCGCGACACCCACTGGACCCCGGACGGGGCCCGCGCCGTGGCGCAGGCCGCCGCCGCCTCAAACGCCATCGAGCCGGGCGGGACCGAGTTCGTCCGGCGCGCCGACCGGCCCGAGGAATTCGTGGGCGACCTGGTCTCCTTCGTGACCTCCGAGGCGCTGGCCCCCGAGATCGGCCTCGCACCGGAGCGGGTCACGCCCTACGTGGCCGAGGAGGCGGGCGGCACCTCCGGGGGCATCTTCGCCACCGAGGCCGCTTCCATCGACACGGTGCTGGTCGGCACCAGCTACAGCGCCAACCCGAACTGGAGCTTTGCGCCGGCGCTCAAGCTGGCGCTGGGCCGCGACATCCTGAACCTGGCCGAGGAAGGGCAGGGGCCGTTCGCCCCGATGCAGGCCCTGCTGTCCGACCCGGCCCTGGCCGAGACCCCGCCGCGCTACGTGCTGTGGGAAATCCCCGTGCGCTACCTCGGCGAGGTCGCGCCGGGCTCGGACCGCCCGCAAACCGCAACTCCGGAGATCATTCATGGTTAAACCGTTCTCCCTGCTGCTGCTCTCCGCCGTGCTGGCCGCGCCGGCCGCCGCGGCCCCGGTGGCGCCGCTGGCCCCGGACCTTCCGCGGTCGGCGCCGGTGGCGGCCTTCGACAACCGTGTCGAGCGCACCACCGATCTGCCGACCTGGGAATTGCAGCGCCTGCGCAAGCGCATGCAGGCCGGCCAGCGGCTGTCGTTCCAGGACATGCGGCGGCTCGCCGATGCCGGCGACGGGTTGGCGGCGTTCCGCTATGGCAAGCGCCTCGTCGCCCTCGACGATCCCGACCTGCTGCCCGACGCCGCGCTGTACTTCGCCTCGGCCGCCTATACCGACCGCGATTACGCCGTGCGGCCGCTGATCCGGATCCTCGAACGGGGCGATCACGGCATGTCGGAGAAGCGGCTCGACCACCTGGAGAACGCGCTGCGCGCCTTCGCCATCCGCGGCAATCCGCATGCCTCCGAGGCGCTGGCCCGCTTCTACGAGCAGGGCAGCCCCTTCGGCCGGCATCCCGAACGGGCGCAGTCCCTGCTTCTGGAACGCGCCGAGGCCGGCGACCAGGAGGCGGCGATGACGCTGGTCACCCGGTCGATGTCGGGCGAGGCCGAACTGACCGAGGCGGAGATGCGCAGCCTGCTCGACCAGGTCGCCAGCAACGCCGAGACGCTGGGCCGCCGGACGATGGCCGAGAACCTGCTGCGCGGGCTCGGATCGGAGAGCGCCGAGGCGTCCGACAGCCAGCCCTGAGCAACGGAACTGGGCCGTTTTTCCGAAACGGCCGGACGGAAGGACATGCAATGAACAGATCGACTTCGATCCTTGCCGGAACCGCGCTCGCCTGCACGCTGGCCGGCGCCGCGGCGGCGCAGGACAGCGACGCCGAGGCCGGCGGCCCGGATGCCGCCGCGTCGAATTATGGCTGCACCGGATTGGCCACGGCCGATCCGATGGCGGTTCTCGAGGGGCGGGACGGCGTCTTCTACCGGCTCAACCTCGACATGCGGATGAGCCACCCGCTGTCCGCGGGCGCCGCCGAGGCGGTCGGCCGGCTGGCCGAGGCGCTGGCGCAGCGCGGCACGAGGCTGGTTTATCTGCCGGTGCCCACGAAGAGCCTCGCGCTGCCGGATCATCTGCCGGACAGCGCCGCGACCTACGGCTACGAGACCCGGCTCGCCGATGCGGCCTACCAGGATTTCCTCGGCAAGCTGGAAGGCGCCGGCATCGCCGCGGTCGACGCGGTCGCGGCCTTGCGCGAAGCGGGGCAGGGCGCCGAACTGCCCTTCATCGCCAGCGATTTCCACTGGTCGGCCGAGGGTGCCCGGGCCGCCGCCCGGGCGGTGGCCGAGCGGCTGGAGGCGCTGCCGGGCATGGCGGAGCTGCCGCGCACCGAACATGTCACCCGGGCCACCGATCCGGTGTCCATCGCCTCTCCGATGCGGCGCCAGATCCAGCCCTATTGCGCCGAGAGCCTGCCGCAGGCGCGCACCCAGGGCTTTGTCACCGAGGCCGCCGGCCAGGCCGATTCCGGGGGCGGCATCTTCGCCGATGCCGAGAGCGCGCCGCCGATCTCGCTGGTCGGAACCTCGATGTCGGCCGAACCGGCCTTCAACTTCGCCGGCTTCCTCGCCGAGGCGGCCGAGATGGAGGTGGCGAACTACGCCATCACCGGCGGCAACCAGTACGGCAGCCTGACCTCCTATCTGCTGTCCGAGGATTTCCGCGCGGCGCCCCCCGACGTGATCGTCTGGGAAAACCCGATCTACAACAATCTCGGCGAGTTCGGCGAGGAGCCGCTGCTGGAACTGATCGCCGCGGTGCGCGACGAGTGCAGCCCGGTGGAGACCGAGATCCTGGCCGACGGCACGCTGGCCGCCGATCTGGCGCCGGGCGCGTTGGGCCCCGACACCGCCATCCGCGCCGATTCCGGCGAGGCCACCGGCCGCCAGGCCACCTTCACCTTCCGGGCCGGCGACGCCACCGTGGTCGAGAGCACCATCATCCGCCCCGACCGCTACGAGCAGACGCGCTGGTTCTACAAGGCGCTGGCGCCGCTGCGCCGGACCGATTTCACCCATGTCGAAGTGAGCTTCGACCAAGCCGCCACGGACGACGCGTCCCTGGCCATCTGCGAAACGGAGAGCACGCAATCATGACCATTCGACCCTTTGCCTTCGCCGGTCTTCTCGGAACCGCAGCAGCGGCGCTGGCGCAGCCCGCCATGGCCCAGGATGACAGCCTGTATCCCGAGCCCTCGGCGCCCGACGCCTCCTTCCTCCGAATGATCCTGCCCGAGGACGGCAGCGCCGAGATCGACGGCGCCAAGCTCGCCCCCGTGGCCGGCGGCGTGACCGCCTATACCGAGGTCGCGCCGGGAACGGTGGAGATCGAGGTCGGCGGCGAGACCGCGACCGTCGAGGTCGGCGCGAACCAGCATTACACGTGGACCGCTGAAGGCGGGACGCCGGCGCTGATCGAGGATGCGGTGAAGGATTCGCCGGCCCAGGCCGATCTGCTGATCTACAACCTGTCGCAGGCCGGTGAGGTCGATCTCTATGCCGTCGAGGCCGAGACCGAGGCCCTGTCGGATGTCGCGGCCGGCGGCCACCAGGGCGTCGGGCTGAAGGCGCCGCTGACCCTGACCTTCGAGGTCCGCCAGGACGACCGGACGCTGGCCGCGCTCGACCCCGTGGACCTGCGGCGCGGCGCCGCGACGACGATCGTGGTCCGCGGAGCGCCCGACGCGGTCGAGGCGTCCGCCATGGACAGCGTCTACGAATAATTCTTCCGCCACCGTTCCGGAGGTCAGATGACCCGTTTTCCGATCCGTTTCGCGACCGCGCTGGCGCTGGGCCTGACCCCGCCGGTCGTCGCCTCGGCCGAGCCCGTCGATGTGGATTTCGCTCCGCCCGAGATTGCCGCCCAGAATGTCTGCGTCCCGCGCCCCACCGCCGCCCAGCTCGAGGCGCGCTGGGGCGACTGGGACGGCACGCTGGACGACCGGCCCGTGGCGCTGATCCGGCGCGATCTGCGCCTGATGCGCGACAACGCTCCGGAACGGTGGTTCGACACGATCGTGGCGGCCTATGACCGGCTCGAAGCCGAGGTCGAGAGCTACGGTCCCCGTGACCGCGCGCTCGACCAGATCGACCTGCTGGTGGCGGCCGGACGCATCGCCGAGCTGGAGGAAAGCGGGCTTCTCGACCGGTTGGTGGAGATCGCCGATGGCGGCAGCCGCGGCGCCATGGTCACCCTGGCCGAGATGCTGGCCGCCGGCACCGGCTTCGAGCGCGACCGCGAGCGGGCGATCGGCTACTGGCGCCGCGCGGCCTATGCCGGCCATGCCGGCGCGCTCCTGCAGATGGCCGGGCTGACCGCCGACGGCACCGAGATCGAGGACTGGACCATCGCCCCCGACATCGCCGTGACGATGGGGTTCGGGGCCATGCTGGGCGATCTCGACGCCACCGTCTGCGACCGCATCAGCCGCATCGCCACGCGCTACCGCAAGGGCGACGTGGTGGTGCAGGACCTCGCCCGCGCCGAGGATTGGTACCGCCTCGGCGCCCGGCTCGGCGGCGCCGACGCGGCCTGGAACGTGGCCCAGCTGCACATCGATGCCGAGGGGGTCGGCCGCGACGTCGAGACCCTGCTGAGCCATCTCGAGCAGGCCGCCGATGCCGATCTGCCCTACGCGATGCTGGCCTTCGCGGAACAGCTCGAACGCGGCGCGCTGCTGCCGCGCGACCTCGACCGGGCGCGGGCGCTCTACCGCGAGGCCGCCGATCTGGGCGACCGCACGGCGCTGATCCGTCTCGTCCGCCTCGAACGGCGCGCCGGCGACGGGCCGGAGCACCGCGCCGAGGTCATCGCCGCGCTGGAACGGCTGCTGGCCGCCGGCGAGCCGCCGGCCTGGGCCTATCTCCAGCTCGGCGACCGGATCCTCGAACGCGACGGCCGCTGGGGCGGCGAGGCCGAGGCCATGGAGATGTACCGCAAGGCGCTGGCGATCGATCCCGGCCACGTGCCCGCCCGCACCCGTCTGGCGGATCTGGAACTGCGCCATGTCGCATCGCCGGAGGATTTCGAGACGGTGGCCTCCCACCTGCGCTACGCGGTGCGGGCGGAGGGCCTGACCGCACCGATGCAGACCCTGGGCGACGCCTTCCTGTGCCGCCGTCCCTCGGCGCCGCAGCCCGAGAACGCGGCCTATTGGGACCGCATGGAGGCCTTCTCGAGCGATGCCACGCTGTCGCCCAGCGACGGTGATCTGCGCAGCATCGCGCCCGACAGCGACCCGCTCTTCTACGCCCATCTGCAGGCCCAGGCCGTCAACGCGCGTTCGCGCTCGACCGCCAATTTCCTCGAGGTCGCCCGCAACCATCCGGAGGCGCCCGATCTCGCCGCGCTGCGCCGGCTGGCACGCGAGGACAGCGACCGGCTCGGCGTGGCCGAGGCCAAGCTGGATCTCCGCCTCGGACGGCGCGAGGAGGCGATCGCCCACCTGGAGGACGCGCTAGCCCGCGGCGAGGCGGAAGCCGGCCCGATGGTCATCAACCTGCTGGAGGACGCCACCAAGCGCGACGAGGAGGGCCGCCAGAGGCTGCTCGACCTTGCGGCGCGGCTGGCCGCGGAGGGCAATGGCGATGCCATCCGCGCGCTGGTGCGGCTCGATCCCGAGACCGATGCGGCGGCCGCCTTCGCCACCTATGGCGACGCCATCGCGCGCAACGGGGACTTCTCCGCGCTGGTCTTCGCGCTGCCGCATCTCGACTCCGCCGAGGCGCGGCAGGATTACGTCCACCGCGCCCGGACGGTGATGAACTGTTCCAGCCGCAGCGCGCTCGAACTGGCGCTGACGCTAAACGACGTCGGCGACGCCGAGGGCGCGCGGCACTGGATCGAGGTCGCCCGCGCCTCCGTCGACCGGCCGCAATGGGAGCTGGTGGCAGTGGCCGATGCCATTCTCGATCACGGCCTGGGCGACGCGCCCCTCGACGAGGCGGTCGCCCTCTACCGGCGCGCCGCCGATGCCGGTTACGCGCCGGGCATGCGCCGCATGCTCGACCTGCGGGACGAGGGCCGGCTGGAGATGCCGATCGAGGAGGCGGTGGCGCTCTACGAGGAGCTGATCCGCACTGCCGAAACCGATCAGGTGGTCTCTGCGTTGGCCTCTCTCGAATATGTCGAACCCGAACTGGCCGCCCGGGTCGAGGACCGGGTGGACCGCCGGGAGGTCTACCGCGCCGCTGCCGAGGAGGGCGATCCGCTGGCCCAGCTCGAACTCGCCAAGCTCGTCCGGGACGACGCCTCCGGCGCGGCCGAACTGGATCAGTACGCCGATCTCCTGCGGCGCGCGGCGGAGCAGGGCAATGCCGAGGCGATGCTGCTGCTGTCCCGGGCCTATGCCTACGGCATCGGCACCGCCCAGGACCCCGAGGCCTCGCGCGACTGGCTGCGCCGCGCCGCAGGGGCGGGCAATGCCGAGGCGCGCGCCATCGCGCCGATGTTGAACAGCGACGAAAGGACCGACAGCTGATGAGCCGTTTCACCCAAGCGACCGCCGCGGCGGGCATTGCGCTTCTCGGCGCAGCCCCCGCCTGGGCGCAGCAGGAGAGCCGCGCCAGCGCCCCGCAGGCCGGTGACGTGACCTGCATGGACGTCCCCGAACCCGTGGTCTCGCTTGCCTATGGCAGCCGCTACACCGACGACAGCGCGGACCGCTCCGACCTCGACAAGAAGGCCAATGCCGCGGTGAACGAGGCGCTGGGGCCGATCGACGATTTCGTGTCCGACCTCGCGGCGCGCGCCAACGAGGCGGTGGATGCCGAGGACGGCTCGGAGGCCGCCACCTGCGTGGTCGATGCCCTGGCGGTCTGGGCCGCGGCCGATGCGCTGAGCGAGCTTGAGACCATGAACGCGCGGATCTCGAGCCCGTCGCGGATCGGCGGCATGGCGCTGGCCTATCTGCAGGCCAAACAGAGCGGCGAGATCGATCCCGACCGGGCCGAACTGGTCGAATCCTGGCTGCGCGACCGCGGCCGCGCCGCGATGGCCTATTTCGACGGCGAGGCGCCGCCCAAGGCCAGCCGCAACAACCTGCGCGCCTGGGCCGGGCTGGCCGCCACGGCGATCGGCCGCGCCTCGGGCGACGACGTGCTGAGCAGCTGGGGCGGCTATACCGCATCGCTGATCGCCTGTTCCGCCGATGCCGACGGCGCGCTGCCGCTGGAGATGGACCGCGGCCCGCGGGCGCTGCATTACCAGCTGCACGCCGTGGCGCCGCTGGTCGTCTCCGCCGCCATGCTGGAACAGCAGGGGCACGAGATCTTCTCGGCCTGCGAGGACGCGATCCCGCGGATCGTCGGCTTCACCACCCGCGCGGTGGAGTCCCCCGATCTGGTCGAGGCCAAGGCCGGCGAGAAGCAGACCTACCAGACCGGCGAAGACGAGATCCAATCCTTCGAACTGGCCTGGGCCGAGGCCTACCTGTCGGTCTTCGAGGATGACGAGGTGGCACGCCTGGCCGAAGCCTATCGCCCGCTGGGCAATTCCAAGCTCGGCGGCAGCCAGTCGCTGCTCTGGTAAGCGGGTGCGGCAGAACGGAGAAAGGCCGGGCAGGGTGCCCGGCCTTTATCATGCAAACCGGCCCGAGGCATCAGCTGCCGGCGATCCGGACGCGCCGCACGTCCATGTCGCGCACCCGCACCGTCACTGGCGCGGTCAGGATGCGCCCCTCGGGCGACAGGCCGCGCCGGCGGTCCATCGGACCGTAGCCCTGATGCAGAAGCCCCAGGCGCATCTCCACCGGGTGATCGGGCTGCTGCACCGCGGGGTTGCAATGGTAGGTGAACGGCGCCGCGCAATCGGCCGGCACGATGGTGTCGATGCCGCGGCGGGCGATCACGGTCCGGCCGTCACAGCGCACCTGCAACAGGCCGTCCTGGCGGTGCCAGCGGATCAGCACCTCGACATCGGTCCATTGCGCCAGCTGGCGCGGCGCGGCGCAGGTGGTATCGCCAAAGCTCAGACCGGTCACGGCATCGAGATGCATGGCATAGAGCTTGTTCTGGCTCGTCTCGTCGCGGCGCCAATCCGCGACGGTGAGCAGGCTGCGGCGGTTCGGCCCGCCGCGGTAGACGAAGGGCTGGTCCACCTTGAGGCTGAAGCGGTAACGGATGGCCCATCCGGGCTCGGCCAGCAGCGTGGATTTCAGCAGGCTGCGATCGTTGCCATGATAGCAGTCGCTGACCTCGCGTGCCGCGTATTCGCGCTCGGAGCAATCCGAGGCCGGCAGCGAGAACACGGTCTCGGCGCCGCGCTGCATTGGCGGCTTGCCGTTGTAGCTGTGGGGAACGAAGTCGGGCTCGGCGCCGGCGGGCCCGTGCAGGAACAGCGCGAGGGCGACGCCGGATAGAGTTCGGAACCAGTGTGATGTCATGCAATCCTCCTGTGATCAGAAGGGCGCGCGGCCTCGGCAGGTTCCCGCCGAAACATCTCTTTCTCGCACGCATGGTCAGTGTGTGACTTGGCGCCAAGCAAGGCGGATAATCAATATTATGTAAATTGCGCCTTGGGCCGCTAATGCGTTGGCATGACGAAGATCTCGCGCACCGTGGCGCGGTCCGGTGCTTCCAGCGCGTGCAGGACTGCCGCCGCGACGTCCTCCGGCTGCAGCTTGTCGGGCTTCGGCTCGTCGAAGAACGCGGTGTCCACCATGCCCGGCGCGATCACCGTGCAGCGGCCGCCCCATTCGCGCATCTCCTCGGCGAGATTGCCGGCATAGCCGTGCACGAACCATTTCGACGCCGAGTAGATCGAGCCCTTGATATGCGTCCGGCCCGCCGCCGAGCCGGTCAGCACCAGATGCCCGCCACGCTCCTGCAGATGCGGCATCGCCGCCTTGGCCGTCCAGAGAACGCCCAGGATGTTCAACTGCACGAGGCGCTGCCATTCTTCCGGGTAGCCCTCGGCGGTGCCGGCCTTCGACAGCCCGGTCCCGGCATTGGCGAAGGCCGCGTCAACGCCGCCACGCGCCGCGGCGAGTTCGGCCAGCGCCTCCTGCTGGTCCTCGAGGCGTCCGGCATCGCCCGGCAGCACGGTGGCGGCGGACCCGATCTCCTCGGCCAGCGGGTCGAGCTTGTCGCGCGAGCGTGCAAAGAGCCCGACATTCCAGCCCTGCGCGGCGGCCTGGCGCGCCGTGGCGGCGCCGATGCCGCTCGATGCGCCGGTGATGAACAGCGTTCGTGCCATGGTGCGCTCCCGTCCTGCAGCGCTTCACAACTGGCCCGCTTTGGCAACCCGTCCAGCGCTGTCCGGAAACTTTTCCCGGACTCGATTGTTTATGTGGCAACACAGAATTCTGGAGAGCCTCGATATGCATCGCCTCGCCATCGCCGCCGCCGGACTCGTGACGCTGGGCGCCGCCGCACTCGCCGCCAATGACGGCCCCTCCACCAGCGAGATCATCGAGATCGAGGTGCCGTTGGAAAAGCTGGCGGAATGCCAGCAAACCCTGCGCGAAGTCGCCGGAATGCCCGCAGTCCATGACAATGGCACGCCGATCCTGTTCGACCGCAGCGCCGATTTGCCCGATGTCCGCTGCGTGGCCGAGAACGCCTGAGAATTCGACCCGCCGTTTTCCGGCGCGTCATTCGAATTGACGAAATTACCGAAATTATATCCATTTGCATGAAAGCAACCTCTGGGCGATTTCGACCGTTTCCAATCATCTGGACTTTCGGGGGTGTTGCCGAATATTGTTTTTCACGTGAAGAGTTTACTACTGCATTCAGTTGGTGTGCCGCTCACACCCGCCGCCACGGGCGGTCCGATTTCGGGATCAAGCATGGATCCGAGACTATTGGAGAAGATCAACGCTCTCACGGATGCCGATTCCGTGGAGAAGTTGTGGACCCAGCATTGTGCAAACATGCTGGAATATGGCTTCGACCGTTTGATCTATGGATTCACTATGTTCCGCACCGACACGTCGCTCGGGGATCCGAATGATTTCGTTGTCTTCAGCAATCATGATCGCGAATACCTGGACGGATTTCTGACCCGGAAGCTGTATTATCACGCCCCGATGGTGCGCTGGGCGCTGTCCAATGACGGAGCCTGCTCCTGGAGCCTGCTGCGGCAGCGCCATGCCTCCGGCGCCCTCACGCGCGAGGAAAAGGAAGTCCTTGAATTCAATCGCAAGCACGATGTGGTCGCCGGCTACTCGATCAGCTTCCGCTCGATGTCGAGCCGCGGCAAGGGCGCCATCGCCCTGACCGCCCGGCGCGGGCTGGGCCACGACGATGTCGACGCGCTCTGGCAGGTGAATGGCCGCGCCATCGTGCTGATGAACAACATCGTCCACCTGAAAATCCTCACCCTGCCCCACCGCCCAGCCAACCAGGCGCTCACGCCGCGCCAGCGCCAGGCTCTGGAATGGGTGGGCGCCGGCAAGACCACGGCGGATATCGCGCAGATTCTCGGATTGACCCAGGCCACGGTGGAAAAACATCTGCGGCTGGCCCGGGAAGCGCTGAACGTCGAGACCACCGCACAGGCGGTGATGAAGGCGACCGTCCAAAACCAAATGTACAACCCCGACCTTTGAATTGGTTTCGAGTCCGCTTTTAAACGGAGCGCGAATTGGTCAGGCTCTTTTCTGCCGCAGGTCAGGGATTCCAGACTTTCCCTTACCTCGGGTCACCGATCATGATGCACCTGTTCCGAGAGTGAGTGGCCTACCGGCCATGGGACAGGAGGACCTCATCCCCGTAATATCGGGGCCCTGAGGGGCCTCCCGGCATTATGCCAGAGCGGCGCCTGGATGCATTTTCATCCGTGTGTCGCGGGTCCGACCGGCCCTGTTTGCTCATCCCCAATGTCTCCGGGGTCGGTCGGGTCCCACGGTGCCTGCACCCAGAACCGGCACTGTCCGGCCTGACGGCCGAACGGCAAGGAAGCCGCCCCTCGGGGCGGCTTCCAAACGTTTGCCGCGTCGCGTGGTGCCTCAGCCCTGTGCGGCCTTGGCGACCTCGGCGGCGAAGTCCTCTTCCTTCTTCTCGATGCCCTCGCCCACGGCGAGCCGCACGAAGCCGGTGATCTCGGCGCCGGCCTCCTGGGCGGCCTGGGCCACGGTCTTGTCCGGGTCGACGACGAAGGCCTGACCCAGCAGGGTGATCTCGGCCAGGTACTTCTTCATGCGGCCCTCGATCATCTTCTCGATGACCTGCTCCGGCTTGCCCGACTCGCGCGCGATGTCGATCTGGATCTGGCGCTCCTTCTCGAGCACCGCCGGGTCGAGATCGGCTTCGCCGAGCGAGGCCGGGTTGGCCGCGGCGATGTGCATGGCGACCTGGCGGCCGAACGCCTCGTCGCCGCCGGTCATCGCCACCAGCACGCCGATCTGGCCCATGTTCGGCGCGGCGGCGTTGTGCACGTAGGTCGCGACGGTCTCACCCGAGACCTTGGCCATGCGGCGCACCGACATGTTCTCGCCGATCTTGGCGATGGCATCGGTCAGCGCGTCGTTGACGGTCTTGCCGCCGAGATCGGCGCCCTTCAGCGCCTCGACGTCGTCGACGCCGGTGGCCTTGTCGGCGATCTGCGAAACGAGCTTCTGGAACTCGGCGTTCTTGGCGACGAAGTCGGTCTCGGAGTTTACCTCGACGGCCACGCCGGTGCCGTTCTCGACGCTGACGGCCACCAGGCCCTCGGCGGCGGTGCGGCCGGATTTCTTGGCCGCCTTGGCCAGGCCCTTGGTGCGCAGCCAGTCGACCGCCGCGTCCATGTCGCCGTCGGTCTCGGTCAGCGCCTTCTTGGCATCCATCATGCCTGCGCCGGTCATCTCGCGCAGTTCTTTCACCTGTGCGGCAGTGATCGCCATGTCGGCTCTCCTCGTCTGTCTGTCTAAGCTCGGCGGCGGAGCCGGACCGCGGGTCGGGCCGGTCTCATACGCCGCCTGATGTCACGGGAGCGTGTCGCGCCTGCGACAGCGGATATGGGGGCCGGACCGGCTTGGCGAAAGGGGGCGGGCGGAAGGCCCCTGCCCCCGCGCCGCCGGTCCGGCCGGACCCGATCAGGCCTGGGCGCCGCCCTCGGCCTCGGCCACGGCATCCTCGACCGGGGCCTCTTCCAGCGCGCCGATGTCGACGCCGGCGCCTTCCATCTGCGCCGACATGCCGTCGAGCGCGGCGCGGGCGGCGAGGTCGCAGTAGAGCGCGATGGCGCGGGCCGCGTCATCGTTGCCCGGCACGATGTAGTCGATGCCCTCGGGCGAGCAGTTGGTGTCGACGATGGCGACCACCGGGATGCCCAGCTTCTTGGCCTCGGCGACGGCCAGCTGCTCTTTCTTGACGTCGATCACGAAGAGCAGGTCCGGCAGGCCGCCCATCTCACGGATGCCGCCCAGCGAGGCCTCGAGCTTGGCCTGCTCGCGCTCCATGCCCAGACGCTCTTTCTTGGTCAGGCCCTCGGCGCCGGCGGCCATCTGCTCGTCGATGGTCTTCAGGCGCTGGATCGACTGCGACACGGTCTGCCAGTTGGTCAGGGTGCCGCCCAGCCAGCGGTGGTTCATGTAGTACTGCGCGCAGCGCTCGGCGGCATCGGCCACCGGCTGCTGGGCCTGGCGCTTGGTGCCGACGAACAGCACCCGGCCGCCCTTGGCGACGGTCTCGCGGATGACGTTCAGCGCCGCGTCGAGCATCGGCACGGTCTGCGTCAGGTCCATGATGTGGATGCCGTTGCGCGCGCCGTAGATGAACTCGCCCATGCGGGGGTTCCAGCGCTGCGTCTGGTGGCCGAAATGCACGCCAGCTTCGAGCAGCTGACGCATGGAGAACTCGGGAAGAGCCATGCCGTTTTCCTTTCCGGTTTGCGCCTTGGCGGGGTTGAGGGGGCCGGAGCCCCAACCGGTGGACGTCCGGGGATGTCTCCCCCGGGCCGCCCGACCCCGCCTGCGGGATTGAACGTCGCGCCATTAGCAGCCCCGCGGACCGGGCACAAGCGCCGATCCCGGGCAGCGCCGGACTATTCGGCCACCGCGTCGCCCCAGGCGGTCATCACTTCGGTCATGCCGAAACGGCGCGCACCGTCCTGCAGCACCGCTGCCGGGCAGGCAAACGGATAGGGCAAGAGCGTGCGCCGCACCGCGGTCACCGGCGCCACCTGCCCCAGCGCCTCCTGCACCTCGGCCGGCAGGCGGTCGTCGGCGACGATCGCCGCGCCGCCCGAGACGTCGATGCGCGGCTGGTCGAAGGCGCCCTGCAGGTCGAGCCCGAGATCGCCGAGGAAGGAGGCGATCTGGGTCACCGCGGGCAGGATCTTGCGCCCGCCCGACGCGCCGAGCGCGAAGCGCCGGCCTTGGGCCTCGCCCAGCACCGGGCAGACATTCATCAGGCAGGCGCGGTCGGGGCCCAGCGAGTTCGGCTTCCCCGGCTCGGGGTCGAACCACATGATGCCGTTGTTGAGCAGGAAGCCGGTCTCGGGCGACACGATGCGCGCGCCGAACAGCGACAGCAGCGTCTGGGTATGCGCCACCATGTTGCCGTCGCGGTCGACGACGGAGAAATGCGTGGTGCAGCCCGGGGTCTCGGGCACCTCGCCGGCCGCGCCCATGCGCGCCAGCCGGTCGCGATAGGCGGCGGCCAGCGCCCGGGCATAGGCCGGGTAGGCGCGCCGCGGATCGCCGAGATCGTCGGCCGAGAGCGCGGTGATCGCCGCGGCGAAGGTCGGCCCGGCGGTCAGCCCCGGCATAACGTGGTAGAGCGCGTCGCGCGCCCGCACCGCGAGCGGCGGCTCGAAGCGGGCGCCGTGGCGGGCGAGGTCGTCGCGGCTGAGATAGCCGCCCTTGTCGCGGACATCGCGCGCCAGCGCCGCGCCGAGATCGCCGCCATGCAGCGCCGCCGCGCCCTCGCGCGCCAGCGTGTCGAGGCTGTCGGCCATCCGGCTTTGGTCGATCCGGGCCTCGGCCTGCGCGGTCCAGCCGTAGGGCCGCGGCAGCCGGTCGGGGCCGAGGAACATCGCCGCCGCGTCGTCGTCGCGGGCGAGGTCCGAGGCCGCGGTGGCGACGATCAGCGTGGCGTACCAGTCGAGCGCCATGCCGCGCCGGGCCTGCGCCACCGCCGGCGCCAGCAGCTCGGCCCAGGGCAGCCGGCCCCAGCGCTTGTGCGCCGCGGCGTGACCGTCGACCATCGCCGGCACGGCGACCGCGCGGGCGCCGCGCACGTTGCGGTCCTCGACCACCCGGGCCCAGGGAAAGAGGTCGTCGGCGACGCCCTCGCCGGACAAAGCGAAATCCTCCACCCGCAGCCCCGCGGGGGCCTTCATGCCGAAATTCAGGGCATGCGCCTCCCCGGTCCCGGCGCGCCAGTGCATCGCCGCGCCGCCGCCCGCCGGCCCCGACATCCACGGCTCCAGCACCGAGACGACGAAACCGCAGGCCACCGCGGCATCGACCGCGTCGCCGCCGGCGCGCAGCACCTCGGCGCCGGCCTCCGCCGCCTGCCGGTGCTGCGCCGCCACCACGCCGTGGCGGGTCTCCACCACGTGCTTGGCGATCTCCATGCTGTGCGACAGCGCCTCCGACACCGGGTCAGGCCCCGAGCCGGCAGAACAGCCCGGCGGCAAGGCGCGCGCGCTCCACCAGGCTTTCGATCTCGATATGCTCGGTCAGGGTGTGCAGGCCCTTGCCGCGCACGCCGATGGAATCGAGCGTCGGGATCCCCAGCGCCCCGGTGAAGTTGCCGTCCGAGCCGCCGCCCGCCGAGGCACCGGAGATCTCGAAGCCGATCTCGCCGGCGATCTCCTGGGCGAGCTGCAGCATCGCCATGGTGCCGGGCTGGTCGGGCTCCCAGACCGGGCGGGTGACGCCGCGGCGGACCTCCATGATCACCTCGCCCTTGTCGGAGTTCAGCGCCAGCATCTTGGCCACGCCTTCGTCCAGCAGTTCCTGCGTCTTGGCCATGGTCAGCACCTCGGCGTCGCAGACCGAGGAGACGCAATTGACCCATTGTCCGGAATGGATGACGCCCAGCGAGAAGGTGCAATCCTCGGTCGTCATGCCCTCGATCTCGGCCACCTTGGCGGCCATCGCGGCGATCGCCGAGCGGCCCTCGGAGAGCTGCCAGCCGGCATGGCTCGGCCTTCCGCGGGTCTGCAGGTCGAAGCGCGCGATGGCGTAGCGGCCGATCACCGCGCCGCCGTCGGGACGCGCCGGTTCCGGCACCAGCACGAAGCGGTGGCGCCGCGCCTCGGCCTCGATCAGCTCGCGCGTGGACGGCGTGCCGATCTCCTCGTCGGGGGTGAACAGCACGGTCACCGGCAGCGGCGTCTCGATGCCGGCGGCCAGCAGTTTGCGCAGCGCGTCGAGATAGACGTAATTTCCGCCCTTCATGTCCATGATGCCCGGCCCGTAGCAGAGCCCGCCCTCGCGCCGGAACGGCAGCTGCGCCAGCGTGCCGACCGGGTGCACGGTGTCCATGTGGCCGAGCAGCAGGATGCCGCCCTCGCCCTGGCGCGGATGCGGCATGGCGGCGCGGACGCTGTCGCCGCAGCCCATGCGGCCCGGGATGCGCTCCACCCGGGCGCCGAGCGCGGCCAGTTCGTGCTGCACCAGATCCATCATGCGATTGACCGCGGCGGCGTCGAAGGTCGGGCTCTCGGTCTCGATCCAGGGCTTCAGTCCGGCCAGCATCTGGTCGGTGTCGAAGGGCAGTCCGGGCGCGTCGAACATGGGCAATACTCCTGTGGCGCGGGCCGCGCGCGACCCGCGTGAAAGACGGAAACGGGATGGCGGCGAGGTCAGCCGCGCGGCAGCCGGGTCTCCACGATGCGGGCATAGACCGAGGCGCCGACCGGCAGGATCGCGTCGTCGAGCACGAAGGCCGGGTTGTGCAGCGGGATCGAGCCGGCATGGCCGATCCGGCAATAGGCGCCGGGGACGGCCTTCAGCATGTCGGCGAAATCCTCCGAGCCGGTCATCTGGTCGTCGGTGAGCGACGACTGCCCGGCGCCCACCACGTCGGCGGCGGCGGCGACATAGGCGTCCGACAGCTCGGGATCGTTCATCAGCACGTCGAAGACGTTGCGCAGCTCGGCGGTGATCTCCACCCCGTAGGCCTGGGAGAGCCCGGCGCAGAGCTCGCGGATGCGGGTCTCGGCGAGCTCCGCCACCTCGTCGTGGAAATAGCGGATGGTGCCGGAGATCGTCGCCCGGTCAGGCACGACGTTATAGGCCGATCCGGCATTGAACGTGGTCACCGACAGCACCACCGGCTTGGTCGGCGGGGTGTTGCGGCTGACCACCGATTGCAGCTGCTGCACCAGCGCCGTGCCGATGACGATCGGGTCGCGCGACTGGTGCGGCATGGCGGCGTGGCTGCCGGTGCCCTTGACGGTGATGTCGAAGAAGGTCGCCCCCGCCATGGCCGGGCCCGGGGTCACCGTGACGATCCCGGGATCGGCGGTCGGGTCGTTGTGCATGCCGTAGATCTCGTCGCAGGGGAAGCGTTCGAAGAGCCCCTCGGCGAGCATCCGGCGGGCGCCGCCCAGGCCCTCCTCGGCGGGCTGGAAGATCAGTACCACGGTGCCGTCGAACTCCCGTGTCGCGGCGAGGTAGCGCGCCGCGCCCAGCAGCATCGTGGTGTGGCCGTCATGGCCGCAGGCATGCATCCTTCCGGGATTGGTCGAGGCATAGGCCACGCCCGAGGCCTCCTCGATCGGCAGCGCGTCCATGTCGGCGCGCAGGCCGATGCGGCGGTTGCCGCCGCCCTGCCCCTTGATCAGGCCGATCACGCCGGTGCCGCCAATGCCCTCGTGGACCTCGTCGACGCCCCAGGCGCGCAGCTTCTCGGCGACCAGCGCCGCAGTCCGGGTCTCCTCGAAGCCGAGCTCGGGATGGGCGTGGATGTCGTGGCGGATCTCGGTCAGCTCGTCGGCAAATTCGGCGATTTTCGGAATGACGCTCATGCGGGGGCTCCTTCGAATGCGGGGGCGCGCTCGAGCGCGCGGAAATGGGCGAAATCCCAGTGCCGCCCGGGGGCGGCCTCGATCAGGTCGCGGGTATAGGGGTGGCGCGGGTTCGACAGCACCGCGCCGGCCGGGCCCTGCTCGACCACCGCGCCCTTCTGCATCACCACCACGTCATCGCAGATCTGCGCCGCGACCCGCAGGTCGTGGGTGATGAACAGCATGGCGATGCCGAAGCGGGCCTGCACGTCGTCGAGCAGGTCGAGCACCTGCGCCTGCACGCTGACGTCGAGCGCCGAGACCGCCTCGTCGGCGACCAGCAGGTCGGGCCGCATGGCGACCGCGCGGGCGATGGCGATGCGCTGGCGCTGACCGCCGGAGAATTGGTGCGGGTAACGGTCGAGCGCGTCGCGCGGCAACTCCACCAGCTCCATCAGCTCGGCGGCGCGGGCCATCGCCTCGGCCTTGGGCGTGCCGAAATTGATCGGCCCCTCGCAGAGCGACTTGGCCACCGTCCAGCGCGGGTTGAGCGACCGGTACGGGTCCTGGAAGACGATCTGGAAGTGCTTGCGGTGCGGCTGCAGCCGGCGCCGCGACAGGCGGGCGATCTCGGTGCCGGCGATGCGGACCTCGCCGCCGGTGGGATCGATCAGCCGCATGATGCAGCGCGCCACGGTGGACTTGCCGGAACCGCTTTCGCCGACGATGCCGAGCGTGCGGCCCGGCGCGATGGTGAAGGTGACGTCGCGCGCCGCCTGCACCCCCTCGCGCCGGCGCAACCAGCCGCCGCCGCCATAGGTCATCTGCAGCCGGTCGACCGACAGCACCTTGTCGCCCTCGGGCGCCGCCCGCGCCGGGCGCGGCGCGAGGTTGGGCACCGCCTGCAGCAGCCGCCGCGTATAGCCGTCCTGCGGCGCCGTCAGCAGGTCGCGGATCGGCGCGCGCTCGACGATGCGGCCCTTCTGCATGACGCTGACCGTGTCGGCGATCTCGGCCACCACGCCCATGTCGTGGGTGATGAACAGCACCGCGGTGCCGTGGCGCTCCTGCATCTCGGCGATGAGCTTGAGGATCTGCAGCTGCGTGGTGACGTCGAGCGCGGTGGTCGGCTCGTCGGCGATCAGCAGGTCGGGATCGAGCACCAGCGCCATGGCGATCATGATGCGCTGGCGCTGCCCGCCCGAGAGCTGGTGCGGAAAGGCGGCATAGATCCGCTCCACATCCGGCAGGTGGACGTCCTCCATGATCTCGAGCGTGCGCTTCTTGGCCTCGGCGGCGGAGAGATCGGTGTGCATGTTCAGCACCTCCTCGATCTGCTCGCCGACCCGCAGCACGGGGTTCAGCGCCGTCATCGGCTCCTGGAAGATCATCGCGATGCGGCGCGGCCGGAGCGCCCGCATCTGGGCCGGGCTGGCGGCGGTGATCTCGGTCCCCTCGAGGTCGATCAGACCGCCCTGCACCTCCAGTGCGCCCTTGGGCAAGAGGCCCATCACCGCCAGCGAGGTCACCGACTTGCCGGAGCCGCTTTCGCCGACCAGGCAATGCGTCTCGCCGGCGCGGATGTCGAGGTCGATGCCGTCGAGCACCGGCGCCGCGTCGGGCCGTCCGGCGAGGCCGACCCTGAGATCGCGGATCGTCAGCACCTGCTGCGCGGTCGAGAAATCCTTGGACTTGAACTGCATCGCTCAGCCCTCCCGCTTCTTCATGCGCGGATCGAGCAGGTCGCGCGCGGTGTCGCCCAGGAGGTTGATCGACAGGATGCAGAGCGACAGCAGCAGCCCCGGCCAGAAGATCAGCCCCGGCTTGATCTGGAAGTAGGTCCGGCCCTCGGCCATGATGTTGCCCCAGGTCGGGATCTCGGTGGAGACGCCGGCGCCGAGGAAGGACAGGATGGCCTCGATCAGGATCGCCGAGGCGCAGATATAGGTGCCCTGCACGATCAGCGGCGCCAGGGTGTTGGGCATCAGGTGGCGGAACAGGATCTTCGGCATCGATGAGCCGAGCGCGATCGCCGCCTCCACGTAGGGCTCCTCGCGCGCCGAGAGCACGACCGAGCGCACCAGGCGCACGACCCGGGGCACTTCCGGCACCGTGATGGCGATGATCACCGAGCCGAGGCTCGGCCCGTTCAGCGCCACCAGCGCGATCGCCAGGAGGATCGCCGGGATCGCCATCAGGCTGTCCATCACCCGCATGATGATGCCGTCGGCGGCGCGGAAGAAGCCCGCGACGAGGCCGATCAGCAGGCCGATGGCGACCGAGACGATGGCCGCGCCGATGCCGATCAGGAGCGACACCCGGCCGCCGGTCATCACCCGGCTGAAGATGTCGCGGCCGTAGGGATCGGTGCCGAGCATGTGGTCCTCCGACGGCGGCTTGAGACGCGCCATGGCGTCCATCGTCATCGGGTCGTAAGGCACGTAGAGCGGCGCGAAGAGCGAGGCCAGGACGATGGCCACGAGGGTCGCCGCGGCGATCGCCGGCCCGGCGCCGAGCCGCGCGCCCGCCGGCAGCGACAGCATTCCGGTCAGGACCTGGAAGGCGCTGTGTCGGGATTGGGGGATCTCGGTCATCAGTAGCGGATCCTCGGGTCGAAGAAGGAATAGGAGACGTCGACCAGCAGGTTGACGAAGACGTAGATGCCGGCGGTGAACAGGATCATCGCCTGGATCACCGGGTAGTCGCGGGCGAGGATCGCATCGACCGTGAGCCGGCCGATGCCGGGGATGTTGAACACGCTCTCGGTGACCACCACGCCCGAGATCAGCAGCGCGAAGCCGGTGCCGATGATGGTCAGGATCGGCACCGCGGCGTTGCGCAGGGCGTGCCGGAACAGCACCACGTTCTCGCGCACGCCCTTGGCGCGGGCGGTGCGGATGTAATCCTCGCTTAGCACCTCGAGCATCGAGGCGCGGGTCATCCGCGCGATCAGCGCGACATAGATGGTGGCCAGCGTCAGCGACGGCAGGATGGCGCGCGACAGGAAGTCCCAGAGTCCCTCCGAGGGCGCCTTGTAGCCCTGCACCGGCAGCCAGCGCAGCTCCAGCGAGAAGATCTGGATGAGGATGTAGCCGATGACGAAGACCGGCACCGAGAAGCCCAGCACCGAGAACGACATCACCATGAAATCGATCCAGGTGCGGTGGCGCCAGGCCGCGATCACCCCCATCGGCACGGCGAGCAGCACCGAGATCACGATGGTCATCAGCGCGATGTTGATGGTCGGGCCGAGCCGGCTGCCGATCATGCCGGCGACATCGGTGTTGGAAATCAGCGAGGTGCCGAGATCGCCGCGCAGCATCTGGCCGACCCAGGTCAGGAATTGCACGTGGATCGGGTCGTTGAGACCCAGGCGGTCGCGGATGCGTTCGAGCTGCGCCGGCGTCGCGGCGTCGCCGGCGAGGATCGCCGCCGGGTCGCCCGGCGTGAGCCGCAGCAGCAGAAAGACGAAGATCGCCACGATGATCATCACCGGCACGGTGGCGAGGATCCGTTTCAGGATGTAGCCGAGCATGGGCGCTCCCTGTCCATGGATGCGCCGGGGGCGGGACCTCGCGGCCCCGCCCCCGAGCTGCGCCTTACTGCGCGTCCTTGGTGATATTCCAGAACACCGGCACCGGCGACTGGATCATGTTCTGCAGGCTGTTCTGGCGGGCCTGCTGGAGCACGTATTCGCCGAGATGGATGTAGTTGACGTTGTCCATCACGTGCTGCTGGATCTCGACCGCCACCGCCTTGCGGCCGGCCTCGTCCTCGGCATCGACGAAGGCCGCGCGCAGCTCCTCGATCTTGGGATCGTCGGGCCAGCCGAACCAGGCGTCGTTGCCGCGGCCGTTGACCATGACGTTGATCAGCGGGTCCGAGATCTCGGGCACCATCCAGTTGGTGAAGAACAGGTTCCAGCCGCCTTCGGAAACCGGGTTCTGCTGCGCCCGGCGCTGCACCACCGACTGCCAGTCCATCGCCTGCATGTCGACCTCGAAGCCGCCCTCGCGGAGCGCCTGCGCGGCCACCACCGGCTGCTTGGAGATCGAGGGCACGTCGGTCGGCTGCATCAGCACCACCGGGGTGCCGTCATAGCCGGCCTCCTCGAGCAGCGCCTTGGAGCGCTCGGGATCGGCCTTCAGGATCGGCTCGGCCCCGGCCTCGTCGCCGAGCGGCGTCGAGCAGCCGAAAATGGCGCCGCAGACGGTGAAGTATTCCTCGTTGCCCATCATCGTCTGCAGCACGTCGGGCTGGCCGATGGCGTGCAGCGCCGCCTGCCGGATCAGCTTGTTGTCGAACGGCGGGTGCAGGAAGTTCGGCCGGCCGATGGTGACGTAGCCCAGCGGGTCGCGCTGCTCGACGGTGACGTCGGGGGCGGATTCGAGGATCGGCATCAGATCGACATCGACCTGCTCGATATAGTCGATCTCGCCGGCGGCCAGCGCGTTCACCGCGGTCAGGCTGTCGGGCATGGTGGTCCAGACCACGCGGTCGACATTGACCACCTTGCCGCCAGCCATCCAGGAGGGCTCTTCCTCGCGCGGGACGTACTCGTCGAACTTCTCGTAGGTGACCGAGACGCCGGGCTCGTATTCCGCCTCGTTGAAGACGAAGGGACCGGAGCCGACATATTCGGTGATGGTCTCGTCGGCCGAGGTCTCGGCGATCCGCGCCGGCATGATGAAGGGCGGCACCGCGGATTGCTTCGACAGCACCGTCATCATCGGCGGGAAGGGCTCGTTCAGGGTCCAGGTGACGTTCTTGTCGTCGGTCGCCTCGAGGCTGGCGGTGACGTCGAAGATCATCTGGCCGCCGCTGTCCTTCTGGCCCCAGCGCTGGAGCGAGGCCACGGCATCGGCGGCGGTGACCGGCGCGCCGTCATGGAAGCTCAGCCCGTCGCGCAGGGTGAAGGTGTAGGTCAGCCCGTCCTCGGAGACCTCCCAATCGGCCATCTGCGGCTGCGGCTCGAAATTCTCGTCCACCGCGGTCAGCACGTCGTAGATCATGTAGCCGTGGTTGCGGGTGATGTGCGCGGTGGTGATCACCGGGTCGAGCACGCGCAGGCCGGAATGCATCACCGCGGTGATCGTGGTCTCCTCCTGCGCGGCGGTCATCGCCGGGCTGAGCAGCGCCGTCCCGGCCAGCAGCGCGCTGGCGAGCGCCGTGCGTCCGGGGCGAAGTAGGGAATGTGTCAGCATGTCTGTCGTCCTGTTGGTTTCGGTGTCGTTTGCCGCGCTCGGGCCATGGCCCCGCGGACGTGTTGGACCCGCGTTGCCGCGGACCGGGACGCACCGCCCTGCCGGGCGGCGCGCAACTCAGGGCGCCGCCGCGGCGGCGGCGCGGGACGGCGCGGCGAAGGCCGGGCCGCCGGGCGAAAGCCGCAGCCCCGGAGCCAGCCGGGTGAACGGCAGCTCGGCCGGGTCGAAGGGCATCGGCCCGGGCGCCAGCGCGATCAGGATGGCGCGGGCGATGGGCGCGAAATCGGCCCGGAAATGCGTCGAGCTCTTGACCGCGAGGATGGCCTGCGCCTCGGAATCGATGCCCAGGAAGCGGAACATCTCCCGGTCGGCCATCTGGGCGATGCGGCTGGTCACGGCGACGCGCACGCCGCCGATCCGCAGGCAGGCCGACGGGCCCAGATCCATCGCGGTGCCGCCGTAATAGGGCCCGGTGGCGCGGAACCGGCCGTCCGAGAGCCGCTCCACCACCGCCTCGGCCTCGAGCGGCGGCGCGCCCAGCCGGGCATGGCCGCCGAGCCGGAAGCGCGCCTGCCCGCCCTCGCCCAGCTCGTGCGCCCGCGCCGCCGCGGCGGGGTCGACGATGAGCCCGAGCGCCGCGTCGCGCGCCCCGGCCGCGATCAGCGCGCCGAGCAGCCCGGTGGTGGCCGAGACGCCGCCGGCGCCGGGATTGTCCTGGGTGTCGGCCAGGATGACCGGCCCGCCGGGCCCGGACAGGCGCTGCGCTTCGGCGACCGCCTCGGCGGCGTCATAGGTGCGTCCGGCAAAGCGCGGCTCGGCCTCGGCATAGGCCCGGGCGATGCGCGAAACCGCGGCCTCCGCCGCCTCCGCGTCGTCGGCGAAGGCCATGGCGGTGGGGCCGCATTCGGGGATGTCGGCGGCCGGAAAGCCCATGAAGAGCGAGGCGGAGCGGACGCCCCCGGCCTCGATCCGCGCGAGTTCGGCATAGAGTTCGTCGGCCGGCGCGATGTCGGTCGATTGCAGCGGGATCGGCACCAGGTAGGGCAGCCGGGCGAAGGCCTTGGCCGGGCGCCGCCCGCTCCGCATCATCTCGTCGAGGAGGTCGGCGGCGCGGCGCCCGGTCTCGGCCATGTCGACATGCGGATAGGTGCGGAAGCCCACCGCAGCGTCCACCGCCGCCACGAAGTCGGCACCGATATTGCCGTGCAGGTCGAGCGCCGCGGCGACCGGGACGCCCGGCCCCACCGCGTCGCGCACCCGGCGGGCGATCTCGGCCTCGCCGTCCTCGACATGCTCGGCCACCATGGCGCCGTGCAGGTCGAGGAACACGCCGTCGAGCGGCCCCGCCGCGGCGAGCCCGGCCACGATCTCGGCCGCGATGGTCTCGAAGGCGTCGCGGGTGACCGGCGCCGAGGGAATCGCCCCGGCCCAGAGGATCGGCACGATGTCCCAGCCGCGCTCCCGCGCTACGTCGAGCGCGCCCGAGATGCCGAGATTGACGCCCGCCGCCGCCTCCGGCAGCGCCGCGCCCCGGCTCATCGGGATATAGCCGCCGCCCTGCCGAAACGCCTCCATCCCCGCGGGATCGGGCGCGAAGGTGTTGGTCTCGTGAAGAAATCCCGCAAGGGCGACGCGCATGAGCACTCCGGTTCGCAGTTGGGGGGGCGCGGTCCGCCCCGGCTAAAGTATCGCTGGACGATACAGTCATATTGCACAACGATCGTAGAAATTGGGATTCGGATTCGTCAAGCGGAGGTCACCGTGAAAAGCATTCTGCGCGCCGATCCGAATGAAACGGCGCATTTGCATGCAAATGAAGTTGACACGTTGTTCGTCCGCGCCGCGGCGCGCGGCATGCAGGTGCTGGCCGCCTTCCACCACAGCAGCGGCGCGCTCACTCTGAGCGAGGTGGCACAGCGCGCCGGGCTCGACCGCTCGGCGGCGCAGCGGCTGATCCACACCCTGTCGAAGCTCGGCTACATCCGCCGAGCCCCGGACGGCCGCGGCTACCTACCGGGGCTGCGCCTCCTCGACCACACGCTCGACGTGCTGCGGCTCGACCCGGTGGTGCAGCGCGCCACGCCGGTGCTTCTGGAACTGCGCCGTTCGGTGCGCGAACGCGTCGATCTCAGCCTGTTCGACGAGACCCGGCTGATCTACGCCTTCCGCCTGCAGAGCAAGCGCGAGACCTTCTACGCCACCATGGTCGGCCACAGCATCCCGCTCTATTGCACCGCCGGCGGCCGCGCGGCGCTGTCGGCCCTGCCCGAGGCCGAGGCCGCGGCGCTGCTGGAACGGCTGCCGCTGGAACGCTACACTGCCCAGACCGAGACCGATCCCGCGCGCATCCTGGCCCGCGTGGCCGAGGCGCGGCGCGACGGCTTCGCCGCGGTGCAGGAGGAATTCGTGCTCGGCGAGGTCGCCATCGGCGCGCCGATCACCGACCAGGCCGGGCGGCTGCTCGGCGCCATCCACGTCGCCGGCACGCTGTCGGAATGGACGCTGGAGGATTTCGTCGCGCAGGCGGCGCCGCTGGCGGTGGAAGCCGCGCGCGCCGTCCGGTCCGGCCTCTGACCGGCCGGCCCGGGACGACGGGTCGCGCGAGGGGAGCGAAGACGACAGGGAGATCGGCATGAGCGGCAAGGACAGGAATGGCGGCGGCTTCGCGCTCCGCGACGGCTCCACCGACAGCGCCGCGGTGGAGCAGTATTACGACGCCTGGGCCGAGGGATACGACGCGGCGCTCGACGAGTGGCAATACCGCGCACCGGAGGAGGCGGCGGCGCGGTTGGCGGCGCGACTCTCGCCCGGGGCCAAGGTGCTCGACGCCGGCTGCGGCACCGGGCGCTTCGGCGCCGCGCTGGCCCGCCAGGCCGAGGTGACGCTGACCGGGCTCGACCTCTCGGCCGCCTCGCTGGAGCAGGCCCGGGCGCGCGGGGTCTATGCGTCTCTGGCGCGCCACGATCTGCAGGACCTGCCGCTGCCGGTGGCGGAAGCCAGCCTCGACGCCGCCGCCTCCATCGGGGTGCTGACCTATATCGAGGAGGCCGCGCCGCTGCTGGCCGATATCGGTCGCGCCATTCGGCCCGGCGGCTGGCTGATCTTCACCCAGCGCAGCGATCTGTGGCAGACGCGCGGGGGGCCGGCGATGCTCGACGCGCTGGCCCGGGATGCCGGCCTCGACGCGGTGGAGGTCACCGCGCCGCGTCCCTACCTGCCCGGCAACGCGGAGTTCGGCGACGAGATCGGGGTGATCTACGTCACCTGCCGGAAGACGTGATCCCCCGAACGCGGAAGGACCCGCCGCCCGGCCGGGCAACGGGTCCTTCGAATGGTCTGCCGGAACGGGCCCCGAAGGGCCCGGCCGCCATCAGCGCTTGGAGAACTGGAAGGAGCGGCGGGCCTTGCGGCGGCCGTACTTCTTGCGCTCCACGGTGCGGCTGTCGCGGGTCAGGAAGCCCGCGGCCTTGAGCGCCGGGCGCAGCGAGGGATCGTAGAGCTGCAGCGCCTGCGAGATGCCGTGCTTGACCGCGCCGGCCTGGCCCGAGAGGCCGCCGCCCTTGACGGTCGCCATCACGTCGAACTGGTCCTCGACCCCGGCGACGGAGAATGCCTGGTTGAGGATCATCTGCAGCACCGGACGGGCGAAATACTCGTTCAGCGGCTTGCCGTTCACGGTCACCTTGCCCGAGCCCGGCTTGATCCAGACGCGCGCGGTGGCGTCCTTGCGGCGGCCGGTGGCATAGGCGCGGCCCAGCGCGTCGCGCTGCGGCTCGCGGGTGATCTCCTGCTGCGGCGCGGCCGAGGCCTCGATGCCCGCGGCCTGGCCCAGCTCTTCGAGGGAATTGATCTGTTCAGCCATGATTACTTCGCCACCCGGGTGTTCTTGGAGTTCATGCCCTTCACGTCGAGCGTCTCGGGCGACTGCGCCTCGTGCGGATGCTCGGTGCCGGCATAGATGCGCAGGTTGGTCAGCTGCTGGCGCGACAGGCGGTTGCCCGGCAGCATGCGCTTGACGGCCTGGAACACGACCCGCTCGGGATGCGCGCCCTCGAGGATCTGCTCCTTGGTGCGCGACTTGATGCCGCCGGGATGGCCGGTGTGCCAGTAGAAGTGCTCCTGACGCTTCTTGCCGGTCAGCTGCACCTTGTCGGCGTTGACGACGATGACGTTGTCGCCCATGTCCATGTGCGGCGTGAAGCTCGGCTTGTGCTTGCCGCGGAGACGCTGCGCGACGATCGAGGCGAGACGGCCGAGAACGACGCCCTCGGCGTCGATCACGATCCACTTCTTGTCGATGTCTGCAGGCGTTGCAGAGAAGGTCTTCATGACGGGGGATCCCCTGGTTGTCTGATGCGTGCCGCGCGACGGAGGGTGTCCGCCGGCGAAATCCGATGGCCGGGTTATAGACAGGTTGCACGCATGGTCAAGCGCCGGAACTTCTGAAAAGACTAAGTTTTCCAGCACGTTACAATTTAGGTATCAAAATACCCCAAAAATTCCCGGCTCAGATGGCGATCTCCTCCGGGGGCTCGTCGAGCAGCCGCCGCAGCCGGCCCACCGCCTCGGCGAAGGTGTCGAGCGGGACCTGCGCGTTGACGCCGATGCGCACCGCGTGCGGCGAGGTGCCGTCGCGCAGCGCGAATTCGTCGGCGGGCCGGATCTGCACGCCGCGCGCCTCGGCGGCCTGCACGAAGGTGCCGGTGCGCCAGCCCGCCGGCAGGGTGAGCCAGAGAAACGGCATGTCGTCGCGCCAGACCACGTCGTGGCCGTCGAGCGCGCGCACCGCGGCGTGGATGTAGTCGATCAGCCGCGCCCGCACCCGCGCCGCGATCTCGCGCGTCTCGGGCCGGGTCAGGAGGTCCTCGGTGATGTCGGCCAGGGGGCGGGCGAGCCCGAAGAAGCCGTGTTCGGCGCTGCGCCGGAGCGCGCCGCCCTGCCCGCCCGGCGCCACCGCGAAGCCCACCCGCAGCGCCGGGGTGAGAATCTTGGAGATCGAGGACACGTACCAGGCCTGGTCCGGCAGCAGCATCCGGTAGGTCGGCGCATGGGCGCGGCTGACCCGGTAGCAATCGTCCTCGACGATCTGCAGCCCGCTGCCGCGGATCACCGCGGCCAGTTCCTCGCGGCGCGACAGCGGCGTGAAGATGCCCGTCGGGTTGTGGATCTCGGGCGAGGTGCAGAGCACCTGCGGCTCGTGGCGCCGGATCGCCTCGGCCAGGGCGTCGGGGCGCAGCCCCTCGCCGTCCATCGCCACCGCCACCACCTCGGCGCGCAGCAGTTCCGCGGCACGGCGGAAGCCGGGATAGGACAGCTCCTCCACCAGCACCACCGGCCGGCGGCCGCGCAGCACGGTCTGGAGCACCAGCCCGATGCCGTTCTGGCCGCCATGGCTGAGCACGATATCCTCTTCCGAGACCGGCCCGAGCGGCGTGTCGCCGAGCCAGGAGCGCACCGCCTCGCGGGCGCCGCGGAAGCCGGCCCGGCTGGGATAGTTCAGCAGGTCGGCGGGCGGCCGTTCGGCGAGCCGGCAGAAGGCCTGGTGCAGCAGCGCGACCTGTCCGCAATCCGGCAGCCGCGGCGCGAACAGGCTGACCGGCGCGTCGCGCACCGCCTCCGGGGTCTCGGGGGTCTCGGCGTTGGGCCAGGGCGCGATCAGCGGCGGGGTGTCCTGCGGGCGGCGCGCCACGAAGGTGCCGCGCCCGACCTCGGCCTCCAGCACGCCGGCATCGGTGAGCTCGGAATAGGCGCGCGCCACGGTGCCCGGGGTGATGCCCAGCTGCCAGGCCAGTTCCCGCACCGGCGGCAGCTTGGCGCCGGGCGTCAGGCTGCCGGCGCCGATGCCGCGCCGGATCGATTCCGCCACGGCGCGGTATTTCGGGCCGGTGCCGCGGCAGGTTTCATAAGCGGCCTGAATTGTATCCATCACAATGTTTCTCTCGACCCCAACCGGCGCAAAATGTATCAATATAGATACAGAACACCGCACATTGTATCAATACAAAAAGGAACATCCCATGTCCGCCGCGCCGCATCAAGCCCAGATCGCCGTTCTCGGAGCGCAGCCGCGCCTCGTGCCGCTGGCCGGGGTGGCGCTGAAACTCGCGGTGGCCGCGACGTTGTGGAGCGAACGGGCGCGCTCGCGCCGCGCCCTCGCCCATCTCGACGACCACCTGCTGCGCGACATCGGGCTCGACCGGCGGGACGCCTGGCGCGAATCCCGCCGCGCCTTCTGGCAGGGCTGATCCCTGGCCGCTGCCGGTCTGGGAGCCGCTCGTTCCGGGCGGCTCCTTTTTTGTCCGCCCGGCGGCCGCCGGTCCCGGCCTCTTCCCTGTCCCGTCCCCTTGGCCTAAAGAGCCCGCGACAGAGGACAGGGGACGCCCATGCAGGAACCGCAGATCACGCCCGAGCTCGTCGCCGCGCACGGCATCAAGCCCGAGGAATACGACCGCATCCTCGAGATCATCGGCCGCGAGCCCAGCTTCACCGAGCTCGGCATCTTCTCGGCCATGTGGAACGAGCATTGTTCCTACAAGTCCTCGAAGAAATGGCTGCGCACCCTGCCGACCGACGGCCCGCAGGTGATCTGCGGCCCGGGCGAGAATGCCGGCGTGGTGGATATCGGCGACGGCCAGGCGCTGGTCTTCAAGATGGAGAGCCACAACCACCCGTCCTACATCGAGCCCTACCAGGGGGCGGCGACCGGCATGGGCGGCATCCTGCGCGACGTCTTCACCATGGGCGCGCGGCCGGTGGCGGCGATGAACGCGCTGAGCTTCGGGCGGCCCGACCATCCGCGCACCAAGCGGCTGGTGCACGGCGTGGTCGAGGGCATCGGCGGCTATGGCAACGCCTTCGGCGTGCCCACGGTGGGCGGCGAGGTGCGATTCCACGAAGCCTATGACGGCAATTGCCTGGTCAACGCCTTCGCTGCCGGCCTCGCCGATGCCGACAAGATCTTCTACTCCGCCGCCTCGGGCGTCGGCCGCCCCGTCGTCTATCTCGGCGCCAAGACCGGGCGCGACGGCGTCGGCGGCGCCACCATGGCCTCGGCCGAGTTCGACGAGACCATCGAGGAGAAGCGCCCCACCGTGCAGGTCGGCGATCCGTTCACCGAGAAGCGCTTGATGGAGGCCTGCCTCGAGCTGATGGCAACCGGCGCGGTGATCTCGATCCAGGACATGGGGGCGGCCGGCCTGACCTGTTCGGCGGTCGAGATGGGCGACAAGGGCGGCCTCGGCGTGCGGCTCGACCTCGACCGCGTGCCCTGCCGCGAACCCGGCATGACGGCCTACGAGATGATGCTGTCGGAAAGCCAGGAGCGCATGCTCATGGTGCTCGACCCCGCCAAGGAGGCCGAGGCCCGCGCGGTGTTCGAGAAATGGGATCTCGACTTCGCCATCGTCGGCGAGACCATCCCCGAGGACCGCTTCCTGATCGTCCACGGCAACGATGTGAAGGCCGACCTGCCGCTCAAGGCGCTGAGCGGCACGGCGCCGGAATACGACCGCCCGCACGTCCCCACCGCCGTTCCGTCGAGCGATTGGGACGTGCCGCAGATCGACCCGATCGATGCCCTGATGCACCTGCTGCGCAGCCCCAACTACGCCTCCAAGGCCTGGGTCTGGGAGCAGTATGACAGCCAGGTCATGGCCGACACCGTTGAGGGCCCGGGCTGGGGCGCCGGGGTGATCCGGGTGCATGGCACCGGCAAGAAGCTGGCCTTCACCTCCGACGTCACGCCGCGCTACGTCTTCGCCAACCCGGTCGAGGGCGGCAAGCAGGCGGTGGCCGAGGCCTACCGCAACCTCTGCGCGGTCGGCGCGCGGCCCCTGGCCTCGACCGACAACCTGAATTTCGGCAACCCGGAAAAGCCCGAGATCATGGGCCAGTTCGTCGGCGCCATCCAGGGCATCGGCGAGGCCTGCCGGGCGCTCGACATGCCGATCGTGTCGGGCAACGTGTCGCTCTACAACGAGACCGACGGTCAGGCCATCCTGCCGACGCCCACGATCGGCGCGGTGGGCCTGATCGAGGCCGGCGAGCAGCCGATCCTCGACCGCGCCCGCGACGGCCACGTGGCGCTCGTCCTCGGCCACACCGCCGGCCATCTCGGCCGCTCGGCCCTCCTGGCCGAAGTCTTCGGACGCGACGAGGGCGACGCCCCGCCGGTCGATCTCGAGGCCGAGCGCCGCCACGGCGAGTTCATCCGCGCCAACCGCGACCTGATCCGCGCCTGCACTGACCTGTCGGATGGCGGTCTGGCGCTGGCCGCCTTCGAGATGGCGGCGGCGTCGGGCGTGGGCGTCACGCTCGATGCCACCGGCACCGCAGATCTCTTCGGGGAGGACCAGGCGCGCTACCTGATCGCCTGCAACTTCGATTGCGCCGAAGAGCTGATGACGCGCGCAGCCAGCGCCGGTGTCGCGCTCTTGAGTGTCGGCCGCTTCGGCGGCGAGGCGGTGCGCATGGGCGGCAGCGAAGCCCCGCTCTCGAGCCTGACCGAGCAGCACGCCAGCACCTTCGCGGCGCTCTTCGCCTGAGGCTTGGTGCGGGAGCCGGGCGCCCAGCGGCCCGGCCCCGTCGCTCACTCGGCGGCGAACTGGCGCGGTGGCGCCACCGGCATCCGGTCGATGGTGTCGAGCAGACGTTCCGGAGCCACTGGCCGCACCGCGCGCCGGATCAGCCCGCCCGAGCGGTCGCAGAGGATGAGCAGGAACCCCCGCGGCGCGTAACGCGCCCGCAGGCCCCCGCCGGCGGCGGGATCGGTGTCGCAGAACAGCGCCACGTCGCGCCGGGCCAGATCCGGGGCCGCGGCTTCGAGCAGGTCGCATTGCCGCAGGAAGGCGCGGTCCTCGGGGGCATCGGCGAAGAGCAGCAGCGGCCGCGCCCGGATGCGCAGGTCGGACAGGTCGGCACGGTCGGGGTCGAGGGCTTGGACGCGAAGGCGCCTCAGCGGCGTGACGTTGGTCATCATTCTGTTCTTTTGTTGGGCCGTTCCGGACGGATGCGGCGATCCGGGCCCGGGGCTGATGCGCAGAGGAAAAGACGCCCCGCACAATGGCGGGGCGTCGCAGCGGCGTAGCCGTGTCGTGGCCGCGGTCAGCCGCCGTTCAAGAGCGGCGTGATGCGGCGCACCGCGGCACGGCGGTTGGCGCGTTCGGAATCCTGCGTCTCGACCAGCAGGTCGTATTCGCCGTAGCCCTGCACCACGAGGTTCTCGGGCGGCACGTCGTAATACTCGGTCAGCGCCAGCGCGACGGATTCGGCGCGCCGATCCGAGAGCGCGAGGTTCATGCCCGCCGAGCCGACGGCGTCGGTGTGGCCCTCGACGAGGAAGACCTCGTTCGGGTTCTCCGCGATGATGTCGCGGATGGCGCGCCCAAGCGCGGCCAGCTCCTCCGCCTCTTCGGCGCGGATCACCGACGAGCCGGTCTCGAAGTTCACCGAGTCGACGTTCAACTCGGGCACCAGCGACCGCACCTCGCGCAGGTTGCGCACCTGGTTGAGCGAGAAGCTGCGATCGAAGTTCTCGACCCCCGCGCGCTGGAGTGCGGCGCGCAGTTCCTCCTCGCTCATGCTGTCGGCATCGATGGCCTCGCGGCGCTCGGCCCGCGGCAGCTGGTCCACCTGGACCTGCTGGAAGGTGCGGGTATCGTCGAACAGCACCACTTCCTCGCCGCTGCTCAGCGTGCGCGTGCGGCGCAGCACACGGCCGTCGGCGGCGCGGATGGTCTCGATCTCGGTGCCGTCCTCGCGGACCACCACGCTGCGGGTCGAGCCGTCCTCGTAGCGGTAGGTGGTCACGTCCGAGCCCGGGCGGCGCAGCAGCGCGTCGTCGTCGCGGAGCACCCGGAACTCGCCGTCCCGCTGCACCACGATGCGGTCGTCGCTGCGGGCCACGATCTCCTCGTTCGGGCGCAGGATGCGGTCGAGCGCCACCGCACCCAGCGCGCCGAGCGCGGCGCCGCCGAGGATCGAGCGGATCTTCTCGGCCTGCGCGCCGTCATCCTCGTCGTCGTCTTCGACGGTCGCCTGCTGCTCCGCCTGCGCCTCGGCCTCGCTGCTGAAGCCGCTCTCGAACTCCTCGTTCGAGGAGCGCGCGGTTTCCTCGGTGACCGTCTCCTCGACCACCTCGGCCTCCGACGTGTCGCCGGACACGGCCGCGGCAGAGGCTGCGGCTTCGTCCTCGCGGGCGACCTCCTCGGCGATGACCTGCGATTCGGCTTCCGGCGCGGGGCCGTCTTCCTCGGCGGTCAGCGTGGCCTCGCCCTCGGCGGGCTGGCTCTCGCCTTCGGCGGTCTGGCTCTCGCTTTCGGCGGTCTGGGGGGCTTCGCCGGCAGCCGCGTCGCTCTCGGTCGCCGCAACCTCGCCGGAGGCGGCATCGGTCTCGGCGGACCCGCCGGCCGTGGCGGTCTCGGGCGCGGTCTCCGCGGCGGCGTCGGCGGAACCGGCACCGCTTTCCGCGGTGGTGTCGGCCGCAGCCGCATCGCCGGTCTGCGCGGTGGCCGGCGGCGTGGCATCATCGTCCGGCGTCATGTCGGCGGTGCCGCCCTCGGAGGCGCCGGCCTCGGCCGTGGCGGGCGCGGCGGCGGGATCTTCCGTGCCGGTGCCGTCCTGCGGGGCCTCGGTCGCAGCCGCGGCGGGGTCGGTGCCGGCCTCGGGCGCGGTCTCGGCGGAGCCGTCGGCCGCGGCATCGCCGCCTTCCGGTGCCGCGCCATCCTGCGCGGCGCTGTCGCCGGCGGGCGCGATCGTCTGGTCGGGGGTGTCGGCGGTCTCGGGGGGCGCGGCGGTGTCGCCGTCGCTGCCCGGGGCAGCCTCGGCCTCGGCGCCGGCGGCGGCCTCGGCGCCGTCAGGCGCGGCAGGATCCGCCGTTGCCTCGCCCGAGGCGCCGCTCTCGGCGGTGGCTTCCCCGGCTTGCGCGTCCGCGCCGCCCTCGGCCTGCGCCTCGGCGGGCGCCGCGGCGCCGTCCTGCGTGGTGCCGGTGTCGGTGCCGTCCGCCTGGGCCGCGGAGGGATCCTCCGGCGGGCAATCGGCAGCGGCAGGATCGGAGCCGTCCGATGCGGCCTGCGGGTCGGTCGGGCAATCGCCCGGCGCGGTCGCGGTGTCGCTGGAGGTCGTGTCAGCGGACTGGGCGCTGCCCGCGGTCTCCCCGGTCGTGTCGGTCTGCGCCATCACGGGAGCCGGCATCGCCAGGCCCAGGGAGACGGCCATCGCCGTCGTCGTCTTAAGAATGCCGATCTTCATAGCATCTCCTTTCACTCGCCGCATCGTCCGGCGTCATCGACCAACGCGGATCGGGGCCGGCGGTTTCAGGAAATGTCGCAACGTCGCCGGGTGCGCGGCATCCCGCCGGTCAGCGCTCCAGCAGCGCCATCATCCGCGCCTTGTCGCCGCCATCCTCGGCGCCCGCGATCGCCTCCGCCAGCTCCTCCAGGGAGCGGATCGAATGGCCGGCGCGGAAGCTGTCGACGAAGGGCAGCATGGCCCGGATGCCGCCGGCGCGGGGCGCGAATCCGTCCCAGCGCAGCAGCGGGTTGAGCCAGATCAGCCGGCGCGCCGAGAGCTGCAGCCGCTCGGTCTCGTGGCCGAGCTGCGGCCCGGCATCGCGGTCGAGCCCGTCGGTGATCAGCAGCACCACCGCGCCCTGCCCCATCACGCGGCGCGACCAGTCGCGGTTGAAGGCGTGCAGGCAGGCGCCGATCCGGGTGCCGCCCTCCCAGTCGCGGGCCTCGGCGCCGGCGGCCTTCAGCGCCGCGTCGACGTCGCGGGTGGCCAGCTGGCGGGTGATGTTGGTGAGCCGGGTGCCGAAGGTGAAGGCATGGACCCGGGCCCAGCCGGCGCCGCGGGCATTCGACACGGCGTGCAGGAAATGCAGCACCATGCGGGAATATTGCGACATCGACCCGGAAATGTCGCAGAGCACCACCAGGTTCGGCCAGCGCGGCCGCGGCGCGCGCCGCGCGATGGCGTGCAGGTCGCCGCCCTGGCGCAGCGCGAGGCGCAGGCTGCGCCGCCAATCCGGCCGGCGGCCGCGCGGCGAGGGAATGCCGCGGCGCGAGGCGATGGGCTTCACCGGCAGCCGCATGCGCGCCAGCATGCGCTTGGCCTCGGCGATCTCGGCGGTCGACATCTGCTCGAAATCGAGGCTGCGCAGCCGCTCCTCGCCGCTCATCGTGGCGGAGGCGTCGATCTCGATCAGCGTCTCCTCCTCGGCGCCCGCCGGCGGCGGCGGCAGGTCCGGCGCCCGGCCGTCGAGCAGCGCCTCGGCGGCGCGCTTCTCGGCGGCCTCGGCGGCGCGCTCCTCCTGGACCCCGCGCACCGCCGGCAGCAGCATCGACATCATGTGCTCGAGATAGCGAGGATCGCGCCAGTAGAGCCGGAAGATCTGCGCGAAGACGGCGCGGTGCTCGGGGCGCGAGACGAAGCAGGCATGCAGCGTCCAGTAGAAATCGGTGCGCGAGGTGAAGCCCGCCGCCTCCACCGCGCGCACCGTGTCGATCACCCGCCCCGGCCCCACCGGCAGCCCGGCGCGGCGCAGGGCGCGGGCGAAATGGGTGATGTTCCGCGCCAGCTGCGGGGTGTCGGGTATCTCGAGCGGGGCGTATTCGGCCATGTCAGCGCCGGCGGGGGGCTGTCCGCCCCCCGCACCCCCCGAGGATATTTCGGCTCAGAAGAAGGACGCGCGCCCCTTTGCGGCCGGTTCTGCGTGGGACCGCCACCGCTCAGGCCGCGGGCAGATGGCGGCGCGCCTCGTCGAGGAGGCGGGCGGCTTCGGAGCCCTGCACCTTCTGGATGTCGTCCTGGTATTTCAGGATGGCGCCCAGCGTGTCGGAGATCACCTCGGGCGAGAGCTGCACCACGTCGAGCGCCAGCAGGCACTTGGCCCAGTCGATGGTCTCGGCCACGCCCGGCTTCTTGAACAGGTCCTCGGTGCGCAGCTGCTGGACGAAGGCCACGATCTCGCGGCTCAGGGTCTCGGCGGCCTCGGGGGCGCGGGACTGCAGGATCTCGATCTCGCGCTCGAAGCCCGGGTAGTCGACCCAGTGGTAGAGACAGCGCCGCTTCAGCGCGTCGTGCACCTCCCGGGTGCGGTTCGAGGTCAGCACCACGATCGGCGGCTCCGGCGCCTGGACCGTGCCAAGCTCGGGGATCGTCACCTGGAAATCCGACAGCGCCTCCAGCAGGAAGGCCTCGAAGGGCTCGTCGGTGCGGTCGAGCTCGTCGATCAACAGCACCGGCGGGCCGCCCGGCTGCGGCCGCATCGCCTCGAGCAGCGGCCGCTCCACCAGGTAGGCGTCGGAAAAGAGCTCGGCCTGCAGCGCGCCGCGCTCGGCGCCGCCCGAGGCCTCGGCGGTGCGGATCGCCACCATCTGCGCGGCGAAGTTCCACTCGTAGACCGCGGAGGCCGCGTCCAGACCCTCGTAGCATTGCAGCCGGATCAGGCGGCGGCCGAGGCTCGCGGCCAGCGCCTTGGCGATCTCGGTCTTGCCGGTGCCGGCCTCGCCCTCGAGAAACAGCGGCCGGCCGAGCTTCAGCGACAGGAACACCACCGTGGCCAGCGCGCGGCCGCAGACATAGCCGGTCGCGGCGAGCCGGGCCTGGACGTCGTCGATGGATGCGATGCCGGACATGCGGGGTTCCTCCTCTGCCCCGCCATGGCTCTCAGGCCGGTCCCGGCGGGTCAATAGCGCAAAGGTCGCAGAGACGTGGCAGAGGCGGGGCAGAGACGGGCCGCGGCGGCCGGGTCTGGCGGCGCCGTCGCGGCGCTTCATTGACCGGCTCCGCGGGGGATGCCAGAGTGTCGCCCGACAGCGCGGGAGCCGGCGGCCGGCTCCGCATCTGGGAGGCGACAGGCGCATGGTCAGGGCACGCCGCGCGGATGCGGGACGGGCGCATCGATGCGGGTGACCGCCGTCACCTGCGTGAAGAACGAGGGCCCCTTCCTGCTGGAATGGATCGCCTATAACCGCCTGATCGGCGTCACCGATTTCCTGTTCTACAGCAACGATTGCGACGATGGCAGCGACGCCCTGCTGGACGTGCTGGCCGGGCATGGCATCGTCGCCCACCTGCCCAACCCGGCCCGCGGCCGGGCCTACCAGATGGCGGCGCTGAAGGACGCGCCGCGCCACGCCGTGGTGGCCGCGGCCGACTGGCTCTGGGTGGCCGATATCGACGAGTTCCTCAACATCCACGCCCCGGGCCACGACATTCCGGCGCTGGTCGCGGCCTGCGGCGATCCGCAGGCGATCTCGGTCAGCTTCCAGTTCTTCGCCAATGCCGGGGTGGAGCGCTTCGAGGACCGGCCGGTGATCGCCCAGTTCGACCGCTCGCACAATCCCGACATCTGGTGCGACCAGAGCGCCATCGAGGTCAAGACTCTGGTGCGGCGGGATTTTCCCCTGCACTATCTCGGCGCGCACCGGCCCTTCCACCGCCGCAGCCAGCCGGTCTGGACCGACGCCTCGGGGCGCCCGGTGCCCGAGGCCTTCCGCGACCGCCGGACCAAGCGGCGGCTGCGCGCCTTTCCGGCGGCGGGCGCGCGGCGCCACGCCACGCTCAACCACTACGCGCTGCGCTCGCTCGAGAGCTACCTCGTGAAGATCGCCCGCGGCGACGTCAACCGCGCCGGGCGCAGCTTCGACGCGGCCTATTGGAGCGCCCGCAACGACCCGGCCTGGCGCGATGCCTCGATCCAGCGCCACCTGCCGGAACTGGCGCGCGAGACCGCGCGGCTTTGCGCCCTACCCGGCGTGGCCGAGGCCCACCGCGCCGCGGTGGCGGCGCACCGCGCCCGCATCGCGGCGCTGCGCGACGGGCCCGAGGGCGCGGCGCTGATCGACGCGCTGCGCCACGCGCCGCGCTACGGCCCGGCCGAGGCGGCGCTGCGCAGCCTGCTGGAACTGGCATGACCGGCGGCGGCCTGCAGGGGGCGATGGTGGTCAATCTCGGCCTGCCCAAGACCGGCACCACGACGCTGGCGCGCGCGCTGCGCCGCGCCGGGCTCCGGGTCGCGGACTGGCGCATCCGCCCGGGCCAGGGCGCTGCGGCGCTGACCGGGCGGCTGGTGGGCCGCATCCTCTACGAGGATTACTTCGCCAGCGGCGCCCCGCTGGCCCGGCTGGGCCGCGATTTCGACGCCATCACCGAGGCCGGCGCGATGGCGCCGCCCGACCGCATCTACTGGCCGCAGACCGATTGGGCGCTGATCGACGCGATCCGGCGCACCCGGCCGGAGACGCTGTTCCTGCTGTCGATGCGCGACCCGGAGGCGGCGGCCCGGAGCATGCGCCGCTGGCACGGGCTCGGCACGGCGCGGCTGCCGCAGCATTCGGTGCCCGGCCTGCCGCCGGGCTTCGGCGCGCGGGCCGCGCAGCTGGCGCGCTGGATCGACGGCCATCAGCGCGCCATCCCGGCCTTCTTCGCCGGCGATCCGCGCTTTCTGGCCTATGACATCGCCGATCCCGAGGCGCCGCGGCGGATCGGCGGTTTTCTCGGCCTCGACCTGCCCTGGTGGGGCCGGGCCAACCGCTGCGCCCCCGCCGCGGCGGATGCGGTGGAGGACCGCTGATGCGCGTCGATCTGCTGATCGGACCCGAGGAACGGGTCGCCATGCGGCTCCGCACGGTGCTGCGCGAGAAGTCCGGCGCGCTGGCGCGGCACGGGATCAAAGTGCCGGGCTGGAACCCGGTGCGGCTCTATCTCGCCTGCGCTGACCCCGACCGGCACACCGCGTTGCGCTTCGCCCGCGGCGTGCGCACGCCGGCGGCGCAGGCACGGCTGCGGCGGGAAATTGCGGCGCAGCTGCGCGGTCTGGCCGACCAGGGGGCGGAGCGGCTGGTGCTGGCCTGCGGGCAGCTCGGCCGGCTGCTCTGCCGCCCGTCGGAGATCGCCCGGCTGCGCGCGCTTCTGGAACCGGTCGCCGACGAAGTGCGGATCACCGCCCATCTCGACGCGCCGGCGCGGATGCTGGCCCGGCATTACGCCGAAAGGGTGCTGGAGGGCCGGACGACGCCGCTCGACCAGGAGCTGGCGCTGGCGCGGTCGGGCCGCGACTGGTGGCCGGCCGCGCTCGAGGGCGGCGGCCCGTGCCGGCCCTATGCCGGGCGCTACCGGGCGCTCGAGGCGCCGCCGGCCTGGCTCGATTTCGAGGCCCTGCGCGGCGCATGGGAGGCCGGCTTCGGCGCCGGATCCGTGACCTTCCGCGGCACCGATGCGGCACGGCTCGACGGGGAGGAGGCCGGGGCGGAACTGGCCGCAGCTCTGGGGCTCGAGGACGGGCTGGGCCGTGTCGCCCCGGCGGCGCCCGCGGCGGCGCCGAGCGCCGCGACGCTGGCCCGGGCGCGCGCCATGAACCCGCTCCTCGTGCTCTACGCCGCTAAGGCCGGGCTCTACTGCCCGCGGGATCTGCGCGCCCGGCTGATGGCCCGCATTGCGGTGCCCGGCGCGCCCATCGCCGCGGGATCGCTGGGCCCGGTCTCCGACCGCTTCCGCGCTGCCTGCGAGCGGCTGTGCGCGGAGGACCCGGCGCTGGCCGCGGCTTTGCGCCCCGATCCGCGCGCGCCGGTCTGGCGCGAGGCGGCGCCGGGCTACGGCTACCGCGCCACGCAATACCTGGCGGCGATGCTGCCGGCGCTGGAGAAAAAGGGCCTGCGCGTGGCCGAGATCAAGGCCGCCGATGCCGCCGAGGAGGCCGCCACGTCATCCGCCGGCGGTGCGGACGGCTCGGCGCTGCCGGCGCTGGCGCGGCTCAACGTGGCGCGGCTGCGCAATTCGCCCTTCGCCCCGCACAACCGGCTGGGCCGCGTCAACGAGGAGGAGCTGGCCGAGCCCTTCACCGCCGCGCCGCCGCGAACCCTGCCCGAGGGCACGTCCGGCACGGTGATCGTCGCCTGCATGAAGAACGAGGCGCCCTATATCCTCGAATGGATCGCCCATCACCGTGCCATCGGCGTCGACCACTTCCTGATCTACACCAACGATTCCGCCGACACGACGGCGGCGCTGCTGGACCGGCTGGACGCCACCGGGATCGTCGCGCATCGCCGCAACGACGACTGGTCGGGCCGCTCGCCGCAGAATCACGCGCTGGCCCGCGCGCTCGACGAGACGCTGGTGCGCGACGCCGAATGGCTGATCCATATCGACGTCGACGAGTTCATCAACGTGCGCTGCGGCAACGGCACGCTCGACGACCTGCGCGCCCGGGTGCCCGGCGCCAGCAACATCGCCATGACCTGGCGGCTGTTCGGCCATGACGGGATCGCCCGTCTCGAGGACCGCCTCGTCACCGAGCAGTTCACCGCCTGCGCGCCGCGCTTCTGCCCCAAGCCGCACACCGCCTGGGGCTACAAGACGATGTTCCGCAATCTCGGCGCCTATCGGCGGCTGAGCTGCCACCGGCCCACCAAGCTGCGCCCCGAACGCGCGCCCGAGGTGCGCTGGGTCAACGGTTCGGGCGAGGACATCACCGCCGAGGCCCGCGACGGCGGCTGGCGCAGCTCCAAGACGACGATCGGCTACGATCTGGTGCAGCTCAACCACTACGCGCTGCGCTCGGCGGACAGCTTCCTCGTCAAGCGCGACCGCGGCCGCGCCCTGCATGTCGACCGCCAGATCGGCCTGAACTACTGGATCCGCATGGACTGGTCCGGCGCGCGCGACATCACCATCCAGCGCAACCTGCCGCGGCTTCGGGCCGAATACGACCGCCTGCGGGCCGATCCCGAGATCGCCCGGCTGCACGCCGAGGGCCTGGCCTGGCACCGTGACCGGGCGGAGGCCTTGCGCGGCCGCCCCGACTTCGCCGCGCTCTACGACCAGGCCCTGGCGCTGAAACTCGACGAGACCGAGCGCGTGGCCTATGCGCTGGCGCTCGACACCGAGAGCTGAGAAGGAGCCCGCAAGGTGGCCGATGCCCGCCCCGTCCCGCCGCCCAGCGACCCGGTCCTGCGCGCGCGCGGGCTGAAGAGTCCGAAGGACGGCAGGATCGTCACGGGGCGGATCCGCGAGGCCCTGCGCAAGGCGAGCGACCGGATTCTCGAGCCCGGCGGCGACGGCCACCTGTCGACGCCGATCGCGGGGAAGCGCCGGGTCGGGCGGGTGATCCGCCACGAGGCTGACCCTACGCTGATGCCCGGCATCCGCGCGGCGCCCGCTGCCAACGTGGCCGTGCACACCGCGCAGCCGGCGGTTGGAGACCGCCCGCCGGTGCCGCTCTGCGCGCGGCGCAATTTCCTCGCCGGCCCGCTCGACGCCAGCGTCGAGCGCGGCTCGATTGAGCGGGCGGCGTTGGTGCCGCGGAACGGTATCCGCTGGGCGATGGCGGATCTGCGCCCCCAGGTGCTGCTCTGCGACACCGAGGGCGCCGAGGCCGAGCTGATGCCTCCGGCGCCGCGCGACCGGCTGCGCGCCGCCATCGTCGAGCCGCACCCGCAAGGGATCGGCCGGGCCCGGGCACGGGCGGTTTTCGCCGCCTGCCACCGCGCCGGGCCGAGCTGTTGTCCCAAGGCTTCCCGCGGCACGGATATGACCGTCCGGAAGGGGGGGTGAGACATGCGCATCCTGGCCATTCTCTGCGTGCGCAACGAGGCGGCCCTGCTGCTCGACTGGCTAGCGCATCACCTCGCCGCGGGGATCGGCCACGTCCTGGCCTATTCCAACGATTGCGATGACGGCACCGACGCGATGCTCGACCGGCTGGCCGCGCTGGGCCATGTCACGCATCACCGCAATGACGGCCCGCACGGCGAAGGCGGCCTCCAGTTCGGCGCGCTGAACCACGCCGCCCGAAGCCCGGTTCTTCGCGACGCCGAGTGGATCCTGCCGCTCGACATCGACGAATTCGTCAACGTCCATGTCGGCGCCCGCCGCCTGCCCGACCTGATCGCCGCCCTGCCCGAGGCCACCGCCATCACCCTGACCTGGCGGCTCTTCGGCAATGGCGGCGCGGTGCGCTGGCGCGACGAGCCGGTGCCGCGGCGCTTCACCCGGGCGGCGCCGGAGATCCTGCACTGGCCATGGCGGGCGGCGATGTTCAAGACGCTCTACCGCAACGACGGCACCTATCGGAAACCAGGGGTGCACCGCCCGCGCGCCCCCGATCCCGACCGGCTGGCGGCGGCGCGCTGGTTCGACGGCCATGGCCGCCGGCTGCCCGACAGCTATCGCAAGTCGCGCATCTACTCGCCCTTCGGGCGGCCGAATTACGGGCTGGCGCAGCTCAACCACTACCCGCTGGGCTGTTGCGAGAGCTATATCCTGAAGGCCGCGCGCGGCCGCGCCGTCCATGCCGGGGAGACGCTGGGCCTCGACTATTGGAGCGAGCGCAACTTCGCCGCCGAGGAGGATACCAGCATCCTCGCCCTGGCGCCGCAAGCCGCCGCCATTCGCACCCGGCTGGCCGCCGACCCGGTGCTCGCGCGGCTCCATTCCGAGGCCGTGCGCTGGCGCCGCGCCCGCTTCGAGGCGCTGATGCTCGAGGATCGCTGGCGCGCCATGATGGGCCGGCTGATGATGTCTGAGCCGACCCGCCCGCTGCCCCCCGACGCGGCGCATTGGCTGCTCGAATACGGCCGTCGCGCCCGTGCCGCCAATCTGCGATCATCGCCCTGAATCTCGCCGGATGGCGGCACATTTCTGCCGGAATGCGCGGGCAGGTTCCGCGCAGAGCAGCCACCGCCCCCGCCCGCGCAGCGAAAGGAAGATCCATGCAGGACGCACCCGCCCCGACCAGCGACCTTGCCGACCTCGACTATCCCGACTGGGTCGCCCGGATGGAGCAGATCGGCACCGCGGAGGGCTTCTTCGAACGGCTGGACGCGGAGCACCACGCGCATTTCGTGGAGACCGAGGGCCAGACGCTGATCGTCTCCTTCGAGACCTTCGACGATATCGGCGCGTTGTCGCCGGACGGGCGCCCGCTTACCGCAGCCCTGGCCGAGGCGCAGGGCTGGTCGCATCTGGCGGTAGTGTCGCGGCGCCACAGCTGGTTCCGGCGGCCGGAGATCTACGCCTTTTTCGACCAGCTCAACGATGACGGCTTCTTCGACGAATTCGACCGCATCCTGTTTTATGGCGCCGGATCCTGCGGCTACGCGGCCTGCGCCTTTTCGGTGGCCGCACCGGGCGCGCGGGTGCTGGCGCTGCAGCCGCAGGCGACGCTGGAGGCGCGGCGGACCGAATGGGACGACCGCTTCCCCGAGACCCGGCGCAGCGATTTCACCAGCCGCTACGGCTACGCGCCCGACATGATCGACGCCGCCGAGCGGGTCTGGCTGGTCTACGATCCGCGCATGACGCTCGACGCCATGCATGCCTCGCTCTTCGTGCGCCCCAATGTCGACCGGCTGCGTCTGCCGCATATGGGCAGTGCGCTGCAGGCCGACCTGATCACCATGCGCGGGCTCGACACCCTGCTGACCGAGGCCATGGCGGGCACGCTGAGCCGCGCCTCCTTTGCCCGGATCGTGCGGGCGCGGCGCGGCCACGGCCCCTACCTGCGGCGCCTGCAGGCGCGGCTCGAGGCCGAGGAGCGGCGCGGGCTGGAGCTGATGCTCTGCCGCAACGTGCTGGGCCGGATGCGGGCGCCGCGCTTTCGCCGCCGGCTCGCGGCGCTCGAGGCGGAGATCGACGAAGCGGCGGAGGCGCCGCGGATGGCGGCGGTCTGAGCGCCGCACTCGGGCCGCGCCGAATCCCACTGGCGCGCCGCGCGCGGGCCGTGCTAACGCCCGGGCCATGTCCGAGACCCTGACGATCCGCCGCCCCGACGATTGGCACCTGCATCTGCGCGACGGCGCGATGTTGGAGGCCGTCGCGCCGCACAGCGCCCGCGACTTCGCCCGCGCCATCATCATGCCGAACCTGGTGCCGCCGGTGGTGACCGCCGCCGACGCGCGCGGCTACCGCGACCGCATCCGCGCCGCGCTGCCCGAGGCCGCGGCGTTCACGCCGCTGATGACGCTCTACCTCACCGAGGAGACCGACGCCGCCGACGTCGTCGCCGCGCATCGCGAGGGGCTGATCGCCGCGGTCAAGCTCTACCCCGCCGGCGCCACCACCAATTCGGCCTCCGGGGTGCGCGATTTCGACCGCGTCCAGGGCGTGCTCGAGGCGATGGCCGAGGCCGGCGTGCCGCTCTGTGTGCACGGCGAGGTCACCGATGCCGAGATCGACATCTTCGACCGCGAGGCGGTGTTTATCGACCGCGTGCTCGACCCGCTGCGCCGCCGCACGCCGGGCCTGCGCGTGGTGATGGAGCATATCACCACCAAGGAGGGCGCCGACTACGCCGGTTCGGGGGGTGACGACCTGGCCGCGACGATCACCGTGCATCACTTGGTGATCAACCGGAACCACATCCTCGCCGGGGGCATCCGGCCGCATTATTACTGCCTGCCGGTGGCCAAGCGCGAAAGCCACCGCGCCGCGCTGGTCGAGGCCGCGACCTCGGGCCGGGCCTGCTACTTCCTCGGCACCGACAGCGCGCCGCATCCCGACACCGCCAAGGAAAGCGCCTGCGGCTGCGCCGGCTGCTTCACCGCGCCCAACGCCATGCCGATCCTCGCCCATGTCTTCGAGGCCGCCGGCGCGCTCGACCGGCTCGAGGCCTTCGCGTCGCTGAACGGCCCGGCCTTCTACCGCATGGCGCCCAACGACGCGACGCTGACGCTGGAGCGCGGCGCGCCCGACCTGCCCGCCAGGATCGAGGCCGGGGGCGAGACGGTGACGGTGTTCGATCCCGGCTTCCCGCTCGCCTGGCGCGTCGTCCGTTCCTGATCTCTGCCCGAAGGCCCCACCCCGATGATTCCCAGTTCCTTTCCCGCCCGCGAGGAAATCGCCCGTCTCTCCGCCCGCATGCTGCTCGAGACCGGGGCCGTGCATTTCAACGCCGAGACGCCCTTCACCCTGGCCTCCGGCCTGCCCTCGCCGACCTATGTCGATTGCCGCAAGCTGATCTCCTTCCCGCGGATCCGGTCGACGTTGATGGATTTCCTTGCAGTCACGGTGATGCGCGATGCCGGCTTCGAGGCCTTCGACAACGTCGCCGGCGGCGAGACCGCGGGCATCCCCTTCGCCGCGCTGATCGCGGAGCGGCTGGCCCTGCCGATGAGCTACGTGCGCAAGAAGCCCAAGGGCTACGGCCGCAATGCCCGCATCGAGGGCGTGATGACAGAGGGCCAGCGGGTGCTTCTGGTCGAGGACCTGACCACCGATGGCGGCTCCAAGCTGAGCTTTGTCGACGCGATCCGCGAAACCGGCGCCGCCTGCGGCCACACGGCGGTGATCTTCTATTACGGCATCTATCCCGAGACGACCGCGAGGCTCGCCGAGCACGGCGTCGCCCTGCACCATCTGTGCACCTGGTGGGACGTGCTGGCCGAGGCCCGCGCGCAGGACGCCTTCGACGCCGCCACGCTGTCCGAGGTCAGCGCCTTTCTGGAGAATCCGCGGGAGTGGCAAGCGGCGCGCGCCTAGGCAAAGTGCTGCCGAACAGCGTCAGATCCATATTGGATCACTTGTCAAGATGTTGACGCACGACCGAACCGGCTGGCAACATCCGGTATCGGAGGAGGCGACCTCGCGTCATGGCGGTTTGCCGAGCCTTTCGGGGCAATTGCACGAGTCGGGGACGAGCGCCTAAGAGGCGCGTCCGAGCGCAGAGCAGTCGAGGACGACAGGATGAGCGAAATCGCCAGTTTCCCGCGCGGCCGGGCGGAAATCGATTCGCCCGATACGATGCCGCATTCGATCGAGGCCGAGCAGCAATTGCTGGGCGCGATCCTGACCAACAACGACGTCTATGACCGGGTCGCGGCGATCATTTCGGCGAAGCATTTCTACGAGCCGGTGCATGCCCGGATCTACGAGATCGCGGCTGCCCGGATCGCCAAGAACAACCTCGCCTCGCCGGTCACCCTCAAGGCCTTCATGGAGGATGACGAGGGCCTGAAGGAACTGGGCGGCCCGGCCTACCTCGTGCGCCTTGCCGGTGCGGCGGTGTCGTCCTTCGCGGTGCGCGACTACGCGCAGATGATCTACGACCTCGCGGTGCGCCGCGACCTGATCGCGCTGGGCCGCGACATCTCCTCCAAGGCCGCCAAGGTCGACGTCGCCTCCGAGCCGCGCGAACAGATCGTCGAGGCCGAGCAGGCGCTCTACCAGATGGCCGAGCAGGGCCAGGCGCAGAAGGGCTTCGTGTCCTTCCTGCGCGCCGTCACCGACGCCGTGAACGTCGCCAACGCCGCCTATCAGCGCGAGGGCCAGCTCTCGGGCATCTCGACCGGGCTCGTCGATCTCGACAAGAAGCTCGGCGGCCTGCACCCGTCGGACCTTTTGATCCTCGCCGGGCGGCCCTCGATGGGCAAGACCTCGCTGGCCACCAACATCGCCTTCAACGTCGCCAAGGCCTATCGCCGCGGCACCAAGCCCGACGGCAGCGAGGGCGCGGTCGAGGGCGGCGTGGTGGGCTTCTTCAGCCTCGAGATGTCGGCCGAGCAGCTCGCCGCGCGGATCCTGTCGGAGGCCGCCGAGGTGCCGTCCGAGCAGATCCGCCGCGGCGACATGACCGAGGACGAGTTCCGCCGCTTCGTCGAGGCCGCCAAAAGCCTCGAGGCCTGCCCGCTCTACATCGACGACACGCCCGCCGTGCCGATCGCCCAGCTCGCCGCCCGGGCGCGGCGGCTGAAGCGGACCCACGGGCTCGACGTGCTGATGGTGGACTACCTGCAGCTGGTGCGCGGCACCGGGCGCGGCGACAACCGGGTGCAGGAGATCGCCGAGATCTCCATGGGCCTGAAGGCCATCGCCAAGGAACTGAACATCCCCGTCATCGCGCTGTCGCAGCTCTCCCGGACGGTGGAGAGCCGCGAGGACAAGCGTCCGCAGCTCTCGGACCTGCGCGAATCCGGCTCCATCGAGCAGGACGCCGACGTGGTGATGTTCGTCTACCGCGACGAGTACTACAAGGAACGCGAAAAGCCCGGCGACCACGACCTCGAGCGCATGGCGCAGTGGCAGGAGGAGATGGAGCGCGTGCACGGCAAGGCCGAGGTCATCATCGGCAAGCAGCGGCACGGCCCCATCGGCACCGTCGAGCTCAGCTTCGAGGGCCGCTTCACCCGCTTCGGCAACCTCGTGAAGCCCTGGCAGACCGCCCCGGCCGACGCCTTCTAGGAGCGGACCGGGACGGCCGGGACGGCGGCCCGCCGCGGCGGCGCCACTTCGCTCTTGACCCGGCCGAAATCCCTGCGAAACAGCGTTCATGGCTGCACCGACCCTGACCATCGACCTCGCCGCTCTCGCCGCCAACTGGCGCGACCTCGCCGCACGTTCGCGCGCCGAGACCGGCGCGGTGGTGAAGGCCGACGCCTACGGGCTGGGGGCCGACCGCGTCGCCCCGGCGCTCGCCGCGGAGGGCGCCCGGCGCTTCTTCGTGGCCCAGCCCGAGGAGGGCGTGGCGCTGCGCCGGGTGCTGGGCGACGGGCCGGACATCTTCGTCTTCAACGGCCACATGGCCGGCGATGCCCAGATGATCGGCGAGGCCGGCCTGGTGCCGATGCTGAACTCGGTCGACCAGATGCTCCTGCATGTCGAGGCCCTGCCCGGCCATCCCTTCGGCATCCAGCTCGATTCCGGCATGAACCGGCTCGGCATGGAGCCCGCGGAATGGGCGGCGCTGCGCGACATCGCGCTGGCCCAGAACCCGGTCCTGGTGATGAGCCACCTGGCCTGCGCCGACGAGCCCGACCACGCCATGAACCAGCAGCAATTGCGCGCCTTCCGCGAGATGACCGACGGCATCGACGCGCCGCGCTCGCTGTCGGCCACCGGCGGCATCCTGCTCGGGCCGGACTTCCAGTTCGACGTCACCCGCCCGGGCATCGGGCTCTATGGCGGGCTGCCCTTCGTCGATGCCCGCCCGGTGGCCTATCTCGACGTGCCGGTGATCCAGATCCGCGACATCGCTGCGGACGAGACGGTGGGCTACGGCAACAGCTGGGCGGCGCCGGGACCGCGCCGCATCGCCACCATCGCCGCGGGCTATGCCGACGGGCTGCACCGCATCATGTCGCCGCACGCCCATGTCTATGCCGGCGAGACCCGCTGCCGGGTGGTGGGCCGGATCTCCATGGATCTGATCGGCATCGACGTCACCGACGTGCCCGAGCCGCCCGAGAGCGTCGAGATCCTCGGCCGGCACCAATCGGTGGACACGCTGGCAGATTGGGCCGGCAGCATCGGCTACGAGATCCTGACCGCGCTCGGCCCGCGCTACCGGCGCCGCTATTCCGCTTCATGACCTCGCTGCTCGAGCCGAGCTGGCCGATCCTGCCGCTGCTCTTCGCCAAGCGCTTCCTCTATGTCGAGGCGCTGGCGCTGCTGGCGCTGATCCGGGTCTTCACCGCCCGCGGCCCGTCCCGGCTGGTGGCCGGGCTCACCGCGCTGGCGGCACTGGCGGCCACCGCGGGGATCTTCGCGCCGGCCTTCAAGCTGGCCGCCGGAGCCTGGTACGGGCCGGTGGCCAAGGTGCTGAATGCCGGCGGCGGCATGGCGGTGCCTCTGGCGCTGTCGGCGCTCTTCGCGCTCAGCATGCTGCTGCCCGGGCGCCGCATCGGCCTGATCGACGTGCTGCATCTGGCGATGTTCGCCGGCCTGACCGGGCTCTGGCTGGCGACCCGCCTGACCTGAGCCCGGAGGCCGGCCCGTCTCAGCCGCGCCCGAGACCTGCCAGCACCGCGTCGGCGGCGCGGAGCCCCGGCGGCGGGCCGCCGCGGCCCAGCCGCTCCATGGTCAGCGCCATCGCCGCGTTCTGCGCCTCCGGCTTTTCCAGCACGTCGAGGAGCGCCGGCGCGATGGCCTCCGGCCGGCAGGCCCGGCCGATGAATTCCGGCACCGCGCGGGTCTCGCTGACGAGGTTCACCAGCGTCACCGTGTCGGTCAGCAGCAGCCGCGAGATCACCGCGCGCGACAGCCAGTTCATGTCGTAGGCGATCACCATGGGCGTGTTCGCCGCCGCCAGTTCCAGCGACACCGTGCCCGAGGCGGCGAGCGCCACATCGGCCGCCGCGAAGGCCGCGCGCTTCTCGTCCAGCGCCTCGGCCGGGCCGGCCTCGCGCGGGTCGAGCACCACCGGCGCGCCATGCCAGCTTGACGCCATTTCGCGCACCGTGGCGGCCATCGAGGGCGCCGCGGGCACCACCAGGCGCAGATCCGGCCGCGCGGCACAGGCCCGCGCCGCCACCGCGCCGAAGACCGGGCCGAGCCGCGCCACCTCGCCGCGCCGCGATCCCGGCAGGAAAAGCACCAGCGGCGCGGCGCCGAGATCGTGGCGGGCGCGGAACGCCGCCGCGGCTTCCGCGCTGGCCACCGGCTCGGTCACCACCGGGTGGCCGACGAAGTCGCAGCGCATGCCCTCGGCCTCCATGTAGGGCGGCTCGAAGGGCAGCAGCGCCAGCACCTGGTCGACGTGCCGGGCCATGCGGCGGGCGCGCTTCGGCCGCCAGGCCCAGACGCTGGGCGCCACGTAATGCACGGTGCGGATGCCCGGCGCCGCGGCCTTCACCGCCTCGGCCACCCGGAGCCCGAATTCCGGCAGGTCGACGGTGATCACCACGTCGGGACGCGCCGCCACCGCGGCGGCGGCGGTCTCGCGGATCCGGCGCTTCAGGAAGCGGTACTGGGACAGGATCTCGGCGATCCCCATGATCGCGATCTCGTCCATCGGGAACAGGCTGGCGAGCCCCTGCTCGGCCATCAGCGGCCCGCCGACGCCCGCGAAGGAGACGTCCGGGCAGCGCTGCCGCAGCCCCGCCATCAGCGCCCCGCCCAGGCGGTCGCCCGAGGGCTCCCCGGCGACGATGAAGATCTTCATGCGCCGGGCTCCCGGACCCAGAGGAAGGCCCCGGCCCGGTCGAGCCGGCGGATCACCTCTGCGGGCTCCAGCACGATGACGCCGCCGGCCTCCACGATGATGCCGCGCAGCGCCTTCTCGGCCACCCGGTCGGCGGTGCCGGGGCCGATCGTGGGCAGATCGACGCGGCGGTCCTGGCCGGGCTTCGGCGCCTTGTAGAGCACCGCGCCGCGGGCAAAGTAGCCCAGGCCCCGCAGCATCGCGTCGGTGCCGTTGTCGCCTTCCCGGGCGAGCACGCTGGCGCCCCGGATGATCGAGGCCTGGCCGAGATCGGCGCGCCCCATCTCGGCGATCACGCGGTCGCCCAGCAGCGCCTCCTCGCGCGCTTCCGGCCCCGGCCGGGCCTGGGTCGGCACGCCCGGAGACGGCAGCAGCCCCGGCGCCGCCTCGTGCGCCGCGACGATCTCGAAGCCGGCGCGCTCGAACAGACCGAGCGCCGCGCGCAGCGCGCCGTCATCGCCGCGCCGGAGCGCCGTCAGGATGCGCGGCAGCAGCGCCAGCGTGCGCAGGTCGAGCTTGAGCGGATCGAGCGCTGGGCGGTCGATGCCGCCGGCCAGGCAGACCCGGGTGACGCCGCGCCGCTTGAGCAGGGCGAAGAAGCTGCCGAGGCGCTCCAGGCGGAAGCTGAGATCCACGCTCAGCCCCTCCGGCGCCGCGCCCTCGAGCGCGCAGACCAGGGGCGGACGCGTCTGCGCCGCCGCGACGACCTTCGGCAGGGTGCCCCGCCCGGCGATCAGCGCCAGCATCAGCCCGGCGTCAGGAAATGGCGGTCGGTATCGGCGAGCACGAACTCGACGATCTCGCGCACGTAGTCGGATTGCGTCTCCTGGCCCAGCCGGCGGGCGCGGTCGACGAAGGCGCCCTCGCCCTGGGCCAGCATCTGGAAGGCCGCGCGCAGCGCGGTGATGTCCGCACGCGCCACGCCGCGACGCTTCAGCCCGACGAGGTTGAGCCCGTCGAGCTTGCCGCGCGGCGCCTGAACGAGGCCGTAGGGAATGACGTCGTTGGTGACCATGGTGACCGCGCCGATGATCGCGCCGCGGCCGATCCGCACCCATTGATGCACCCCGGAGAGACCGCCGACGATGACGTCGTCCGCGATCACGCAATGCCCGGCCAGCGCGGAATTGTTGACCAGGATCACGCGGTTGCCCACCTGCACGTCATGCGCCACGTGGCAGCCCGCCATGAACAGGCCGTCATCGCCGATGCGGGTGACGCCGCCGCCGCCCTCGGTGCCGGCATTCATCGTCACGTGCTCGCGGATGCGGTTGCGGGCGCCGATCTCGAGCCGCGTGCGTTCGCCGCGGAACTTCAGATCCTGCGGCACCTCGCCGATCACCGCGAAGGGAAAGACCACCGTCTCGGCGCCGATCCTGGTGTCGCCGGTCACCACGACGTGGCTCTTCAGCTCGACGCCCTCGGCCAGACGAACCGCGGGGCCGACATGGCAGAACGGCCCGATGCGCACCCCGGCGCCGATCTCGGCCCCGTCCTCGACGACGGCGCTGGGATGGATCGCCGGCTCGCTCAAGATTGCAGGTCCATCATCGCGGTGAACTCGGCCTCGCAGGCCAGATCGCCCTCGACCTCGGCGCGGCCGCGGAACTTCCAGACCTTAGCGCCGGGCTTGCCGCGCAGGGTCTCGAGATGCATCCGCAGCTGGTCGCCCGGGACCACCTTGCGGCGGAACTTGCAGGCGTCGATGCCCATGAAATAGATCAGCATCTCCTTGTCCTCGAGCGCCATGGTGACGCCGACCATGACCGCCGCGGTCTGCGCCATCGCCTCGACGATGGTGACGCCGGGCATGATCGGGGTGCCGGGGAAATGGCCCTGGAAATGCGGCTCGTTCATGGTGACGTTCTTCAGCCCGACGGCGCGGCTGGTGCCGTCGATATCCTCCACCCGGTCGACCAGGAGGAAGGGATAGCGGTGCGGCAGGATGCGCTGGATGCGCTGGATGTCGGCGCTCTGGAGCGGCGCGGCGGCGGGCGTCTCGGACATGGGCGTCTTCCTTCTTTTCGCCTGTCCCTAGCAATGCCCGGGCGGCCGGGCAAGCCGGGCTCAGTCCTGCGGCGCAACCGGCGCGGTGTCCTCCGCGCCGGCGGGATCTTGCGATTCGGTCCCGGGGGCTTCGGCCTCCGGCGCGGCCGCATCGGGCGCCGGCGCGTCGAGGCCGCGCCCGTCGCCCAGGAACGCGTCGATCCGCTCGATCGCCAGGGCGGTGATGTCGGTGGCGTCGAGGCTGACCAGCACGCTGCGCCGCTCGATGATCACCGCGGCGCCGGCCTCGCGCAGGATCTCGGCCAGGACCGGCTGGGCCGCGGTGAGGAATTGCCGCCGCGCGGTCTCCGAGGCACCGGTCACCGCGCGGGCCTTGGCGTCCTGCTGCTCGCGCAACTCCTGGACGCGGGCGTCGAAGGCGTCGGCGCGGCGCCGGAACTCGGCCGGATCGATCTCCGGGCGCAGCTCGGTGAGCCGCTTCTCCTCGGCGGTGAGTTCGGCCTCGATGCGCCGGTTCTCGGCGGCCAGGGCCTGGCCCTCCGCCTCGATCTCGGCCAGCACGCGGCGGCCGAAGGCGCTCTGCTCGAACAACCGCTCGGTCTCGACGGTGAGGATGGCGCTGCGCACCATCGCGGCATCGGCCTGGCCGCGGTCGAGCGCGCGTTCGGCGCCGGTGCCGCCCGGAGCCGCCTCCTGCGCCGGGACCGCCGCGGCGGCGAGCCCGAGGACCGCCGCCAGCGCGCCGAGCCCCCCGCCCCGCATCAGAACTCGGTCGAGATGGTCAGCTCGAAGTTCTGCGCGCGGTCCTCTTCCTCCTTCTTCAGCGCCTCGCTGAAGTTGAAGCGCAGCGGCCCGAGCGGGGTCTCCCAGAACAGCGACAGGCCGACCACGTGGCGGAACGAGCCGTCCTCGTAGAGCACGTCGTCGTTGCTCTGGTCGAGCCCCCAGAGATTGCCGACATCGTAGAAGGCGCCGCCGGAAATGCCGTATTCCTCCGGCAGGCCGAGGGGGAATTCCGCCTCCAGGCTGGCGACGGTGAAGTAGTTGCCGCCAAGCGCGTCGTTGATGTCGTTGCCGCCGGACTGGTCGTATTCCCGCGGCCCGAGGCCGCCCGGCTCGAAGCCGCGCATCAGAGAGGAGCCGAGGAAGAAGCGGTCCACCACCCGGCTGCCGTCGCCGTCGTAATGCAGCGCGCCGCCCTCGATGGAGGCGCGCAGGGTCACCTCTTCGTTCCAGACCAGGCGCTGCGCCTGGGCCCGCGCGGTGGTCTTGATGAAGGTCGTGTCGCCGCCGAGCCCGCCGAAATCCTGGCCAAACTCCAGCACCACGCCGGCATTCGGGTCGAGGCCGGTGCGGCGGCTGTCGTAGTTCAGCGTGTAGCCCACCGAGCTTTCCCAGAGCGCGCCGCGGTCGGCCTCGGCGTTGACGATCCGGCCGACATCGGCGGGATCGGGCACGGTCAGGTCGGCATAGCGCGCGGTGTAGCGCGTCTGCAGCCGGGTGCTTTCCGAGATCGGGAAGGTCAGAGACGGCTGGAAGGTGCCGATCGTGGTGTTGAAGCGGGCGTTGTCCTGTTCGCTCTCGTAGTAGCTCAGCCCGATGCCAAACTCGAGATCGCGGCCCAGCAGCGCCGGTTCGACGAAGTTGAACGAATAGCGCCGATTGTCGGCCCCGGTGGTGATGCCGAAGCGCAGCCGCTGGCCGCGGCCGAGGAAGTTCTGTTCGCTGAACGAGATGCCGAGCCCGAAGCCCGAGGAGGTCGAGTAGGAGCCGCCGAAGCTCAGCGCGCCGGTGGGCTGTTCCTCGACGTCGACATCGACGATCACCTGCTGCGGGGTCGACCCCTCGCGCGCCTCGACCTGGGCATCGGCAAAGTATCCCAGGGCGCGGATGCGCTCGGCCGCGGCGCGGATCTCGCGCGGGTTGAACGGGTCGCCCTCCACAGTGTCGAACTGGCGGCGCACCACCCGGTCGAGCGTCGTGGTGTTGCCCTCGATGTCGATGCGTTCGACGAGGATGCGCGGCCCGCGGGTCAGCACGTAGGAGACGTCGAGCGTGAGCGCCCGGTCGTTGCGGGTGATGCGCGGATCGACGCGGACGAAATCCAGGCCCTCGCGCACCGCGAGGCGTTCCAGCCGCGCGATGTCGCGCTCGATCCGGGCCGGCGAATAGACCTCGCCCGGGCGGGCCTCGGCGGCGGCGCGGAACTTGGCGGTGTTGACGCCGGGGATCTCGGAGGCGACCGAGATCCGGCCGAAGGAGAATTGCTGGCCTTCCTGCACGTTGAAGGTCAGGAAATAGCCGTCGCGTTCGCGCGACAGCTCGGAATTCACCCCGGTGATGCGGAAATCGACATAGCCGCGCGAGGCGTAGAAATCCTGCAGCGCCTGCCGGTCGAAGCTGACCCGGTCCTCGATGAAGGTATCGGCGGAGATGATGGCGCGCAGCAGCCCGGCCTGCTTGGTCTGCAGCACCCGGCGCAGGCGCCGGTCCGAGAACGCCTGGTTGCCGACGAAGGCGATGCGCTCGACCTCGGCCACGCCGCCCTCGAAGACCTCGAAGACCAGATCGACGCGGTTGTCGCTGCGCCGGATCACCCGGGGCTGGATGCGCGCGGCGATCCGGCCCTGCTGGGAATAGGCCTCGGTCATCGCCTGGGCGTCGGCCTCGGCCTGGGCCGGGCTGAAGACGCGGCGCGATTGCGACTGCACCAGCGGCAACAGCACGTCGTCGTCGAGCCGCTGGTTGCCCTCGATGGCGATGGTGTTGATGGTCGGGAACTCGACCACCCGGATCACCAGCGTGCCGCCCTGGGGCACGATCTCCACGGTCTCGAACAGGCCCGAGCCCTGGATGCGCTGATAGGCGTCGTTCAGCTCGGCGCCGCTCACCGCCTGGCCGCGGCCGATGCCGGCATAGCTCAGGATGGTCCCGGTCTCGATCCGGCGGTTGCCCTCGACCGCGACGGAATTGAACGTATAGGTCTGCGCGATGGCCGGGGCCGGACCGACGGCGCTGCCGACGGCGGCGCTCAGCGTCAGAATGGTCGCCGTGGAAGCCAGCGCGCGCCGCAGGGCCGTTCGCCCGGCACGGCGCGGTTTCGTCTTGTCGGTCATTGCCGCTACCCTGTCACCTGTCCCTCGAGCAAAGTCAGTATCGGGAACGGTATGCCTTGTCAAAAGGCGTCTGGGGCGGGCGAGCCACAAGATGTGGGGTATGGCCCCAGAGCGGTCAGAGGGTTGCGAGGATGCCACTGATCCACAGCGCGACGCCGATCCCGCCGGCGGTGAGCAGCCGGTCGCCGGCCAGGTGCCAGACCGTGCATAGAGAGCGATAGCCGCCGCCGAGTGCCGTCATTTGGGATACTCCCGTCGCAAAGCCGGACCCAATCTAGGCGGTGAATGCGGCGGCAATGGGGCGCCGCGGCGGCGGCTTCGGGACCGGCGTCGGGGCCGGTCCGGGGAAAGGTCTCAGGGACAGAAGATGTCGTTGGTCAGCGCGAAGAGCATCAGGCCCAGCACCAGGGTCAGGCCGATCGACATCAGCACCCGCAGCGCCCGGTCCGAGGGCGGCCGTCCGGCCACCGCCTCGTAGGCGTAGAAGCACAGATGGCCGCCATCGAGCACCGGCACCGGGAAGAGGTTCAGGAGTCCCACCGCAGTCGAGAGCACGGCGATGAACCAGATGAAGCTCTGGGTGCCCTGGCTCGCCATCGCGCCCGAGGTCTCGGCGATGCCGATGGGTCCCGAGAGGTTGCAGGTCGAGATGGCGCCGGTGATCATGTGCCACAGGCCGGACAACGACGATTGGATGATCGCCCCCACCTGCCCCACCGCGGCCCAGACCGCGGTGAAGACGCCGGGCGTCTCGGTGGCGGGCTCGAAGGCCATGCCGCCGGCGATGCCGATCCGGTAGACCGTGCGGAAGCCGCCCTCGGGCCGCGGCTCGTCGATGCGGCGCGGCGCCAGGGCGAGGTCGAGCAGCTCGCCGTCGCGCCAGACCGACAGGTCGAGCGGCGCGCCCTCCGAGGCCTCGACGCGCTGGCGCAGCTGGTCGAAGGCGAAGACCTCGGTGCCGTCGATGGCGACGATGACGTCGCCGCGCTCCAACCCGGCCTCCGACGCCGCCGAGAGCGGCATCACCTGGCTGACCACCGGCGGATAGACGTACGGCCCGGTGACCCGGCGCTCGGCGCCGTCGCGGCGCACGAGGTAATCGAGTTCCGGCGCAACCGGCAGTTCGGCCAGGAAGGTCGCGAATTCGGCCGTCGCCTCGAACGAGGGCGGCGCGCTGCCCGCGATCTCGAGGATTTCGTCGCCCGGCGCCAGGTCCTGCACGCCCGGCATCGGGCGCAGGTCGCCCACGGTGAGCGGCTCCGAGATCACCCCGCGGGCGAGGAAGATGCCGGTGAAGACGAGGATCGACAGCACGAAGTTGAAGACCGGGCCGGCGGCCACCGTGGCGCTGCGCGCCCAGAGCGGGGCGCCGTTCATGGTGCGCCGGCGCTCGGCCTCGGCGAGCTTGTCCATCGCCGCCGCGTCGCGCCCGCCCGAGGCGTTGGCGTCGCCCTTGAACTTCACGTAGCCGCCGAAGGGCAGCAGCGCGAACTGCCAGCGCGTGCCGCGGCGGTCGGTGCGCGAGGCCAGCACCGGGCCGAAGCCCAGGCTGAACACCTCGGCATGGATGCCCGACCAGCGGCCGACGATGTAATGGCCGTATTCGTGGATCGCCACGATCACCGACAGCGCCACCACGAAGGCCAGAAGGGTCCAGAGCAGCCCGCCGAATTGCGGTATCAGGGTCACGATGTCCAAAGATCCGTCCCGTGTCTGTTGCGCAGGGTGGCGGCGGCCGCGTCGGCCATCCGCCGCGCCGCGCGGTCCGCCTCCAGCACCGCGTCCAGCGTGGTCGCCGTCTCGGCCAGCGTGCCGTCGGCGGTGGCGCGGCCGAGCACCTGCTCGACCACGCGGGCCATGTCGAGAAAACCGATGCGGCGGTCGATGAAGGCATCGAGCGCGCGCTCCTTGGCGGCGTTGAACACCGCGCCCGCCAGCCCGCCCTGGCGCATCACCTCGCGCGCCAGGCGCAGCGCCGGCCAGCGCGATTCCGGCGCCGCGCGGAAGCTCAGCCGGCCGAGCGCGGTGAGGTCGAGCCGCTCCACCGGCAGGCTCCGGCGCTCGGGATAGTTCAGCGCGAAGCCGATGGCGTGGCGCATGTCGGGCGGGCCGACATGCGCCATCAGCGCACCGTCGCGGAAGCCCACCAGCGCGTGGATCAGCGACTCGGGGTGGATCACGGTCTCGATCTGCTCGGGCGCGAACCCGAAGAACTCCCGCGTTTCAATGAGTTCCAGCGCCTTGTTGAACATCGACGCGCTGTCGATGGTGATGCGCTGGCCCATCGCCCAGTTGGGGTGGCGCGCCGCCTCTTCCGGGGTGGCGCGGGCCAGCCGCTCTTCCGGCCAGTCGCGGAAGGCGCCGCCCGAGGCGGTGATCACGACGCGCTCCACCGCCGCCGGGTCCTCGCCCAGAAGCGCCTGGAACACCGCCGAATGCTCGCTGTCCACCGGCAGGATCCGGGCCCCCGATCGGCGCGCCGTGGCCAGCATCAGCGGCCCCGCGCAGACCATGCTTTCCTTGTTCGCGAGCGCCAGCGTGGCCCCGGTTTCGAGCGCCGAGAGACCCGGCGCCAGCCCGGCCGCGCCGACGATCGCCGACATCACCCAGTCCGCCGGACGCGCCGCCGCCTCGATCAGCGCCTCGGGCCCGGCTGCCGCGGCGACGCCGCTGCCCGCAAGCGCGGCGCGCAGCTCGTCCAGCCGCGCCGGGTCGCTGGTCACCGCGATCTCGGCGCGGTGGGCGCGCGCATCAGAGGCCAGCCGGGCGATGTTGCGCCCGCCGGTCAGCGCCACCACGCGGTAGGCGTCGGGCGCGCGCGCGATCAGGTCGAGGGTGTTCTGCCCGATCGACCCCGTCGCGCCGAGAATGCTGATCCGCCGCCGCTCTGCCATGGTCAGAGCGCGGCGATGCCGGGCGGGAAGCCGACCATCTGGCCGGCGATCAGGTAGAAGACCGAGGCGCCGAGCATGCCGTCGAAGCGGTCGAACAGCCCGCCATGGCCGGGGATCAGCGCCGAGCTGTCCTTGACCCCGGCGCGGCGCTTGATGGCGCTTTCGGCGATGTCGCCGATCTGGCTCGCCATCGAGGCCGAGATCGACAGGCCGATGAGGCCGAGATGCGCGGGCGTCATGGTGGCGTAGGCGAAGCCCACCAGCCCCGCGGCGATCCAGCCGGCGGCGGCGCCCGACCAGGTCTTCTTGGGGCTCACCCGCTCCCAGAGCAGTGGCCCGCCGATCGAGCGCCCGGCGAAATAGCCGGCGATGTCGGTGGCGACCACGATGCCGACCAGCCAGAGCAGCCATTCGATGCCGTAGCGGTCGCGCAGTTCGATCATGCCGTAGCCCGCCAGCATGATCAGCGCCGCGAAACAGGCATAGGTCACGCCGCCCCGGGTCATCTGGCCGAGCCCCAGCATGGTCGGCGCCAGCACCAGCGGCAGCGCGAAGGAGGGCGGCACCTCGCTGGCCACCAGCATGGCGATTCCGGCCGCGGTGCCCAGCAACAGCGGCGCGCGCTGCCGTTTGGCCTCCAGCATGGAGACCAGTTCCCAGACCATGACGCCGCAGATCAGCGCCACCAGGACGTGGAAGATCAGGCCGCCGAACCAGATCGCCACCACGCCGAGGCCGACCAGGACGGCGCCGGAGAGCAGCCGCTCGCCGAGATCGTGCCAGCGTGACCGTGTCGTCATGCCGGGACCGCACCGAAGCGGCGTTCGCGGCCGCCGAAGGAGGCGGTCAGACGGGCGAATTCGGCGGCGCTGAAATCCGGCCACAGCGTGTCGACGAACTCGTATTCGGCATAGGCCGACTGCCAGAGCAGGAAGTTCGAGATGCGCGCCTCGCCCGAGGTGCGGATCACCAGGTCGGGATCCGGTAGCAGGCAGGTGTCGAGATAGCGCGGCAGCGTCTCCTCGCCGATCTCGGCCGGGTCGAGCCGGCCCGCCGCGACATCCTCGGCCAGCCGCTTGGTGGCGCGGGCCACCTCGTCGCGGTCGCCGTAATTCAGCGCGATGGTCAGGTTGACGCCGGTGCAATGCGAAGTCGCGGCCTCGAGCTCGTCCATCAGCAGGCGCAGCTTGTCGTCGAGCTTGACCCGGTCGCCGATGAAGCGGACGCGCACGTTCTCGGCCCGGAGCGCCCGCGCCTCCTTGGTGATGTAGCGCCGGAACAGGCTCATCAGCCCGGCCACCTCGGATTGCGTGCGCTTCCAGTTCTCGGTCGAGAAGGCAAAGATCGTCAGGTACTTGACGCCCGAATCCGGGCAGGCCTCGACGATTTCGCGGACCCGCCGGGCCCCGGCCTGGTGGCCGAAGAGCCGCGGCCGGCCGCGGCTCTGGGCCCAGCGGCCATTGCCGTCCATGATGATCGCAACGTGACGCGGGCCTGCGCCGTCGCGGATGGGTTTCGCCATCGCGTGTCCTCCTTCGCCCCCGTCACAGGTCCCGATCAGACCTGCATGATCTCTTCTTGCTTGGACTCGAGCGCCTTGTCCACCTTGGCGATATACGTATCCGTGAGCTCCTGCACCTCGGTTTCCCAGAACTTCGCGTCGTCCTCGGAGAGGCTGTCGCCCTTGGCCTTCTTGATCTGGTCCATGCCGTCGCGGCGGACGTTGCGGATCGAGACCCGGGCGCCCTCGGCGTAATGCCCGGCCACCTTGGTGAGCTCGCGCCGGCGCTCCTCGTTGAGCTCCGGGATCGGCAGCATGATGATGGTGCCGTTGAGCTGCGGGTTGATGCCGAGCCCGCTTTCGCGGATCGCCTTCTCGACCTTGCCCACGAGCCCCTTGTCCCAGACGTTGATGGTGACCATGCGCGGCTCGGGCACGTTGACGGTGCCGACCTGGTTGATCGGGGTCATCTGGCCGTAGGCCTCGACCTGGACCGGCTCCAGCATGGAGGCCGAGGCACGGCCGGTGCGCAGCGAGGCGAATTCGGTGCGCAGATTGCTCATCGCGCCGTCCATGCGCCGTTTCAGGTCGTCGGTATCCAGTTCGAACTCGTCAGCCATGCTCTTGTCGTCCTCGGTCTCTCGGGCCGGCACCGCGTCGTGGCGCGTCCGGCTATCCGCATCGCGCGGCACCATAGGGCCCCGCCATGCCGCTTGTATAGGCCCGCCTGTCCGGGCCCCGCCCGCCTCGCGCCACGCCGCGGCGGCCCCGGCGCGCGTCCGGCCCCTCGCTTGCGTCCGGCGCCACGGGCGGTCTAGAATCCCGCTCACTAGTGTCGGAAAATTCCTGCAGAGACAATGCCGCCGGCGGCGCGAAGGCGGACAATCGCATCGCCGCGCCCGCCGCGACGCCCCGGGACCGAAAGGATCACGCGAAGATGATCGACCCCCGCGAGGTCGCCCCGGACCAGCCGGTGCTGATCGCCGGCCCCACCGCCTCCGGCAAGTCGGCCGCGGCCCTGCGGCTGGCCGAGGTGCAGGGCGGCGTGATCGTCAATGCCGACGCCATCCAGGTCTATTCCGACTGGCGCGTCCTGACCGCACGACCCGATGCCGAGGAGGAGGCGCGCGCGCCGCACGCGCTTTACGGTCACGTGCCGGGCGATGTCGCCTATTCCGTGGGCGCCTGGCTGCGCGCGGTCGCGCCGCTGCTCGCCGGGCCGGAGCGGCCGATCATCGTCGGCGGCACCGGGCTCTACTTCACCGCGCTGACCGAGGGGCTGGCCGAGGTCCCCGCCACCACGCCCGAGATCCGCGCCGAGGCCGAGGCGCGGCTGACGGCGCGCGGGCTCGCCGCGCTGGCCGCCGAGCTCGACGCCGACAGCGCGGCCCGGATCGACCTGCAGAACCCGATGCGGGTGCAGCGCGCCTGGGAGGTGCTGCGCATGACCGGGCGCGGCATCGCCGCCTGGCAGGACGAGACGCCGCCGCCGCGGCTGCCGCTGGCGGGCGCCCGGGCCTACGTGGTGGAGGCGCCGCGCGCCTGGCTCGACCCGCGCATCGCCGGGCGCTTCCGCGCCATGGTGGCGGGCGGCGCGCTCGACGAGGCGCGCGCCAACCGGCCGGGCTGGTCGCCCGACCGGCCCTCGGCCAAGGCGATCGGCGCGGCCGAACTGATGGCCCATCTCGACGGCCGGCTCGACCTCGAGACGGCGATCGAGCGGGCCAGCATCGCCACGCGGCAATTCGCCAAGCGCCAGCGCACCTGGTTCCGGGCGCGGATGGCGGGCTGGCAGCGGCTCGACCCCGCCACCCAACGCGAGGGCGTGGCATGACCCGGCCCCCCGCCGCCCTGCCCGACCTGCTGGCCGCGCTGCAGCGCGGGGCGATGACGCGGCGCGACTTCCTGACCCGGGCCACCGCGCTCGGCCTCGCGGCGCCGCTGGCGCGCGGGCTCGCCGGCCCGGCGCGGGCCGAGGAGACGCCCGCCCCGACCCCGGCGCGGCGCCCCGGCGGCACCCTGCGGATCCAGCAGGAGGTGCGGCCGCTGAAGGATCCGCGCACCATGGACTGGCCGGAGATCGCCAACATCACCCGCGGCTGGCTCGAATACCTCGTCGAGTACCGCCATGACGGCAGCCTGCGCGGCATGCTTCTGGAGAGCTGGGAGGCCAGCGACGACGCCCGGCAGTACCGCCTGCGGCTGCGGCCGGGCGTGCGCTGGAGCGACGGGCGCGCCTTCACCGCCGAGGACGTGCTGCGCAACTTCGCCTATTGGTGCGACGCCACGGTGCCCGGAAACGTCATGGCCGCCGCGCTGGCCAGCCTCGTCGACCCGCAAACGCAGCAAGTGCGCGCCGGCGCGGTGACGGCCGAGGACGCGCAGACCGTCCTGGTGACGCTGCCGCGCTCGGATGCGACGCTGATGGCGACGCTCGCCGATTACCCCGCCGCGGTGATCCCGCCGGGCTTCGACCCCGAGACCATGCTCGCCGCACCGGTCGGGACCGGGCCCTTCCTGCCCGAGCATGTCACCCCCGCCCGGGGCGCCGCGCTGGTGCGCAACGACGCGCATGAGTGGTGGGGCGCGGCACTGCCGGAATGGGGGCCGGCGACGCTCGACCGCATCGAGTTCGTCGATCTCGGCACCGACCCGGCCAGCTGGATCCGCGGCGTCGAGGAGGATCTGGTCGACATGCTGTTCGAGAATGTCGGCCCCTTCATCGAGCGCGCCGAGGCGCTGGGGTGGCAGCCCTCCGAGGTCAGCACCGCGGCGACGGTGGTGCTGCGCGGCAACCAGCGCGCCGAGGTGGCGGGGCAACGGCCCTATGCCGAGCGGCGGCTGCGCGAGGGGCTGGCGCTGGCCGTCGACAACGCGATCTGCCTGGAGCTCGGCTATGGCGGGCGCGGCACCGTGGCCGCCAACCACCACGTCGCGCCGATCCAGCCCGACCACGCCGATATCGGTCCCGCGGCGCACGACCCGGCGCGCGGCCGGGCGCTGATCGTCGCCGCCGGCTACGCCGATTTCGAGCACCGCATCGTCACCCTCGACGACGGCGTCACGCGGCGCACCGGCGCCGCGGTGGAGGCGATGCTGCGCGATGCCGGCATCAAGGCGCGCCAGGTCGTGCTGCCGGGCTCGCGCTTCTGGTCGGAATGGAAGGACTTCCCGCTCTCGATCACCGAGTGGAACCACCGTCCGCTGGGCATCCAGACCCTGTCGCTGGCCTATCGCAGCGGCGCCGTCTGGAACGAGACCGGCTATGCCAATCCCGATTTCGACGCGTTGCTGGACCGGGCGCAGGCCCAGGTCCCGGCGGCCGAGCGGACCGAGACCATGGCCGAACTCGAGCGCCTGCTGCGCGCCGATGCGGTGATCGTGCAGCCCTACTGGCGCTCGCTCTACCGCCATGCCCGGCCCGGCGTGGTCGGCGCCGAGATGCACCCCGCCTTCGAGCTGCATCTCTACGCACTGGGCTTCGCGGAGAGTTGAACGGCCGGGCTCAGCCGCCCCAGATCACCTTCACGTAGTTGCGGGTCTCGGCATAGGGCGGCACGTCGCCGTAGCGCTCCACCGCGCCGGGCCCGGCATTGTAGGCGGCGAGCGCCAGCGGCCAGGAGCGGAAGCGGGCGAATTGCGCCTTCAGGTAGCGTGCGCCGCCCTCGAGGTTCTGCACCGGATCGTGCGGATCGACGCCGAGCCCGCGCGCGGTGCCGGGCATCAGCTGCGCCAGCCCCAGCGCGCCCTTGTGCGACCGCGCCTTGGGGTTCCAGCCGGATTCCTGCTGCACGAGGCGCAGAAACAGGTCCTCCGGGATGCCGTGGCGCCGGGCGGCGTCGCGCGCCACCGCGAGATAGGCGCCGCGATAGGCGCCCCGGTAGGCCGGGCTCTGCCCCGCGCCGTCATCCCATTTGGTCGGCGTCACCACGCGCGGCGGCTGCAGCCGGACCGAGCTGCGGTATTGCTGCGCCGCGCGGCTGTCGAGCACCCGGGTCTGCGAGCTGAAGAGGTGCGCGCGGCTCTTCGAGGAGAGCACGTCGGCGCTGGCCGGAAGCTGCGCCGCCATCAGCGCCACGACAAAGGCCGCCGGTCCGTGCCAGCGCGTCAGACGGCCGCGCGCGGGCGGCGCGCCGGCCCCGCATTGAGCTGCAATCATCGTCCCTCGCATCCGGTTTGGTGCATTTTGCCGGGAAGCTTACCGAAATCGCCGCTCCGCGCCAGCCTTTTGAACCGGCGCCCCTCCCGTCGCGTCGGGCGCGCAACGTGGTTTCGGTGCGGCGGCGGCTTGTGTAAACCTGCCTGCAAAGCGGGCCAGCGCCCGGGAATCGCGGCCGCGCTTGGCCGCAGAAGCGAGCGGAAAGGATTTTCATGGCCGGATCGGTGAACAAGGTGATCCTCGTCGGCAATCTCGGGCGCGACCCCGAGACGCGGACGTTCCAGAACGGCGGCAAGGTCTGCAACCTGCGCATCGCCACCTCGGAGACCTGGAAGGATCGCAACACGGGCGAGCGGCGCGAGCGCACCGAATGGCATTCCGTGGCGATCTTCTCGGAGCCCTTGGCGCGGATCGCCGAGCAATACCTCAAGAAGGGCTCCAAGGTGTATATCGAGGGCCAGCTTGAGACCCGCAAATGGCAGGACCAGTCGGGCCAGGACCGCTACTCCACCGAGGTGGTGCTGCGGCCCTATCGCGGTGAGCTGACGCTGCTCGACAGCCGCGGCGGCGAAGGCGGCGGCGGCGGTGGCGGCGGCTATTCCGGCGGCGGCTACGGCGACGAATACGGCGGCGGCGACCGCGATTACGGCGGCGGCAGCGGCGGCAGCGGCGGCGGCGGCGGTTCCCGCGCCCCCTCGCGCGACATCGACGACGAAATTCCGTTCTGAGCACCGGCACCGCGCTGCCGGATCGGGGATGGGCGGGGGCCGGCATCTGTCGGCCCCCTTTTTCGTGGCGCGGCCCGACGCTGCGGCGAGGCGGTCACGCTAGGTCGCCGCGTTCTGCGTCCGGTCAACGGACCCGCGCGGCGCGGCGGCGTCGCCGTTCAGCCGCGCGTCGGCGTCGGGGACCGCGAACCGGCGCGTCGGCGCGCCGTGCGGCCCCCTGAGGACCGACCCCGGAGCGATCGCGTTCCGACCGGTCAGGTCGGATTCGGCATGGCCGGAGACCCGGTCGGTCGGCAGGGGACGGGCCCGATCGTCGCCGGGCCCGCGGTACTGCCGGAAACGGCGATACCCCTTCAGCGGTGCAGCGTCGCCCGCGCCGGAGCGCGCGCCGAGTCGCGCAGCACGCCCAGCACCGCCTCGGCCTCAACGCCGTCGCTGACGAAGGCGGCGCCGATGCCGCGCGCCAGGATGAAGCGGATGCGGCCGTCCAGCACCTTCTTGTCCTGCGCCATTAGGTCGAGCAGCGCCGCGGCGTCCGGCAGCTCGCCCGGGATCTGCGAAAGGTCGGTGGGCAGCCCCATGGTTGCCAGATGCGCGCGCACCCGGACCGGATCCTCCTGCGGGCAGAGACCCAGCCGCGCCGACAGGTCGAAGGCCAGGGCGCAGCCCACCGCCACGCCCTCGCCGTGCAGCAGCCGACCGGAATAGCCGGTCGCGGCCTCCAGCGCGTGGCAGAAGGTGTGGCCGAGATTGAGCAACGCCCGGTCGCCCTGCTCGGTCTCGTCGCGGGCGACGATCTCGGCCTTCATCTCGACCGAGCGGCGCACCGCGCGGAGCCGCGCGGCGCGGTCGCCCGCCGCCAGCGCCGGCCCCTCCGTCTCGAGCCAGGCGAAGAAGTCGGCATCGCCGAGCAGCCCGTATTTCGCCACCTCGCCGTAGCCGGCGCGGAAATCCCGGTCTGGCAGCGTGTCGAGCGCGCCGATATCGGCCAGCACCAGGGCCGGCTGGTGGAAGGCGCCGACGAGGTTCTTGCCATGGCGCGAGTTGATCCCGGTCTTGCCGCCCACCGAACTGTCGACCTGCGCCAGCAGCGAGGTCGGCACCTGCACGAAGCGCACGCCCCGGCGCAGCACGGCGGCGGCGAAGCCCACGAGATCGCCGATCACCCCACCGCCGAGCGCCAGCACCACGTCGCGCCGCTCCACCCGCTCTGCCAAGAGCCATTCCACGCAGGTCTCGAGCTGGGCCCAGGACTTGGTCGCCTCGCCCGCCGGCAGGACCAGCGCGGCATGCTCGATCCCGGCCGCCGCGAGGGCGGCCTCGAGCTGCGGCAGATGCGCCTCGGCGACATGCGCGTCGGTGACGATGCGCAGCCGCGGCCGCGCCAGCAGCGGCGCGATTTCCGCGCCGGCGCGCGCGATCAGCCCGGCGCCGATGCGCACATCGTAGGCGCGCGCGCCCAGAGGCACGCGAACGGTCTCGATGCTCATGCGGTCTCCTCCAGGACGTCGGGACGGGTGGCCAGCGCGGCCACCACGGCGGCGCAGTTGCGGTCGATCGGGGCGCCGCGCGCCACCTTCACGGCGAGGTCGGCCTTGGCGTAGATCGGCGTTCGCGCCTCGTAGAGCGCGGCCAGCGTGCCGTAGGGATCCGGGGTGCGCAGCAGCGGCCGGGTCTCCTTGTGGCGCACCCGGGTCCAGAGCAGGTCGAGATCGGCGTCGAGCCAGACCGAGACGCCCCGGGCGGCGATACTGTCGCGATTCTCCGTGCGCAGGAAAGCGCCGCCGCCGGTGGCCAGGATGCGCGGCACCCCGTCGAGCAAGCGCGCGATCACCTGCGCCTCCTTCTGGCGGAAGAACGCCTCGCCGTCGCGGGCGAAGATCTCGGCGATGGTCATGTTGGCGGCGCGTTCGATCTCGTGGTCCGAATCCACGAAATCCACCCCGAGACAGCCCGCAAGGGCCCGGCCCACCGCGGTCTTTCCAGCCCCCATCATGCCGATCAGGACCACCGTCTTCATCAGCCGCCTGTGCCGCTCCGCCCGTCTTTCGGCCATCGAATGCCCAAATTTCCCGTTTCCGGCGTGAATGACGTGAACTTGCCGAAAAGGCCAGTTATAAGTGCGAAAAAATGCCGGGGCGAGGACGGGCGAGACAATGGGACGTATCCTGAAATGGCTGTTCTATCTGGTGGTTCTGGCAGCGATCCTGCTGGTCGCCTATGCGTATGTCGGACCGTATTTCGGCGCCGACTTCTCGCCGCCGCAGACCGAGATGCGGCAGCCGGTGGACCTTGATGTGGACTAGAGCCCGCCCGGCCGCGGCCCGGACCCTGTTGGCCCTGGCGATGACGGCCGGATTGACGGAGCCCGTCTGGGCGCGCGAGCCGCTGTCGGCGATCCGCTGGCTCGGCCGCGACGCGCCGAGCGTCGTGCCGGTGCCGCCGGCCGCCCCGCCGGGCAGCGCCACCGCGCCCTCCCGGAACGAGCCGCCGGTCAGCGTCACCGCGGCAGTGCCGCAGGTCACCGAGGAGCCGCTGGGCCCGGTTCAGGCGGGGGCCGTGGGCCTGGTGCCACCGCAGACCAGCGGGCTGCCGCTGACGCTCTGGCAGGACAGCGACCCGCAGACCCTGGCGCAGCTGATCCCCGCCGCCGAGCCCACCGTGCCGGCGCTGCAGGCGCTGCTCAACACGCTGATGCTGGCCGAGGCCGATCCGCCGCGGCGCGACGCCCCCGAGGGCATCTTCTTGGGTCTCCGCGTGCAGCGCCTGATGGCCGACGGCGCGCTCGACGCGGCCGCGGCGCTCTTGGAGCGCGCCGGGCCGGACAGCGCCGCGCTGTTTCCGCTCTGGTTCGACCTGGCGCTGCTGACCGGCGAGGTCGAACCGGCCTGCTCTGCGCTGGAGGAGGATCCGCGGCTGTCCTCGGATGTCGCGGCGCGGGTGTTCTGCGCCGCCCGCTCCGGCGCCTGGCCGCGCGCCGCGCTGGCCTTCGAATCCGGCCGTGCCCTGGGCGCGCTGGGCGGCCGCGAGGCCGATCTGCTGGAGCGTTTCCTGGCGCCCGAGATCGCCGAGGAGCTGCCCTCGCTGCCGCCGCCGCTGCATCCGACGCCGCTGCAGGCGACGCTGCACGACGCGGTGGGCGAACCGCTGCCGGCCTCCGGCCTGTCGCGCCGTTATGCCTGGCGCGATCTGTCGGGCGATCGCGGCTGGAAGGCGCAGCTCGACGCCGCCGAGCGGCTGGCGCGGGCCGGGGCGCTGTCGGAAAACCGCCTGCTCGAGATCTACACGTTGCGCGCCCCGGCGGCCTCGGGCGGGGTCTGGGACCGGGTCGCCGCGGTGCAGCGCATGGAACGCGCGCTGGCCGAGGGCCGGCCGCAGAAGATCGCCTCTGCGCTCGACGATCTCTGGCCGCGCATGCTCGAGGCCGGGCTCGCGGTGCCGGCGGCGCGCCTCTTCGGCCCCGACGTGATCGCCCGTCCGCCGGCCCCGGGCGGCGCCGCCACCGCGTTCCGCATGGCCCTGCTCTCCGACGCCTATGGCCGCGCGGCGGCGCTGGCCGGCCCCGGTCCCGCCGACGCCTTCCTGGCGGGCCTCGCCGCGGGGGCCCCGTCCGGCGCCGAGCCGAGCGGCTTGCCGCTCGCCGCCGCGGTCCAGGCCGGGTTCGACCCGGCGACCGGCAGCCTGCCGCTGGTCGCCATGGCCGAGCGGAACCGCCTTGGCGAGGCGATCCTGCGCGCCATCGCGCTGTTCGACAGCGGCGTGGCGGGCAATGGCCGCGATCTCACCGAGGCGTTGGCGACGCTGCGCGCGCTCGGGCTCGAGGACATCGCGCGGCGGGCCGCGCTGCAGGCCATCGTATTGTCCGAACGGGAGTCCCAGCGGTGACCGATCTCACGCCGATCTCGGCCTTCCTCGAAGCGCAGGCCGCCGAGCGGGGCGCCGCGCAGAACACCCAGCTCGCCTATGCCCGCGATCTGAAGGATTTCGCCGGCTGGTTGGCGGGCCGGGGCGTGGCGGTGGCTGCGGCCGCTCAGGACGACGTCGAGGCCTACCTGATCCATTGCGACGCCCAGGGCTTCGCCAAGTCGACCCGGGCCCGCCGTCTCTCCGCGATCAAGCAGTTCTACCGCTTTCTCTTCGAGGAAGGCCGGCGGAGCGACAATCCGGCGATGCAGATCTCCGGGCCGGGCCGCGAGCGGCGGCTGCCCAAGACGCTGAGCATCGAGGAGGTCGACCGCCTGCTGGCGGCGGCCGAGGGGCACGGCCGCACGCCCGAGGACCGGCAGCGCAATGCCTGCCTCATGCAGCTGCTCTACGCCACCGGCATGCGGGTCTCGGAACTCGTCACCCTGCCCCTCGCGGCGGCACGCGGCGATCCCCGCATGCTGCTGATCCGCGGCAAGGGCGGCAAGGAGCGGATGGTGCCGCTGAGCCCGCCGGCGCGCCAGGCACTGGCGCGTTGGCTGGCCAGCCGCGAGGCCCAGGAAGAGGCGGCCCGGGCCGTGCGGCGGCCCGGATCGGCGTATCTCTTCACCTCGCGCGGCAAGGCCGGGCACCTGACGCGGCACGGCTTCTACGCCCTGATCAAGGAGATCGCACTGGCCGCCGGCGTGTCCCCGGGCAAGGTGACGCCGCACACCCTGCGCCACGCCTTCGCCACGCATCTGCTGGCCAACGGCGCCGATCTGCGCGCCATCCAGACCTTTCTCGGCCATGCCGATGTCGCCACCACCGAGACCTACACCCACGTGCTCGAGGAGCGCCTGCGCGATCTGGTCTTCGACCATCACCCGCTGGCCCGGGAGTGAGGCCGCAGCCTCTTGAAGCCGGACCGGACGCGGCACATAACGTCCGGTACCACAACGAATGCAGGACTTCATGGACACCGCCAGCATCGACGCCGCCTTCTGGATCACCTGCGCCGCGATCCTGTTCCTGCTTGTGCTGTCGGGCTTCTTCTCGGGCTCCGAAACGGCGCTGACGGCGGCCTCGCGGGGCAAGCTCCGGGCCGCCATGGACAAGGGATCGAAGGGCGCCGCGCGGGCGCTCAAGATCACCGAGGACAACGAGGCGCTGATCGGCTCGGTGCTGCTCGGCAACAACCTCGTCAACATCCTCGCGACCTCCCTGGCCACCGCGCTCTTCACCCGGCTGCTGGGCGAATCCGGGGTGGCGCTGGCCACCCTGATCATGACCTTCCTGGTGCTGATCTTCTCCGAGGTGCTGCCCAAGACCTACGCCATCACCAACCCCGAATCCGCCGCCGCGCGGGTCTCGCCGGTGATCCAGGCGGTGATCTTCGTCTTCGCCCCGGTGGTCGGCGCGGTGCGCATCCTGGTGCGGATGATCCTGCGCGTCTTCGGCGTGCAGACCGACCCGGACAGCAACGTGCTGGCGGTGCGCGAGGAGATTGCCGGGGCGCTCAATCTCGGCCATTCCGAGGGCGTGGTCGAGAAGGAGGACCGCGACCGCATCCTCGGCGCACTCGACCTCGCCGAGCGCACGGTCGAGGAGATCATGCTGCACCGTTCCGGCATCGAGATGATCGACGGCGATACCGAGCCGTCGGAAATCCTGCAGCAATGCCTGCAATCGAGCCACACGCGGCTGCCGGTCTACAAGGACGACCCCGAGAACATCATCGGCGTGATCCACGCCAAGGACCTGCTCCGGGCGATGTACAAGCTGATGGAGGGCGCCGAGAGCTCGATGGAGGCGCTGAAGAGCTTCCGCATCGCCGACGTCGCCATGCCGCCCTACTTCGTCCCCGACACCACCTCGCTCGACGACCAGATGCGCCAGTTCCTGAAGCGGCGCACGCATTTCGCGCTGGTGGTGGACGAATACGGCGCGCTGCAGGGGCTGATCACCCTCGAGGACATCCTCGAGGAGATCGTGGGCGAGATCACCGACGAGTTCGACCCCGACGCCGACCACGTCGTGAAGATGGCCGATGACGGCTATTACTGGGTCGAAGGGCAGATGACGATCCGCGACTTCAACCGCGCCACCGACTGGCAGCTGCCCGACGAGGAGGCCAACACGCTGGCCGGCCTGGTGATCCACGAGGCGCAGATGATTCCGACCGTCGGCCAGGCCTTCGCCTTCCACGGCTTCCGCTTCGAAGTCGTGGAAAAGGAGAACAACCGCCTCACTCGGCTGAAAGTGCGACCGCTCGAGGCCCAGCCGCTGCCGTCTCGGGAGACGTGATCAGGGTCAGGCGGTAGCCCGCGGGCGTGGAATCCAGCGCGAAGCTGCCGCCGATCTGTTCCGCCGCGCTTTCCATCAGCCGCTTGCCGATCGAGGCGATGCCGGTCTCGGCGGCGGCGGGCCGGACCGCGCGGTCGCCGACGCCGTTGTCGCGGCATTCGAGGTGGATCGAATCCCCGCCATTGGCCCTCAGATCGATTTCCACCACGCCGGACCGGCCGTCGGGGAAGGCGTGCTTGTCAGCATTGGCGGTGAATTCGCTGACGATCATCGCCAGCGCCGCGGCCTTGCGCGAATCCACCCGCAGCGGCGCCAGCGAAGTCTTCAGCCGGACATTCGGGCCGAGCGATCCCTGCAGCAATTCCGTCACCCGCTTGAGGTAGCGGTCGAGCCGGATCAGGTCGAATTCGCTGGTCTGGTAGAGTTCGCTGTGCAGCTGCGCGATGGCGCTGACCCGCCGATCGATGGCCGCCAGCGCGTCGCGCGTCTCGGCGGAATGCGCGCGCTGCCCGTAGAGCCGGGTGAACGAGGCCACCGTCTGCAGCGAATTCTTCACCCGGTGGTCGATCTCCTTGCGCAGGATCTCCTCGTTGCGCAGGGCGCGGCGCAGATCGAGCTGCCGCATCACCTGGCGCGCCATGATGCGCAGCGACTTGCGCTGCAGGGCCGTGAGGGTGCGCGGCCGGGTGTCGAGCACGCAGAGCGTGCCCAGCGTGAAGCCGTTGGCGGTGATCAGCGGCATGCCGGCATAGAACCGCACCGGCTGGTCCTGCGTCGCGCAGAGCGGGTTGTCGCGGGTGCGCGCGTCCAGCCAGGTGTCGGGGATCTCGAGGATGTCGCCGTCGAGGATCGCATGGCTGCAGATCGAGCGGTCGAGATCGGTCTGCGGAAGCTCGAACCCGACCCGGGCCTTGAACCATTGCCGGTCGCGGTCGACCAGGCTGATCAGCGCGATCGGCATGTCGCAGAGCGACTTCACCAGTTCGACGACCTCGTCGAAGCTCTCTTCCGCGCCGGAATCCAGAATCCCGTAGCTTTCCAGCTCCTCCAGGCGTTCGGACTGGTTGTGGGGGGTGGCTGCGCGCATCGTTCTCTCAATTGACGGCGGCGATCGCAGAGATCGCGGCCCTGACCGTTCGCACTGTCGGAAACTGCTCAATGCTGCGAAGGTCGTTGGCGATTATCGATCCAGACTCGCAGTATGGGTCGGGTTATGTCAACCGGTTCAGGCCGGACACGGTGCAGCAACGCGGACGAATCAATCAATCCGCTCCGTGGGCGCCCCTATGACAGAAAATGCCGGCGAATGAGAGACCTAATATCCATACTTCTACTGGCCGGCGGATTCTCGCGACGCATGCGCGGCGCGGACAAGCTGCTGGAACCGGTCGACGGGGTGCCGCTGCTGCGCCTGCAGGCCGACCGCGCGCGCCAGGTGGCGGCGCGGGTGCTCGTCGCCCTGCCCGATCCGGCCGGCGCCCGCGGCGCGGCGCTGGCGGGGCTCGACGTGCAGGTGGTGCCGGTGGCGGCGCCCGAGGAGGGCATGGCCGCCTCGATCCGCGCCGGCATCGCGGCGCTGCCCGACGGCGCGGCGGGGCTGATGATCCTGCCGGCCGACATGCCGGAGATCGACGCCGCCGACATGGCGCGACTGCGCGACCGTTTCGACCCGGCGGCGCCGCGCATCCTGCGGGGCGCCAGCGCCGATGGCCGGCCCGGTCACCCGGTGCTGTTCCCGCGCGCGCGGTTCGCGGATCTCGCGGGCCTGTCCGGCGATGCCGGCGCCCGCGCGCTGCTGCGCCGCGAGGCGGCGTCGGTCGAATTGGTGACGCTGCCCGGCGCGCATGCGCTGACCGATCTCGACACCCCCGAGGCCTGGGCGGCCTGGCGCGCCGCCCGGCCCGGCGCCCCCTGACCGAAGCGGCCCCGCGGGCCGACGGGACCGCGGGGCCTGCAAGCGGTCTGCCGCCGCCTTCAGCGGGCCAGGAGCTGGGCCTCGTGGCGCTTCAGCGACCGGCGCGCCGCGCTGTAGGCGCTCAGCCCCTCGGCATGTTCCAGGTCCGGGAAAAGCTCGAGGATCTCCTCGCGCTGCGTCGCGCCGATGCCGCGGAGCGTGTAATCCCCGGGCTGGAAGCTCTCGGTCCAGGCGCCGTTCGACAGCACCACCTCGTGCCGGTCGAACATGAAGTGGATGTAGGAGACGCCGAGCGCGGTGACCTCGTCGATGCCGTCCATGCCGGTCAGGTGCTTGGCCGCGGCCAGGACCTCGCTTTCCTCGAAATAGAGCGCCGTCTTGTCGTTGCTGACGAGGATGCGGTGGTTGGGCGAGACCAGAAGGTCATGCTCCGGCAGCCCGTTGCCGAGCGCGCCCTTGCGGATCAGCACCGGCTTCATGTGCGGCTTGCGCGCCAGTTCGAACGGCGTCAGGTCGCGGCGGCCGATCCAGCGGATCTCCTGGATGCCGTTGTCGCGGGTGATCACCCGGTCGCCCTCGCGCAGATCCTCCACCAGCCGCTCGCCCTCGGGCGTCGCGATCAGCGTGCCGGGGGTGAAGCAGGGCACCACTTCCTCGATGTTGAAGAAGTCCATCCGGCCGGTGACATTGCCGGTGCCGTCGAGGAACTCGACCGTGCCGTCGATGCCGTTCGACGGCCGGTCGCCGTCGTCGTCGGGGCGCACATTGGTCAGCCGGAAGCCGTCCCGGCCGATGCCGGAGAGGTCGAGACGGTCGAAATCGTCGCCCTCCGAGCCGCCATAGACGGTGTCGCCGGCGCCCTCCTCGGCCGAGGCCACGCGGATCACGTCGCGGTCCGCATCGCCCCGGATGACGTCGATCCCGGCGCCGCCGTCGAGCGTGTCCGCGCCCTGCCCGCCGATCAGCGAATCGTCGCCGGCGCCGCCATGCAGCTCGTCGTCGTCGATGCCGGCATCCAGCGTGTCGTTGCCGGCATCGCCGAACAGCGTGTCATCGTCGTCGCCGGTCTGGACGAAATCGTTGCCGTCGCCGCCATAGACCAGGTCGCGGCCGTCATTCGGGTTGGGATCGGCCTCGAAGCCCAGCGGCACCGACTGCCCGGTCGGCGCGTTGGTATAGGTGTCGATGCCGGCGATGATCGTGTCGTGCCCGGCGCCGCCATAGATCGTGTCGGAGCCCTGTTCGTCGGTGATCCGGTCGTCACCATCGCCGCCATCGACCCAGTCGTCGTCGATGCCGCCCTCGATCACGTCGGCGCCGGTGCCGCCGAAGATCGTGTCGCGGTCGTCGCCGGTGCGGATCGTGTCGTTGCCGGCGCCGCCATCGACCCAGTCCCGGTCATCTTCGGGATCGGGATCCTCGTCGCGCCCGTCGAGCGGGTCGTCGGCCTGGGTGAAGGGCGAGCCCGGCGGCAGATCCTCGACCGGGAAGACATCGGTGTCGATGCGCGGATCGGCGTTGCCGGTCTCGACGACGTCGTCGCCGTCTCCGGCCTCGACGGTATCGCTGCCCTCGCCCGAGCGCACCGTGTCGTTGCCGCCGCCGGCCACCACGCGGTCGTCGTTCGGGGCGTCGTCGCCGATGATCGCATCCTCGTTGTCGATGCGGTCGGGCGGCGTGTCGGGATCGCCGGTATAGTCGATGTCGATCAGGTCGTCGCCGGCGGTGCCGGTGACGATGCCGTCGCGGCCGCCGCCGCCGCCCTCGGTGACGGTGACGACCAGTTCGCCCCAATCGGTGCCGCCCATGCCGTCATCGACCTCGTAGCGGATCGTGTCGGTGCCGGTGAAGCCGGGATCGGGGGTATAGGTGAGCGGGCCGTGCGGATCGGCCTGGGTCACGGTGCCGTTGGCGGGCTGCTCGAAGGCGCTGACGCCCAGCACGTCGCCGTCGGGATCGGTGTCGTTGGCCAGCACGTCGACGGTGACCGCGGTACCCTCGGTGGTGGTGGCGGCGTCGTCGTTGGCCACCGGCGGGGTGTTGCCGCCGCCGCCATTGCCGTCGCCGACGGAGACGGTCACCGTGGCGGTGTCCTGGCCGCCGCGCCCGTCATCGATCTCGTAGGTGAAGGTGTCGGTGCCCTCGAAGCCCGGATCCGGGGTGTAGAGCACGGTGCCGTCGCCGGTGATCTCGACCGTGCCGTTGCCCGGCGTGCTGACGAAGGTGACGCCGATGAAATCGCCGTCGGGATCGGAATCGTTGGCGGTAACGTCGATGCTGACCGAGGTGCCGATGGCGGTGGAGACCACGTCGTCCTGGGCGTTGGGATCGAGGTTGCCGGGAATGTCGTTCATCGTGTCGACCCTTCTTTGCTTGGCGATGCGCGCGCGACGGGCGGGCCTCGCCGGGCTGCACACGGGTGCAGCCGATTGCTCACAGCGACTTGCGGAAGGCGCACAACGTTCCACCCCGGCGCCGCGGACACCCTTCGGGCTCCGCCTTGCGCCGCATCCTTCCGGATGTCGCTTTTGGTATGTGCGGTCACCCCCGTGACCTGCCGTCTCACGCCCCCCAGCCGGGCTTGAGGCGATAATTAAGCTTCGGATCGGGCCGGTAAATTAAAATTTGAAGCGAAATTGCGGCGGTCTTGTATCACTTGGCGGGACTCGCATCACCTTGGAAAAATTGAATTCTTCCCAAGGTTGAGACGGTTTACAGAATATCGGAGTCAAATCTTGAGCAAATGCCGTAAAGCTTGGCATTGCCGGCTGGCGGGTCGCCAATTCCTCTCCGCGGACCGGAGCCGGGCTCGCCTCTGGGTAATGTGAAATTTCCGCCCCATTTCCGACACACCGCCCGGCGCGAAGGTTCCGGCATGGGAACCAATCGTTAACAATTGCCGATATTGATCCTTTCCGACGCATCTTTGGCCACGATTCGGCCCGCCGCCCGTCCCGATCAGAACAACTCGACGTCGCCCGGCGGGCGCGGCGTCCGGCCCGGCCCGGCGCGCCCGTCCGCGGCCAGGTTTTCGGACAGGTGCCGCAGCCGCAGCGCCGCCGCCGCGGCGCGCAGCGCCCGCGGGTCGCAGAGCCAGTCGAGCCGCGCGAGATCGGCGCAGAACCGGGCCAGATCGGCGAGCACCTGGCGGCTCCGGTCGAGTTCCTGCAGATGCGCCTCGGGGGATCGGGTGCCGCCGCGGCGCTCAGCGTCGCCGCCACGGCGCCCTCGATCCGCGCCATGGCCCGTTCCAGATCGCCGAGTTCCCGGGCCAGCGCGGCGAGCACCTCCGCGCCCGTCGGCGCCTTCCCCCTGCGGCCCGCCGTCACAGCGGTCCCACGACGGCCTGCAGGCAATCCCGCATCTGCCGCGCATCGAACGGCTTGCGGATGAAGTTGTTGAGACCGAGCTGGCGTCCGGCGGCGAGGATCTGGCGGTCGAGCGTGCTGCTCACCAGCACGAAGCCGATCCGCTGGGTCAGCCGGTTCTCGCGCAGGGCGCGCAGCAATTCGAGGCCGTTGAGCCCGGGCATGTTGTAATCCGAGATCACCAGATGCACCGGCTGCGCGGCGATCCGCTGCAGCGCGGTCTGGCCATCCTTGCAGAAATCGATGTTCTCGAGGCCGATCTGGTCCAGCGCCATCAGGATCAGGCTGCGGCTGGTGCTCATGTCGTCGACGACCATCACCGACAGGGACTTTTTCAAAGCCATGGATCTCTCGCTCGCTTCGGAACAGGAACAGCCGATCGGGACGGAACGCCCGCGGCACGGGGCAGCGCCGGCTTCTGGCCGGAGGGAGCCGGGGGATGGCCGGCCTCCGGCGGCGGCGCCGCCGGGCGGTTTCGCCGGCCGCGCGGCGCGGCGCTCTCGTCGCGGACCGGGCTCATCCGCAGGCCTCCGGCAGCGGCGCGGCGAACAGCGCCTCGAGATCCAGCAGGCGCAGGATCCGGCCGCCCGGCGCCGCGATCCCGGCCAGGCAGCCGGCCTCGCTGACGCTGAAGCGCTCGGGCACCCGGGAGATGTCCTCCGCCTGCAGGGCCACGATGTCGGCCACGGTGCAGACCTTGAGCCCGACCGGCCCGGCCTCCGACCGCGCCACCACCACGACGGTCCGCCCCCGGCCGGGCGGCGCCGGCAGGCCGAGCCGCAGCGCGAGGTCGAGAACCGGCAGCACGGTGCCGTTCAGGTTGACCACGCCCAACACGTGGCGCGGCATGCGCGGCAGCGCGGCGATCCGGGCGAAGCTGCGGATCTCGCGCACCGCCTGCACGTCGAGGCAGAATTCCTGCTCGGCCAGCGCGAAGGTCAGGTAGGCCCCTGCATCCCGTCTCATCGCCCCGCCCCCCCCGTCGCGGCGCCCGCCGCCGCCCGCCCCGGCGGTGAGCCGAAGCGCTGCAGCTCGGCCGCGTCGAGAATCAGCGCCACGCCGCCATCGCCCAGGATGGTCGCCGCCGCGACCCCCGGCACCGGCCCGCAGGGCCCGGCGAGGCTCTTGATGACCACCTGCTGGCGGTCGATCACCCGGTCCACGGCGAGCGCGCAGAGCCCGCCGGGCTCGGCCTCGACCACGACGTGGATGCGGGCCCGGTCGGCCGTCTGCGTCTCCGGCGGCGGCGCACGGCCCACCCAGTCGCCGACGCGGGCGCCGAAGGCCGCGCGCAGATCGATCACCGGGGCCAGCGCGTCGCGGAAGCGGATCGCGCGGCGGTCGGGCGCCACGGACACGGCGCTCCCCTCCGACACCGTGACGGTCTCCAGAACGGCGCCGGTGGGCACCACGAGGCGCTGGCGCGCCGCCTCCACGATCAGCCCGTCGAGCACCGCCAGCGTCAGCGGCAGATCGATCGAGAAGCAGGTCCCCGCCCCCGGGGTCGAGGCGACGGAAACCCTGCCGCCCAGCGCGCGGATCGCGCGGTGCACGACGTCGAGCCCGACGCCGCGCCCGGACAGGTCGGTGATGTCCGGCCGCGTCGTGAAGCCCGGCGCGAACAGCAGGGCGTCGATCTCCGGGTCCGAGAGCCGCGCCTCGGGCGCCGCCAGGCCCCGCTCCCGCGCCAGGTCGAGGACCCGGGCGCGGTCGATGCCGCCGCCGTCATCGGCGATCTCGATCACCACGCGTCCGGAGCGGCAGGCCGCCGAGAGCCGGATCGCCCCCGCCGCCGGTTTGCCCCGCGCCCGGCGCTGTCCGGCAGGCTCGATGCCGTGATCGACGGCGTTGCGCAGCAGGTGGGTCAGCGGATCGACCAGCCGCTCGATCATGGTGCGGTCGATGCGCGTCTCGGCGCCCTCGATCTGCACCCCGACCGCCTTGCCGGCGCGGTCGGCGGCCTCACGCGCGACCCGGGCCATGCGCCGGAAGAGCGGCTTCACCGGTTGCGCGCGCAGCGCCATGAAGCGGTCCTGGAGGCGCTCGGTGAGGCGGCCGTAATCGTCCAGCACGACGCCGATCTCGCTGGCCGCGGCGAGGCCCGCGCGGTGCAGGGCGTCGTGCAGCGCGGAGCGGTTGACGATCAGCTCGCCCAGGGCGTCGCTCAGCTCGTCGAGCTGCGCGAGATCGACCCGGATCGTCGGCCGGGCCGCCTCGGGGTCCGGGCCGGGCGCGACGGGCCGATCGGGCGGCGGCGCCTCCGGTGGCGCGGCCGCGGTCACCGCGGGCGCGGGCGGATCGGAGGCCTGCCGGGCCGCGCCGGACGCCACCGCACCGGACGTGGGCGGCGCGTCGAGCGGTTGGATCGCGAGATCCGCCAGCGGCGCGACGAACTCGAAGAGCTCCGCCACCTCGGCCTCGGCGACCGGGCCGTGAAGGCGGAGACGCCAGCAGATGCCGGGATCGCCGGGGGCGGCCTTGGCCGCGCGCTCGGCCGTCACGTCGAGCCGGCCCAGCGTCTCGAGCTCGCGGAACAGATGTACCGGATCGTGGCCGCTCTCGAAGAGCGCCCGGGTCGGCCGCAGGGTGATCTCGAGGCCGCTTGCCGCCTCGGCGCCGGGGGGCGCGGGCAGCAGGTCGGCGGAGAGCGCCACCGGGGCGAACGCCTCATCCATGCCAGGCGCGTCCCGCCAGGCCGCGTCGGCGTCCGGGCCGACGGCCGTCTGTTGCGGGCGCGCCGCCTCGACCCGCTCCAGCAGCTCCGCTCCGGCCGGATCCGCGAGCGCCGGTTGCAGCCGGCTGGCCTCGAGCAGATCGGCCAGGTGGTCGGCGGCGCGTTCGAACAGCGCGATGGCGGCCGGTCCCAGCGCGGCGCCCTCGCGACGCACCCGGTCGAGCGCCGTTTCCAGGCCATGCGCGAAGGCCGTCACCGCGCGCAGGTCGAAGGCGGCGGCGCCGCCCTTGATCGAATGCACCGCCCGGAACACCGCGTTGACGGCTTCCGAACGCTCATGCGGCTCGCCGCCCAACCCGGCCAGGCGATCGGCCACGCTCTCCAGCAATTCCTCGCATTCGAGGAAGAAGGAGTCGCGGATCTCGTCGAGCTCACTCATCGCGCGGCCCCGGCGACGCGGCGGATGGCGGCGATCAGGCGGGCCTCCTCGAAGGGCTTCACGATCCAGCCAGTGGCGCCAAGGGCGCGGGCCCGGTCCTTGAGATCGCGGGCATTCTCGGTCGACAGGACCAGGATCGGCAGGCCGGTATAGCGCTCGTGCCGGCGGATCGCCGCGATGACGCCGAAGCCGTCGAGGCGCGGCATGTTCAGATCCGTGATCACCAGATCCGGCGCCAGGGCGTCGAGCCGGTCCACCGCGGCGCGCCCGTCGGCGGCGGTGTGGACCTCGAACCCGGCGCGCCCCAGGGTCAGCCGCAGCATGGCGCGGATGGTGCGGGAATCGTCGATTGCGAGGATGCGCGGACTCATGGCGCGCCCTCCGGGCCCGCCACCAGGTCGAGCAGGCCGAGAAGCCGCAGGTCGTCGCGCATCGCCGCCGACATGGCGATCTCGACCGTCCCGCCCCGGGCGCGGATCCGTTCGGCGGCGGCGGCCAGTTCGAGCGCGCAGAGCGTGCCGAGATGGCGCACCTCGCGGCCGTCGAGGCCGAGCGCCGGCCCGGGCCGGGCGGCCAGCTGTTCGGCCAGCGCCGCGGCCGCGTCGGTGTCGAGCCGGGGCGCGAGGATCAGCGGCGCGGTCACGGCGCGGTCCCGCGGGCGCGATCTGCGCGCCCGGCGGCGGCCGCAAGCGCACGCCCCCAGAGCCGTTCCGCGCGCCGGGCGATGGCGGGACGCCGCAGCGCGGCCGCGTCCCGGGGATCCCCGGCCGGGGGGCGCGCGCGGCAACCGCCCAGCGCCCGCGGCGCCGGCCCCGACCCGCGCCCGGTCTCCGAAGGAGACGCGGGATGCGCGGCGGACGCGGCTCTGCACCGGCCGCGCGTCATGTCGCCGCCTCGGCCCCGCCGCGGCGCATGCGGCCGGGCAGCGCCACCACGCCGGAAGGGCAGTCGGTGCCGGTCTCCCTGAGCGGCGCCGCGCGGGCCGCGGGGTTGAGACGGAAATGCGCCAGCGTGTCGACCAGCAGCACGGCATCCTTGCGCAGGGCCTCGCTGGCGGCGTTGGTCTCCTCGAGCCGCGCGGCGACCTGCTGGGTCGACTGGTCGAGCCGGCAGACCGAGCCGTTGACCTCCTCGAGGTTGACGCTCTGGGCCTTGGCGGAGCCCGAGATCTCGGAGACCCGCGCGGCGATCTCGGAGACCGCGGCGACGATCTGCTGCAGCGCGGTGCCGGTGCGGCCCACCAGTTCCACCCCGGTCTTCACCTCCGAGCCGCTGGCGGCGATCAGCGTCTTGATCTCGCGCGCCGCCTCGGAGCTGCGCTGGGCCAGCGCCCGGACCTCGGAGGCGACGACCGAGAAGCCGCGCCCGGCATCGCCGGCGCGCGCCGCCTCGACCCCGGCATTGAGCGCCAGGAGGTTGGTCTGGAAGGCGATGTCGTCAATCAGCTTGACGATGGTGGTGATCTCGTCCGAGGAGGCCGCGATGCGGTCCATGGCGGCCACGGTCTGCAGCACCACGTCGCCGGATTGCTCGGCCTGCAGGCGCGCCGCATCGACCGCCTGATCGGCCTCCGCCGCGCCCTCGGCGGTGCTGCGGACCGCCGCGGTGATCGTGTCGAGCGCCGCCGCGGTGCGCTCCAGCGTGGCGGCATTGGCCTCGGTGCGCCGGGTCAGCGCCTCCGCGGCGCCGCTGATCTCGCCCGAGGCGGCGGAGATGCTGCGGGCGCCGGCGACGATGTCGGTGAGCGCCGTCTCGAGGTTCGAGACGGTGGCGTTGAAATCCTGCCGCAGGTCCTCGTAGGTGCCGCCGAACGCCTCCTCGATCCGCAGCGCCAGATCGCCGCCGCGGAGCTGGCCGAGCGCCACGCGCAGCGCCTCGATGGCGTCTTCGCGGAGGCGGGTCTCGGCCTCGCGCTCGGCCCGCGCGGCGTGCAGCGCCTCGCTCTGGGCGGTGACGTCCTGGCCGATCAGCAGCAGCCGGGCGGTGCGGCCGCGGGGATCGGGGACCGGGATCAGCGAGCCCTCGATCAGCAGCGGCGTGCGGCGCGGCCGCGCCAGCGCGATGCGCCCGACGAAGCTCATGCCCCCGGCGATCTGCGCCAGCATCTCCGGCACCTCGGCGACCCCGTCGCCGAAGCGCTGGGCCAGATCCGGCAGCGCCGCGCCGGTCTCGGCCTCGAGGCCAAGCGCCTCGACCAGCGGGGGATTGGCGGTGAGGAAGCCGCCATCGGCGTCGAATTCGGCGACCATCAGGCCCGATTGCAGCGCCTCGAGGCTGGCCTTCGACAGCATCGCCTCGGTCACGTCGCGCCATTCCAGCACGTAACCGATGCGGCCGCCGGTCTCCGAGGTGATGGCGTTCAGCGTCAGCGACACCCAGCGCGCGCCCGCCTCCATGACCTCGCGCACCCGGCTTTCGCCCGCGGCGAGGCGGTCGCGGATCGCGGCGAGCCGCTCCGGCGGCACCAGATCGCCGTCCCGCCCGGTGAGGATCTGCGGCGCCGCGCGGCGCGCCGCAGCGAGCCCGCCGGCCGGCCCGTCGAGCACCACCTCCATGCAGCGGTTGGCGTGCAGCACGTTCATCTCGGCATCGGTGATCATCATCGCCACCGAGGCGTCGCGGAAGGCCGCGCCCTTCAGCTCGGCCGCGCGCCGCGCCTCCGCCGCCTCCGCCAGTTCGCCCCGGAGGGCGTCGAGCGACCGGCAGATCCGGCCGATATCGTCGCGCCGGTCGGTCTGGCGCACCCGGACGGCGTAATCGCCGGCGCGCAGCCGCTCGATCACCAGGCCGGCGCGCAGCACCGGGGTGACCAGCAGGCGGCGGTACAGCAGCAGCGCCGCGGCCATCACCGCCAGCCCGGCGAGCCCCGCGGCCAGCATGGCGTCGCGATGCAGCCCGGCCACCGGCGCCGCCAGACCGCCGGACCGGAACGCCACCGCCGCCGCCCCGCCCGCTGCGTCCGGACCGATGGGGCGGGCGATCTTCAGGCCGTCTCCCGCGGTGACGAGGCGCCGCTCCGCCAGGGCGCGGCGGGCCAGCGCGCGGAGCGCCGGATGCGCCGCGCCGTCGCCGCTGCCGGCGATCCCGGCCCCGTCGGCGCCGATCACCACGGCCGCGGCCACCGCGCGGCCCGCGGCGCGGCGCTGCGCCGACAGGAGCCGCGCCACCTCCGCCGGTGCGCCCGCGGCCACCGGGGCTTCGAGCAGCGTCGCGAGGAACGTCGTTTCCGCCGCGGCGCGCGCGGCGGCCCCCCGCGCCGCGGTGTCGGAGAGCCCGCGGGCATAGATCGCGGTCAGCGCCGCGCAGACCAGGAAGATCGACAGGAAGGTCAGGCCGGCCATCTGCGGCAGCAGCGAGCGAAAGCCCGGGACCCGGATCCCCGCCGCGGTCCGCTCAGGCGCATCCGGGGGCGCATCCCCGTCCCTCCGATTGCCCAGTTCCATGCCGTGCCCCCGCAACCGCCGGTCTCGTCTCCGGCCGGGCGTCACCTTCGCGGGGGGCGATTAACGCGCGATGAAACCCGCCCCCCCCGGACATGCGGCATTCGAGGCGAATGCGCGCGACCCGGCGGGCGGTCATTCCTTGAGGCTGCGCAGGATGAGGTTGGTCTGGGCGCTGGCCACCGCGGGCTGGCGGAACAGGAAATCCTCGAGAAAGCGGTTATAGGCCTCGAGATCGGCGCAGACGACATGCAGGTGGTAATCCGACTGCCCGGTGGTGGCGTAGCAGGCGCGGATCTCGTCCTTGGTGCGCACCGCGCGGATGAAACCTTCAAGGAGCGTCGGGTCGTGCCGGGTCAGCGCCACGTGGACGATCGCCCGGAAGCCGAGCCCGAGCGCGGCATCGTCGATCTCGATGCCGTAGCGCCGGATCACCCCGGCCTCCTCGAGCGCCCGCACGCGCCGCCAGCAAGCCGAGGCCGAGAGGCCGCAGCGCGCCGCCAGTTCGGCATTGGGGATTCGGCTGTCGCGCGCCAGTTCGCGCAGGATGGCGCGCTCCGCTTCGCCCAGTTCCGGATATCTGTTTCGGTAACCCTGCCCCATGCGGATACATTTTTCACGACTGCCGCGGTCGGGCAAGCATTCCGGTCACATTTCTCGCGCCATCCGGGGCATGCTTTCGGGATCGGAGGAGCATTCCATGACCCGGCACGAAACCCGCTTCGAGACCTATTCGCTGGACGACCGCTACGACCGCACCGAGGGCCGCGTCTTTCTGACCGGCACCCAGGCGCTGGCCCGCATCCCGCTCGACCAGGCGCGGCGCGACCGCGCCGCCGGGCTGAACACGGCGGGCTTCGTCTCGGGCTATCGCGGCTCGCCGCTGGGCGGGCTCGATCAGGAACTCTGGCGCATGGGCGACAGGCTCACCGACAACCGCATCGAGTTCCTGCCGGCGGTGAACGAGGATCTGGCCGCCACGGCGATCCTCGGCACCCAGCAGGCCAGCCTGCGCCCCGAGGCCGAGGTCGAGGGGGTCTTCGCCATGTGGTACGGCAAGGGGCCGGGCGTCGACCGCTCCGGCGACGCGCTGCGCCACGGCAACGCCTATGGCTCGGCGCCCAAGGGCGGCGTGCTGGTGGTCGCCGGCGACGATCACGGCTGCGTTTCCTCGTCGATGCCGCACCAGTCCGACGCCGCCTTCCTGGCCTGGTTCATGCCGGTGCTGAACCCCGCCGACATCCGCGAATACCTCGAATACGGCGCCTACGGCATCGCGCTGTCGCGCTTCTCCGGCACCTGGGTCGGCTTCAAGGCGATCTCCGAGACCGTGGAGGCCGGCCAGTCGATCGAGCTGCCGCCCGAGCCGGTCTTCGCCCAGCCCGACTTCATCGCGCCCGAGGGCGGGCTGCACGTGCGCGCCGCCGACATGCCGAGCGTCGAGATCGAGACCCGGATCGGCCACAAGCTCGACGCGGTGGAGGCCTTCGTGGAGGCCAACCCGATCGACCGCCACATCTACGACGTGCCGGGCGCGCGCTACGGCATCGTCACCACCGGCAAGGGCCATCACGACCTGATGGAGGCGCTGCGGCTGCTCGGCCTCGACGAGGCGGCCTGCCGCCGGCTCGGCATCGACATCTACAAGATCGGCATGGTCTGGCCCCTGGCGCGGCGCGACGCGCTGGCCTTCGTCGAGGGCAAGGAGGAGGTGCTGGTCGTCGAGGAGAAGCGCGGCATCATCGAGAGCCAGTTCAAGGAATACTTCTATGACTGGCCGGGCTCGAAGCCGAAAAAGATGGTCGGCAAGCACCGCGCCGCGGGCGACCCGCTGATCCCCTGGACCGGCGAGCTCTCGCCGCTGCAGCTCGTGCCGATCGTCGCCGAGCGTCTGCACGCCTTCTTCCCCGAGGAAGGGCTCAAGGCGCGCGCCGAGGCGCTGACCGCCACCCCGGCCCCGGTCCTGTCGGTGCCGGGCGCCACGCGGACGCCCTATTTCTGCTCCGGCTGCCCGCACAACACCTCGACCAAGGTGCCCGAAGGCTCGGTCGCGGCCTCGGGCATCGGCTGCCACGTCATGGCGGCCTGGATGGACCGCGACACGCTGGGCTTCGCGCAAATGGGCGGCGAGGGCGTGCCCTGGGCGGCCGGGTCGCGCTTCTTCGGCCGCAAGCACCTGTTCCAGAATCTCGGCGAGGGCACCTGGTACCATTCCGGCTCGCTCGCCATCCGCCAGGCCGTCGCCGCCGGCGCCAACATCACCTACAAGATCCTCTACAACGACGCCGTGGCGATGACCGGCGGCCAGCCGGTGGACGGCCCGGTCAGCCCCGCCGGCATCGCCTGGGCCTGCCGCGCCGAAGGCGTGGAGCGCATCGCCGTGGTCTCGAACGCGCCCGGCAAGTTCCGGTCGGGGGATTTCCCGCCGGGCACCAGCTTCCATCCCCGCGACCGGCTCGACCCGGTGCAGCGCGAACTGCGCGAGGTCAGGGGCGTCTCGGTGCTGGTCTACGAGCAGACCTGCGCCACCGAGCTGCGGCGCCGCCGCAAGCGCGGCAAGGCCGCCGACCCGGACCGCTTCGCCTGGATCAACCCGCTGGTCTGCGAGGGCTGCGGCGATTGCTCGGTGGAGAGCAACTGCCTGAGCGTCGAGCCGCGCGAGACCGAGTTCGGCCGCAAGCGCAAGATCAACCTCTCGACCTGCAACAAGGATTTCTCCTGCCTGAACGGCTTCTGCCCGAGCTTCGTCACCGTCGAGGGGGCGGAGCGGAGAAAGCCCGAGGCGCAGGGTCTCGACCTCGAGGCGCTGAAGGCGCAGCTGCCGCAGCCCGCCCTGCCCGACCTGGCCCGGCCCTGGGACCTCTTGGTCGCCGGCGTCGGCGGCACCGGCGTGGTGACGCTGGGCGCGCTGGTCAGCATGGCGGCGCATCTCGAGGGCAAGGGCGCGAGCGTGCTCGACTTCACCGGCTTCGCGCAGAAATTCGGCACCGTGCTGGGCTATGTCCGGCTCGCCGCGCGGCCCGGCGACATCCACCAGGTGCGCATCGAGCGCGGCTCGGCCGATGCCGTGGTGGGCTGCGACGCGGTGGTCTGCTCCGCGCCCAAGGCCTCGGTGCATTACCGCCAGGGCACGCGGGTGGTGCTGAACGAGGCCGAGATGCCGACCGGCGACCTGGTGCTGCGGCGCGACGCCGATCTCAGGATCGGCGAGCGCGCGGCGCTGATCCGGCGCACCGTGGGCGCGGACAATGTCAGCGCCTTCGACGCCAACCGCGCCGCCGAGGCGCTGATGGGCGACGCGGTCTTTGCCAACATGATGCTGCTCGGCGCCGCCTGGCAGCGCGGCCTCGTGCCGGTCTCCGAGACCGCGCTACGCCAGGCGATCCTGCTGAACGGCGTGGCGGTGGAGCGCAACAACCGCGCCTTCGATCTCGGCCGGGTGATGACGGCGCGGCCCGAGGCGCTGGCCCCCTGGCTGGCGGAGGCCGCGCCGGACGAGGAGACGCCCGAGGCGCTGATCGCGCGGCGCGCCGACTTCCTCGCCGGCTATCAGGATGCGGCCTATGCAGAGCGCTACCGCGACCGGCTGGGCGCCTTCCGCGCCGCCCTGCCCGAGGCGCCCGACGCGGTGGTCGCGGCAGCGGCGCGGTCGCTCTTCAAGCTGATGGCCTACAAGGACGAATACGAGGTCGCGCGGCTCTTCACCGAGACCGGCTTCGAGGACGAACTGGCAGACCGGTTCTCGGGCCCGTTCCGGGTGCAGTACCACATGGCGCCGCCGATCCTGCCTCTGGGCCGCGATGCCCGCGGCCGGCCGCGCAAGATCCGGCTGGGGCCGTGGCTGACCCCGGCGCTGCGGCTGCTGGCGCGCGGCCGGCGCATCCGTAACCGCTGGTACGACCCCTTCGCCCGCAGCGCCGACCGCCGGCTCGACCGCGCCCTGCTGACCTGGTTCGAGGAGGTGCTGACCCATGTCGAGCAGAGCTTCGACCCGGCCGACCCGGAACCCGCGCGGGCGCTCCTCGCCCTGCCGATGGAGATCCGCGGCTACGGCCCGGTGCGCGAGGCCGCGGCGGAGCAGGTCCGCGCGCAGGCCGACGCGATGTTCGCGCGGCGGGGTGCAGCGGCCTAGCCGGGCGTGCAATTGGGGTCTGCGGGCACGGTGGGTTCTGTGCCGCGAGGACCCCCGCTCCGATCCGAGGCCGCGCCCGGCCACTCGGCCGCGCAGCGCCGTCCTGGCCCCGCCGGGGCGGCGCGTGTCAGCGTCCCACCGGCGAGACGACGCGGCCCTTTTCTCGGCATGACAGGCCGCCCGCAGGTTCTGGCGCGGTTCCCGAGATGACAGGCCCGACCGACGGCCGCGCGCCTGTGGCGCGGACGCTTGCGGAAGTCATTTGGTCGACGGGCCGTGTCGGCCATTATTGAAGTTCCCCGCGCCGATCCAAAGGCCCGCCCGGCTGCGAGGCCGGGCAGCGCCGTCCCGCCCCCCGGGGCGGCGCTTGTCAGCGCCACCCCGGCGGGACGACGCTGCCCTCTTCTCGGAAAGACAAGCGGGCGCCCGTCACCGGATCGGGTTTACCGGCCACACGCGCGCACCGGCCCGACGAGACGGTGCTGCGCGCGTTCAACCCGACAGCCCGGCCGCAGCGCCGCGTTCAGGCGTTCCAGGCGCGGTCTTCGTCGCCGATGCGCACCCGGGTCGGCAGGCCGATGCGGTCTAGCACCTCGAAGAACGGCTTGGGATCCATCTCCTCGACATTGCGCATGGTCTCGGCGTCCCAGGGGCCCTGGGCGATCAGGATCGCCGCCGCCACCGGCGGCACCCCGGCAGTGTAGGAGATGCCCTGCGAGCCGACCTCCTCGTAGGCCTCCTTGTGGTCGGCGACGTTGTAGACGAAGACCTCGACCTCCTGGCCGTCCCTGGTGCCCTTGACGAAATCGCCGATGCAGGTCTTGCCGGTGTAATCGGGGGCGAGGCTCGCCGGATCCGGCAGGCAGGCCTTCACCACCTTCAGCGGCACCACCTCCTGGCCCTCGGCCAGCCGCACCGGCTGCTCCGAGAGCAGGCCAATATTCTTCAGCACCGTGAAGACGTTGATGTAATGCTCGCCGAAGCCCATCCAGAACCGCACATCGGCCTGCGGGTAGTTGGTGGCCAGCGAATGCACCTCGTCATGGCCGGACTGGTAGGCGGTCTGCTTGCCCACCACCGGCAGGTCCCATTCGCGGCCGGTCTCGAACATCGCCTTTTCCTTCCACTGGCCGTCCTCCCAGTAATAGACGGTGCCGGTGAATTCGCGGAAGTTGATCTCGGGATCGAAATTGGTGGCGAAATACTTGCCGTGGCTGCCGGCATTGATGTCGACGATGTCGATGGATGTGACCTCGTCCATGAACTCGTCGATGGCGAAGCGGGCATAGGCGTTGACCACGCCGGGATCGAAGCCGGCGCCGAGGATCGCGGTGACGCCCTTCTCGGTGCAGGCGTCGCGCTTCTTCCACTCGTAATTGGCGTACCACGGCGGGGTCTCGCAGATCTTGTCGGGCTCCTCGTGGATCGCGGTGTCGATATAGGCCGCGCCGGTGGCCAGGCAGCCGTCGAGCACGTGCATGTTGACGAAGGCGGTGCCCACGTTGATGACGATCTCGGCGCCGGTCCTCTCGATCAGCGCGGCCACCTGGTCGGACCGGGTGGCGTCGATCTCGTGGGTCTGGAACGTGCCCGCGACCTTCATCGCGTCCTTCTCGTGCACCGAGGCGACGATGGCGTCGCATTTCGACCGGGTCCGCGAGGCGATGTGCAGATCGCCGAGGATGTCGTTGTTCTGGGCGCATTTATGCGCGACCACCTGGGCGACGCCGCCGGCGCCGATGATGAGCACGTTGCGTTTCATGAGCCTGTCAGGTCCCCTCTGTTATGTCGCGTGGCCGGCGGCGCGGCGCGCGGCGGGCCGGCCGGTCAGGAGAGCGCCGCCTTGAAGTCGTCATAGCCGAAATCGCGCACCAGCCGCTCCGTTCCGTCGAGCTCGCGGATCGCGATGGCGGGCATCTTTACGCCGTTGAACCAGTTCTTCTTGACCATGGTGTAGCCCGCCGCATCGTCGATCGAGAGCCGGTCGCCCGGGGCCAGCGGGCCCGGGAAGCGGAACTCCCCGAAGACGTCGCCGGCGAGGCAGGACTTGCCGCAGATCATCCATTCCTCGGGCCCGTCGCTGCGCATCTTGGCGCTCTCGCGGTAGATCAGCAGGTCCAGCATGTGGGCCTCGATCGAGCTGTCGACGATGGCCAGGTTCTTGCCGTTGTAGAGCGTGTCGAGCACCGTCACCTCGAGCGTGGTCGAGCGGGTGATCGCCGCCTCGCCGGGCTCGAGATAGACCTGCACGCCGTTCTCGCCGGCGAAGCGCTTCAGGCGCTCGGCCAGCCGGTCGAGCGGGTAGCCCTCGCCGGTGAAGTGGATGCCGCCGCCGAGGCTGATCCACTCCATGCGCCGGATCAGCGCGCCGAAGCGGTCCTCGATATGGGTCAGCATCTCGTCGAAGCGGTCGAAGTCGTCGTTCTCGCAATTGTTGTGGAACATGAAGCCCGAGATCAGCTCGGCCACCGGCGCGATGTCCTCGGGCGCGTGCTCGCCCAGGCGCGAGAACGGCCGCGACGGGTCGGCGAGGTCGAAGCCCGAGGTCGAGACCCCGGGATTGACGCGCAGGCCGCGGGTCAGCCCGGCGCTCTGGGCCTCGAAGCGCAGGAGCTGCGCCGCGGTGTTGAAGATCATCTTGTCGGCGTAGGACACCGCCTCGTCGATCTCGTGATCGGCCCAGGCCACCGAATAGGCGTGGGTCTCCTTGCCGAAGGTCTCGCGCCCCAGGCGCAGCTCGAAGAGCGAGGACGAGGTGGTGCCGTCCATGTAATCGCGCATCAGGTCGAAGACCGACCAGGTGGCGAAGCATTTCAGCGCCAGCAGCGCGCGGGCGCCGGAGGCCTCGCGCAGGCCCGCGATCTTCTCCAGATTGGGCAGCAGGCGCGCCTTGTCGATCAGGTAATACGGCGTCTGCATCTGCGTCCTCCATCGGCGACGGCAGCGGTCCGTATAGGCAATGGGGGCGCGGGGGGCAAGGCGGGCGGGGCCGCGAACCGGCCCGGCGGCGGCGCGGCGTCGGGCGCCGGACCGAGGGGCCGGCCCCTCGGGCTCCCCGGGATATTTCGGCTCAGAAGAAGGTGCCGGGCGGCGCTCAGGCGCGGGGCGGCGCAGCGTCCCGGCCGATGCCCTCCCAGAGCGCGAAATCGGCGGCGCAGCGGCGGCGCAGACGGGCCCGGAGATCGGGCGACAGATCCAGATCGGCGCGCGGCGAGACGTTTTCGCGCGGCAGATCGAGCGCCACGCCGAGCCTCTCTTCGAGAAAGCCGATCAGCGCCGCCTGGTCCTCGTAGCGGAACAGATGGGTGACGCGGGTGCCGTTGGGCCGCGGCGCGACGAATTTCGACTGCTGGCCGACATCGGCCCAGGCCGGGCGCGGCTCGCTCAGATAGCCCGCCACGAAGGTATCGAAATCGAGCCCGCGGGTCGAGACCGGGCGGCCGTCGAGAAAGCCGCGCTGGCGGTAGCGGTACCAGCTGCCGAGCCAGCTGACCGGCTCGCGGATCACCGCCGCCACATCCATCTGCCCGGCGCCCATCTTCTCGAACATCGGCCGGAAGAAGCGGTTGTAACGGTAGACCGGCGCGTGCTTGAGCTCGGGCGGGTCGCTGACCACCAGCCCGGCATGCGGCGCCAGCGCCCGCGCATAGGCCGAGGTGCCGGTCTTGGGCACCGCCAAGAGCACCAGTCTTTGCTTCCAGAACACCAGCATGCGCCCCCGCCCCGCATCGTTTCGTTCCGCGTAAACTACGCCTTAACTCGGGCACGAAAAAGTAACCCGCGGGCAAGGCGTTCTCCTTGCAATGTTCCCTCTTTGGTCCGATATTGCGCGGAACAAGAGGCGAACGAAGCAGCGATTGCCGCGCGGCGGCACGTGTGAGACAAGGACAGGATTCTCATGAAAACGGCAGATCTCCTGACGATGGACACGAAGCGCAACGCGGACAAGCAGAAGGCGCTCGACTCGGCGCTGGCGCAGATCGAGCGGCAGTTCGGCAAGGGCTCGATCATGAAGCTGGGCGGGGACAACCCGTTCAAGGATATCGAGGCGACCTCGACCGGCTCGCTCGGGCTCGACATCGCGCTCGGCATCGGCGGGCTGCCGAAGGGCCGGATCATCGAGATCTACGGCCCCGAATCCTCCGGCAAGACGACGCTGACGCTGCATTGCGTGGCCGAGGAGCAGAAGAAGGGCGGCGTCTGCGCCTTCGTCGATGCCGAGCACGCGCTCGACCCGCAATACGCCAAGAAGCTGGGCGTCGATCTCGACGAGCTGCTGATCTCGCAGCCCGATACCGGCGAGCAGGCGCTGGAGATCACCGACACGCTGGTGCGCTCCGGCGCGGTCTCCATGGTGGTGGTCGATTCGGTCGCCGCGCTGACCCCGAAGAGCGAGCTCGAGGGCGACATGGGCGACAGCTCGGTGGGCGTGCATGCCCGGCTGATGAGCCAGGCCATGCGCAAGCTCACCGGCTCGATCAGCCGCTCGAACTGCATGGTGATCTTCATCAACCAGATCCGCATGAAGATCGGCGTCATGTTCGGCTCGCCGGAGACCACCACCGGCGGCAACGCGCTGAAATTCTATTCCTCGGTGCGCATGGACATCCGCCGCATCGGCTCGATCAAGGACCGCGACGAGGTGGTGGGCAACGCCACCCGGGTCAAGGTGGTCAAGAACAAGGTGGCGCCGCCGTTCAAGCAGGTCGAGTTCGACATCATGTATGGCGAGGGCATCTCAAAGACCGGCGAGCTGATTGATCTCGGCGTCAAGGCCGGCGTCGTGGAGAAGTCGGGCTCGTGGTATTCCTACGGCGACGAGCGCATCGGCCAGGGCCGCGAGAACGCCAAGACCTTCCTGAAGGAGAACCAGGGCGTGGCGATGGAGATCGAGGACAAGATCCGCGCCGCGCACGGGCTCGACTTCCACATGGAGGAATCCGACGACGACGTGGTCGAGGGGTGAGCGCGGCCGGCCGTCCCCTGTCCCCCGGGGGCGCGGACGGGCCGGCGCCGGCTGTGAGCTCTGACGGCGCGGGCAAGACCGCCCGCGTGGCGCCCGAGCGGCAGGTCCGGCGCGCCGAGCTCGAGGCGGCGATCCCCGCCATCCGCGCCGCGCCGAAGGACGGCGCGGCGGTCGAGATGCTGTGCCTGCGCCCCGATTACGGCCAGCGCCGCTTCGTCGAGGAGATCCGGGTGACCCGGGCGGAGGGCATTCCGGGCGAGCGCTGGGCCACGCGACCCTGGCTGCGCCTGCCCTCGGGTGCGCCGCATCCCGGCATCCAGGTCTGCATCCTGCAGCGCCGCGTGCTCGACCTCGTCTGGCGCGACCGCGACCGCGTCGCCCATCCCGGCGACAGCTTCGTGGTCGACATGGACCTGTCCGAGGACAACCTGCCCGCGGGCCAGTACCTGCAGGCCGGCAGCGCCGTGCTCCGGGTCTCGGCGGTGTTCAACGAGGCCTGCGCGAAATGGCGCCACCGCTACGGCAGCGATGCCAAGGACTGGGTGGCGGCGCCCGAGAACCGCCGCCACCGGCTGCGCGGCATCCTCTGCCGGGTGATGGCCGACGGCACCATTCGCGCCGGCGATCGGCTGCAGAAGCTTGCCGGGCGGCCGCGCGGCTGAGGCGACGCCCGGCGCGCGGCCGCAGCGCCTTGCGGGCGGGCGCCGCGGGGGGGGGGGGGGGGGGGGGGGGGGGGGGGGGGGGGGGGGGGGGGGGGGGGGGGGGGGGGGGGGGGGGGGGGGGGGGGGGGGGGGGGGGGGGGGGGGGGGGGGGGGGGGGGGGGGGGGGGGGG
>NZ_JBTLRM010000008.1:0-147381 GCF_054482755.1 Roseivivax sp. CAU 1761
GGCGAGCGGGGCGGTCCGGGCCCGCGCAGGCGTTGAACCCGGTGCGCCGGCGCGGCCGTCCGAGCCGGTCGCGGCCGGCGCCATCGCGGCGCCCGTTCCGCGGCCCTACCAGCCGCCCGCCGCCACCGCCGCCACGGCGCAGCCCGATCCGGCGCCCGGAGTCGACGAGGTGCGCAGCAACGCGCTCGTCGCGCGGCCGGGCGGCGCGCCGAGTGCCGGCGAGACGCGGTCCGCCGCGGCGTCGGCCTCCGCCGCGGGGGCGGCGCCGGCCGCCGGCATGACATCGCAGCCCGTCGAGGCCACGACCGCGCCGGGCGGCACGGAGCCCGGCAATCCCGCACCACAGCCGGCCGGTCCGGCCCCGGAGGCCGCGGCGCGGTCGCCGCAGGCGGCGCCGCCGCGGCCCGAACCCGGGCCCGTCCAGCCCCAGCCGGTGCCGCCGGAAATGACCCGGGCGATGCTCGACCGCGTCCGCCAGAGCAGCTTTGCCGAAGGCCGCACGCGGATCGAGCTGTCCTCGGGCGGCCTGGGCGGGATCGAGGTCGATCTCTCCGCCGACGAGGCGGGGCAGCTGCGCGTGGTGCTGCGGGCCGAGAACCCGGCGCTGCTCTCGGCGCTGCGCGGCGACCGGGCGGCGCTGCTCGACAGCCTGCAGCAGGGCGGCGTCGATGTCGGCGCCTCCGACCTCGACTTCGAGGGCTATGGCCCCCCGCGCGAGCGCCGCGACGGCGCCGAATGGCGCGACGGCGGCCTCCCCAGCGCGGAGGAGGCCGACGACGCGGCGCCGCCGCCGCAACCGACCGGCGCCACGCGTCGCCCCGCCGCCCCCGGGCGGCTCGACATTCTCACCTGAGGGAGACCTTCATGGCGATCGATCCACTGCAGACCTCCAACGCCGCCGCGGCCGCCGCGCCGCGGTCGAGCGCCGCGCAGGCCTCGCTCAGCGCCGATTACGACAGCTTCCTGAAGCTGCTGACCGCCCAGGTGTCGAACCAGGACCCGCTGGAGCCGATGGATTCCACCACCTTCGTCTCGCAGCTGGCCCAGCTCAGCCAGGTCGAGCAATCGATCCAGACCAATGCCACGCTCGAGGAGATCGGTGCGCGGCTGGCCGGGTTCGGGGCGCTGTCCGAGGCCGGGCTGATCGGCCGCACGGTGCGGGCGCCGGGCGACACGTTCCGGATCTCCGAGGGCGGAAATGCCGACCTCACCTTCGCGCTGAAGACCGGCGCGCAGACCACCAGCGCCACCATCCTGCATCCCGACGGCACCGAGGTGCAGACCTATCACGGCCTGTCGGGCCGCGCCGGCGAGACCCAGACGGTGCGCTGGAACGGCACCGATTACAACGGCCTGCCGCTGCCCGCGGGCGAATACCGCATCCGCATCGACGCCACCGACGCGGAGGGCAAGCGCGTCGGCTACGAGACCTTCACCGAGGGCAAGGTCGACAGCGTGCTGTTCCGCGACGGGGCCGCGATGCTGCGGCTCGGCACCGGGGCGGAGATCGCCTCCGACCGCGTGGTGGAGATCCGCTGAGCCCTCAGACGTGCGGCACGTCGGCCTTGTAGAAGGACAGGAACAGCACGTCCTCCACCTCCGCGTAGCGCTGCGACAGCGCCGCGCGCAGGTCGGCCGACAGCGCCTCGGTGTCGAGGCTGACGCCGCCCAGGGTGCCCGCGGTCACGCTTTCCGACAGCCGCTCGAGCAGGGCGTCGCGCAGCCGGATCGTGTGATCGGGCGTGCTGAAGCTCGCCGCGGTCTCGGCATCCTTCATGGCGACCCCGAAATCGGCGACGATGTAGGAGGTGCTGCGCGCCCGCCGCACCGGGATCGTCATGCGCCCGACATGCACCACGCGCCCGGCGATCTGCGGGTCCACCGGCTGCATCAGCGGCGCCTCCATGGCCCGGGCATCGGCCTCGGGGACCGGCGCGGCCTCCGCGCCGCTGTCCGGCGTGGCCGGGGCGTCGGCCTCCGCGACGATGTCGGGCTGCCGGGCCGGCGCCGCGGCGGGGGCCGGGGCGGCGCGCGGCGCTTCGGCGGACCGGAGCGGCGGCTCGGCCGTGTCGGGGGCGGGGTCGAGGAGCAGACCCGCGCCGAAGCCCGCCGCCACGCAGATCACGGGCAGTCCGGCCAGAAGGGGAAGCATGTAGGGCATGAATCTCCGGAAACAGTTTTGGGGCCTTGGGACGTTCGGGCCAAACTGCTTCCGGAATCTGGCCGCTTCGCGCCGCTTGCGGATCAATCCTGCGGCGCTTTGGCGGCACGGCGTTTCCGCCGCCCGATCAATATGGCAGCACGACGTCCATTACGCCCTCGCCGTAACTGACCCGCTGCTGGCGCGACAGCTGGCCGCGGCCGCCATAGGTGATGCGGGCCTCGGCGATCTTGTCGTATTCGATGGAATTGTCCCGCGCGATGTCCTCGGGGCGGATGATTCCCGCCACCCGCAGGTCGCGCAGCTCCTCGTTGACCTTGACCTCCTGGCGGCCGGCGACCACCAGGTTGCCGTTCGGCAGCTTCTCGACCACCAGCGCCGCGACGCGCAGGTTGATCCGCTCGTTGCGGTCGATGCTGCCCGAGCCCGAGACGTTCTGGCCGCCCGAGACCGCGATGATGTCCTTGCCGGCGAGGTCCTCCTCGTCGACGCCGGGCAGCAGTTGGCCGATCTGGCGGCCATAGCCGAAGAGCGACGGCGTGCCGAGATTGGTCGAGCCCTCGCGGCTGCGCTCGGTCTCGTTGCGCAGCTTGGCGCCGTCGTCGATCTCGATCACGATGGTCAGCAGGTCGCCGACCTCCTCGGCCCGCTGATCGGCGAAGAAGCCGCCGGAATTGCCCTGCCAGAGCGAGGCCTGCTCGGCCCGGTAGACCGCGCGCGTCACCTTCGGCGGCGGCATCGGCACCTGCACGCGCTCCACTGTCTCGGCGCCGGAGCCGATGCGGCTGTGCTCGATCTCGGGATTGAACGGCGACCCCGTGCAGGCCGCCAGCAGGGCCGGAAGGCTGACGAGCGCCGCGAGGCGGCAGGGCCGTGGGATCATCGTGTCACCTCGATGGTTCCGTCCGCCGCGGCGCGGCCGATGACGGTCTGGTTGCTGACGACGTTCACCACCTTGACCTCCTGCCCGGCATGGGCGTCGCGCAGCGCGCGGCCCGGGGCGGTGAGGGCGAGGCGGCCGTCGTCGTAGCGGATGGTCACCGCCTGGCCGCGGCTGATGACCAGCGGTTCCTGGATCGCCTGTGCCATCACCGGCCGGCCCTTGGCCAGCAGCGAGCGCACCTCCATGCCGACCAGCTTCTCGGCATCGGGCACGGTGAAGGAGCCGAGCCGCCCCTGCGGCAGATCGACGATTTGCAGGTCGGCCTCCTGGACGATCTCGCCCGGCATCATCTGGCGCACCGGCACCGCCACCGGCACCCGCACCACGGCGTAGCCGGTCAGGCGGTGGGTCTCGCCGGTCTCGGTCAGGGCGTTGGCGATGAACTGGCCGGTCTCCTCGTCGATCCAGAACGCCGAGAGCAGCATGGCGTCCTCGACCGGGGCGTGGGTCAGCGCCACCCGGATCTCGCCGCGGTCGGGGAAGCGGGCGCCGAAGTCCTCTCGCGCCTTGTCCTCGACCAGCTGGGTGACGGGCTCCGCCGCGGCGCCGGCGGCGGCCGCGCTCAGCGCCGCCGCGAGGCGCAGCGCCGGCGCGATGCGACGCCGGCGCATCATCATTTGATCTGGTTCGCCGTCGACATCATCTGGTCGGCGGTCTCGATGGTCTTGGAATTCATCTCGTAGGCGCGCTGCGCCGAGATCAGGTCAGTGATCTGCTGGATGATGTTGACGTTGGAATTCTCCAGGTAGCCCTGGCGCACCACGCCGATGCCGGGATCGCCGGGGTTGGCGGGCTGGGCGTCGCCCGAGGCCTCCGTGGCCTGCAGCAGGTTGGAGCCGAGCGCCCGGAGCCCGCTGTCATTGACGAAGGTGGTGAGCGTCAGGCGGCCGACCTCGACCGGGGCGGGGTCGTCTTCGACGAAGGCCGACACGGTGCCGTCCTCGGCGATGTCGAGCTGCACGGTGTTCTCGGGGATGACGATGCCGGGATCGACCTCGTAGCCCTGCAGGGTGACGAGCTGGCCCTCGGCGGAGACCTGGAAGGCGCCGTCGCGGGTATAGGCCTGTCCGCCATCGGGCATCAGCACGGTGAAGTAGCCGCGGCCGTCGATCGCCACGTCGGTCTGGTTCTCGGTCTGCGCCAGTCCGCCCTGGGCGTTCATCCGCACCACGCCGGCGGTGCGCACGCCGAGCCCGACATCGACGCCGGTGGGCCGGGCGGTGCCGGCCTCGGCGGTCAGCGTGCCCTCGCGCTGGCGGTTCTCGTAGATCAGGTCCTGGAACGCCGCGCGCCGGGCCTTGAACCCGGTGGTGTTGGCGTTGGCGATGTTGTTGGAAATCACGTCCACGTTGGTCTGCTGCGCGAGCATCCCGGTGGCGGCAATGCCGAGGGCTTTCATCGTCTGATCTCCTTGGGGGTCAGGACACGGCTTGGCCCAGGCGGTCGATGGCGTCGCGCCTGAGATCGCTGGTGGTCTGCATCAGCGTGGTGGCGCGCTCGTAGGAGCGCTGGATCTCGATCATCCGGGTCATCTCGAGCACCGGCTGCACGTTGCTGCCCTCGACCGCGCCCTGGATCATCCGGGTGGTCTGGGACGGGACGGCGTCGCCCTCGCCGCCATCGGGGGCCACGAAGAGCCCGGCGCCGCGGCGCTCGAAGCTTTGCAGGTCGCCGACCTCGAAGGTGCCGAGGCGGGCGAGGATGGCGCCGTCGGCACCGGTGATCGTGCCGTCCTCGCCGATCGAGACGGTGGCGACCTGGTCGGGCGGCAGCGCCACCGCCGCGCCCCCGGCATCGAGCACCACGGCGCCGGCCATGGTCACCAGGTTGCCCTGGTTGTCGAGCGTGAAGCGGCCGTCGCGGCCATAGGCGCGCTGGCCCTCCGGGGTCTCGTAGGCGAACCATCCGGGACCCTCGAGCGCCACGTCGAGACTGTTGCCGGTATGCTGCAGAACGCCTTGCGAGGAATCCACCCAGGAGCCGCCATCGACCACGTAGCTGGTGTCGGCATTCGCCGAATCGGCGGCGTCGTGAAGGTACGTCTCGAAGGCGACGCGCTCGCGTTTGTAGCCGGCCGTGTCGGCATTGGCGATGTTGTTGGCGGTGACGTCGAGTTCGCGGCGCAACGCGCTCGCCAGCGAAATCGGGAGTGTGGCCGTCGTGTCCATCCTGCGCCCTGCCTTCGGCTGCGATGCTCATTATCCTTGTTTCGATGCTGAAGCTGTAAGATAAAACTTCAAAAAGCAAGTATAGAAGTTGGAAGTGGCTAGCTATTCTTGGATACTCCTTGCTCTGCTGAGCGGCGCCGAGCCCGGCCTGAGCCTGCCGGAGCAGGCCGCAATGGCCGGGCCGCCCCACGCTGCCCGGGCGCCGCTGTTGCTGCACCGCATCGCCGCGGCGGCGGAGACGGACGCGCAGGCGATGCCTGCCGCGGGGTCCAAGCCGGCCGCGCCCGAGGGCGGCGCCGAGGCGGCAGCCGCGGCCCCCGAGGAAACCGGCCCCTGGCCGGCGCTCGATCTGCCGGCGCTGGCGGCCGCGCCCTATCTCGAGACCCGCACCCGCCTCCTGGAGGGCCTGGCCGAGACGCAAGCCGGGGCCCGCGGGGCGCAGCTTCAGGATCTCGCGGAGCTGCATCTGGCCCATGGCCTCTTGACCGAGGCGCGCAGCTTCTTGGCCGCGTCGGCCCGGGACGGGTCGGGGGATCCGGCGCGCGGCGCGGCACTCCGCGCGGCGCTCGAGGCCTTTCTTCCCGAAAGGGCGCGCGGCGCGGTGCAGGCCTCCGGTTCGGCGCGCGAGGCCTGGCCCGACGCGCCGATCTACGACGCGCTGGCGATGCTGAGTGCGGGCGGCGAGACCGAATATCGCGGCCTGTCCGCCGCGCTCGATGCGCTGCCGCGCCTCTCCCCGGCGCTCCAGGAACGCGCGCTGCCCCTGCTTCTGGAACATGCGGTGCTGACCGAGCGCTGGCGCGAGGCGCGTCTACTGGCGGAGCGCTTCGAGGCCGCGCCCGTCCTGCGCGACCTGCCGGTCTATCATTACCTGCTGGGACGGGTGGCCGAGGCCGGGGGCGAGGATGTCGCGGCCTTCGACAGCTACCGGCGCGCCGCGGAGGGCCGCGACGCCGCCGCGCAGCGGGCGCGGTTGCAGCTGTTGGCCCTGGGCGGCCGCACCGGCACGCTGACCCCGGAGGAGCGGACCGCCCTCCTGGCTGCGGCCCGGCGGCAATGGCAGGGCGGCCGTCTCGGCCGGCAGCTGCTGGAGGCGCAGGCCGAGGCGGCGCAGCTGTCCGGCGACCGGGTGGCGGCGCTGGCGGTGCTGCACGACCTCGCGACCCTGCATCCCGACACCCTGGCCGCCCAGAAGGCGCGGGCCGCCGCGACCGCGCTGCTGGAAGAGATCTATGCCGACGGTGCAGCGGGGCGCCTGCCGCTGGCCGAGTTCATGGCGGCGCATCAGCGGCTGGCGCGCGACTACCGCATGGCCGAGGCGTTCGGCCCGGCCGCGGAACGCTACGCCGCGACGCTGCGGGCCCGCGGCATCACCGCCGCGGCCGCCGCCGAATACGCGGCGATCCGCGAACATCTCGAAGTGGCGCAGGATCTGGGGCTCTCGCCGCCCGATCCGCTGCGCCGCGACCGGCTGCGGCTGGCCGAGGCCGAGGCGCTGATCGCCGGCGGGCGCTATGCCGAGGCGACGGTGCTGCTCGGTCCGCCGCTGGCGCAGGAGGATGACGGGCACGCGGCGCGGCGGGCGCAGCTGCGCGCCGAGGCGTTCCGCGGCGTCGACGACCTCGACGCGCTGATGGCCGAGGCGGACGAGGCGCCGTCGCCGCGCATGCTGCGCCTGAAGGGCGACGCGCATTTCCAGCGCGGCGAATGGGCCGAGGCCTTCGCCGCCTACGAGGCGCTCTGGGCCGAGGACGGCGAGGCCCTGGGCGAAGCGCGGAACCTGCGCATGCTCCTGGCCGCGCACCGCGCCGGGCTGGACGCGGCGCTGGCCCGGCTGGCCGCGGCGATGCCCGGGACCGCAAGCGCGGCGCCGCGCCTCGCCATCGCCGCCGGGCTCGCCGCTGAGCGCCCCGCGCTGGCGCCGCTGCGCCGGGAGGTGATCGAGGCCGAGATGGCGGGCGCCGCCGCCGCCGTCGAGAGAGTGCGCACCCTCGCCGATCCCGGGGGCGGTAGGGATGAATAGCAAGGACTGCAGACGGCGTAATTCTTTAAACCTGACGAAATCTTTGGGGCCTATCTCACCCCGGAGGCACGTCTGAACAGCGTCCGGCGGCAGACCGGGCAAGGAGGCAGGACCATGAGTATCTCACAGGCCATGCAGATCGGGGTCAGCGGACTCACCGCCAACGCCGACCGCGTCGGAAACATCTCCAACAACATCGCCAACGCCAACACCGACGGCTATCGCCGCAGCTTCTCGCAGCTGGTGTCGGAAGTGACCGCCTCGGGCACCAGCAATGTCGGCTCCGGGGTCCGCGCCACCGGGCGCACCGAGGTCACCACGTCGGGCACCATGCGCAACACCGACAGCGCCACCGACCTGGCGATTTCGGGGCAGGGCTTCTTCGTGGTCTCGCAGGGCATCAACGAGAACAACGAGGCGAACTTCGCGCTGACCCGGGCCGGCTCCTTCCTGCCCGACGAGAAGGGCAACCTGCGCAACGCGGCCGGCTTCTACCTGGCCGGCTACCCGATCGATCCGGGCGCCAATGCCACGACCGGGGCCGGGCTGGCGAGCTTCGCCGATCTGCAAACCGTCAACCTCGGCGCGCGCTCGATCTCCGGCAGCGCCACCACCGAGGTCTCGGTCAAGGCCAACCTGCCGGCCCAGGCCACCGGGCTCGCCACTCCGAGCGACCCGTTCGCCTCGTCCTCGGAATACTACACCGCGCTCGGCGCGGCGGAGCGCCTGCGCTTCTCCTGGCAGCCCGGCGCCAACGACAACGAATGGACGCTCACGGTCAACGACAATGACAACAACCCGCTGGGTTCGGTCGACGTGACCTTCAACGATTCCGGCGCCGATGCCGGTTCGCCGAGCGTCTATGCCGGCATCACCAACATGGCGACCGCGCCCGCGGCCTTTGCCTTCGACCCCACCACCGGCACCGCGACCCTGACGCTCGACAACGGCACCGTGCCGCAGCAGATCGCGCTGCAGCTCGGCGCCCCGGACAGCTTCGAGGGCATCACCCAATTCGCCGGCGACTATACCGGCCAGTCCGCCGAGGTGAACGGCCGCGAGGCGGGGTCGCTGACCCGAACGGAGATCGACGAGGCCGGAATAGTGTACGGCATCTTCGACAATGGCAGCCGCCAGGCGCTCTACCAGATCCCGATCGCCGTGGTGCCGAACCCGAACGGCCTGTCGCAGATCGAGGGCAACGCCTTCCAGCTGTCGCAGACCTCCGGTCCGGTCGACCTGCTGTCGGCGGGCGCCGGCAATGCCGGCACCATCCGCGGCAATTCGCTGGAAGGCTCGAACGTGGAGGTGGCCTCCGAGCTCACCGATCTGATCCAGGCGCAGCGGGCCTATTCCTCGAACGCCAAGATCGTCACCACCTCGAACGAGATGATGGAAGAGACGCTGCAGATCAAACGCTGATCCTGAGGCACGCCGGAAGGGGCCGCATCCATGAGCATCACCTCCGCCTTCAATGCCAGCCGGTCCGGCCTCTCGGCCGCGGCCGCGCGGGCCGGCCTGACCTCGACCAACATCGCCAATTCCGGCCGCGCCTCCTATGTGCGCCGGGACATGACGATGGTCGGGTCGAGCGACAACCAGGGCGTCACCATCACCGCCATCAAGCGCGACGTCGATGCCAGCCTGCAGGCGCGGCAGCGCCAGGCCGCGGCCCTGGCCGGGTTCGAGCAGGGCCGGGCGGAGGGGCTGGCGCTCTACACCCGGACGCTGGGCGAGCCCGGCGACGGCAGCACGCTGCCCGACCGGGTGTCGAAGCTGCAGACCAGCTTCGACCTGCTGTCCTCCGAACCGGCCGACACCAATGCCCAGAAGGCGGTGGTGCGGGCCGGCGAGGCGCTGGCGCGGTCGCTCAACGAAAGCGCCCGCGCGCTCACCGCGGCGCGCGCCGACGCCTATGAGGTGATCGGGTCCGAGATCTCCGAGGCCAATACCTTGCTGGGCGAGATCGAACGGCTGAACGAGCGGCTGGACGGCAGCGAGACCGGGGCGGCGGCCACGGCGGGGCTCCAGGACGAGCGCGACGCCGCGCTCGACCGGCTGAGCGAAATCGTCGATATCGAGGTGCGCGCCCGGGGCGCGCGGGTCGACGTCTACGCCGGCGGCGGCGCGCCGCTGATCGAGGGGCGCGAGATCGCGCCGCTGAGCTACGATCCCGGCTCCGGCGTCCTGACGGCGGGCGCGGTGGACGTCACCCCGGGCCGGCCAGGCGGCCGAGGCTTTGCCGCCGGATCGCTGGGCGCGGCGCTGACCCTGCACGATGCCACGCTCCCCGAGATGGGGCGGCAGCTCGACGCACTGGCCTCTCGGCTGGTCCTGGCCTTCGAGGATGCCGACGCGTCCCGCAGCCCCGGCGCGCCCGGCTTCTTCACCGATGCCGGCGCGGCCTTCAGCGCCCCCGACGGGCTGGCCGGACGGATCGCGGTGAACATCGCGGTGCGCCCGGAGGCGGGCGGCCAGATCAGGCGGGTCCGCGACGGCATGGAGGGCGTGCCCGGCAACGTGGCCGAGACCGGCCAGATCCTCGCCTTCGTGGCGGCGCTCGAGACCCCGCAGAGCTTCGACCCGCAGGCCGGGCTCGGCACCGACATGTCGCTCGGCGAGTACGCCGCCACCCTCGTCGGCGAACAGGCCGGGGCCACCGCCCGCGCCAAGGCGGCAGCCGAGGCGGAGACCGCGACGCTTTCCGCCATCGCCGTGCAGCGCTCCGAGACCGAGGGCGTCAACGTCGACGACGAATTGCAGAAGCTTTTGCAAATCGAACAATCCTATGCCGCCAACAGCCAGGTCATCACGGCGCTGACGCGCATGATGGATTCGCTCTTGGCCGCGGTGTGACGGAGCCCTTTCGATGTCCACGTTCAGCATTTCCGCCCCGTCCTCGCTGGCCTCGCACATGATGCGGCGGGACAGCCTGTCGAAACTGCAATCCGAAATGAACCGCGCCAGCCGCGAGGTCGCCACGGGGCGCTCCGCCGACCCGTATGGCAGCCTCGGCGGCCGGGCCGGCCGGGCGCTCGGCCTGCATGGCGAGGCGGCGCGGCTGGAAAGCTTCCTGACCTCCAACGCGGTGCTCGACAGCAAGCTCACCGCGAGCGAGAGCGCGCTCGGCACCATGCGCGAAGCCGCGCAATCGGTGCTGACGCTGGCCGTCGGCAACGCCACCTCGCCGCAGGCCACCGCTGAGGAGATGCAGCGCGCGGCCCGGGCCGCCTTCGACCGGATCGCCGCGGTCAGCAATACCAGCCATGCCGGGCGCAACCTGTTCTCGGGCACTGCGAGCGACGCGCCGGCGCTGACCGCCTGGAGCGAGCCGGGCCCCGGCGGCACCCCGCCCGAGGCCGCCGTGGCCGCCGCGATCGGCGCGCCCCCGGCCACCGCCGCGGAGGCGGCGACCAAGTCGGCGGCGCTGAAGACGCTGTTCCAGACCGGCTATGACGGGACCTTCTACGGCGGCGCGGTGGGCACCCAATCCTCCGCCGCCATCGACAGCGGCAGGGTGCTCGAATTCGGCGTCTCGGGCGAGGCCGACGCCTTCCGCGACGTGTTGCGCGGGCTTTCCATGCTGGCCAGCACCGATGTCGCGCAGATCGGCGACGGCGCCGCCTATCAGGCCTGGATGCAGGAGGCGGTGGCGGCGCTCGGCGCCGGGGCCGAGGGGCTGCTTTCGGCCGAGATCGATCTTGGCGAGGCGCGCAACCGGCTCGACGAGACCAAGCTGGCGCAGCAGGATCGCCTGTCGCTGCTGCAATCCGACACCGCGGCGCTGGAAGGGGTCGATCCCTACGACGCGGCGACCCGGCTGACCGAATTGCAGGCGCGGCTCGAGGCCAGCTATGCGGTCACCGCGCGGCTCGCCCGCCTGTCCTTCCTCGACTATCTCTGAGGCCGGTCCCGGGGAGCGTCGCCGCCGCAGCGGCGGCGCTCCGCCAGGGCGGCGGCCGTCACTCGGCCGCCGTCAGGTGCAGATGGCCCGGCATGCCGCGGGGCAGGCCCATCGCGTCCCAGCGCGGCTCCGCAAAGCAGTAGCCGCGCCGGCGGACCGTCTCGATATAGCGGTGGCCCGATTGCGCGGCGTCCGAGATCTTCTTGCGGATCTTGCAGATATAGACGTCGATCACCTTGTCGAAGGGCTGGTCGTCGGACAGCCCGTAGACCGCATCGTAGACCGCCTGCTTGGGCACGATGCGTCCGGCATTCAGGGCGAGGTGGCGCAGGATGTCATGTTCGCGCCGGGACAGCCGCACCTGGGTGCCGGAGACGTCCGGATTGCGGCCGTCGAAATAGACCGTGACCTCGCCCACCGTCAGGCTTTCGGCGGCATGGCCGCCGGCGCGGCGCGAGATCGAGTTGATGCGCGAGCGCAGTTCGACCGCCTTGACCGGCAGCACGATGTCGTCGTCGGCGCCGGCATCCAGGGCCTCGGCGGTGGCGCGGGCGTTGCGCAGGTCACGCATCACCAGGATCGGCGCGTCGCAATCCGCCCGGCGCAGGTTGCGCACGAAGTCGAGGGTCTGCGGGGTGTCCGCCAGAAGGAAGGGCACGCCGTCGGGACAGGAGGCCCGGAGCGACGCGGGTTCGCGGGAAAGAAAGCTTTCGTCGGCGGCGACGGTGCGGAGATTGGCGCGGCCAAGTTCCCGGCTCAGTCCGGTAAAGCGCGCCTCGCGCGGTTCGAAGAGAAAGATGTTCATGTGTCCTGCCTCGTTCCGCGGACAGTCGTGTTCTACGCCGCCCTGCGTTCTTATTGTTACACACCTAAGAATAGACAAGCATAAAAAGACAAGTATTCTTTTGGTCTTGGGCGGTGACGTGCAAGTATGGTCTCAGAAACGCAACAGCATCACCAGCAGGTATCGGGACGCAGCGGCATGCAGAGGCTCACGGCACCCACCCGCAATCGCCCTCCCGGCCGGCTGGCTCTGGCCGTGCTGGCCGCCGCGCTCTTGACCGTGCTGACCTTCGGGGCGGTGGCGGGGCCGGCCGCGGCGCAGGTCCGGATCAAGGACCTCGCCACCTTCGAGGGCGTGCGCGAGAACCAGCTGGTGGGGTACGGCCTGGTGGTCGGCCTCAACGGCACCGGCGACAGCCTGCGCAACTCGCCCTTCACCGAGAAGAGCATCGAGGGCATGCTCGAGCGCCTCGGCGCCGGCAACCTGTCGAACGACAACATCCGCACCGAGAACACCGCCGCGGTCATGGTCACCGCCATGCTGCCGCCCTTTGCGCGGCGCGGCGCCACCATCGATGTTGTGGTGTCGTCGCTGGGCGATGCCTCGAGCCTGCGCGGCGGCACGCTGATCGTGACGCCGCTCTCGGGCGCCGATGGCGAGGTCTACGCCGTGGCCCAGGGCCCGATCGCGGTGGCGGGCTACGCCGCCCAGGGCGCCAATGCCTCGATCGTCGAGGGCGTGCCGACGGTGGCGCGGATCGAGAACGGCGCCACGGTAGAGAACGAGATCGAATTCGAACTGGCCTCGTTGAACTCGATCCGGATCGCGCTGCGCGATCCCGATTTCACCACCGCGGTGCGGGTCGCCGACGCGGTCAATCGGGCGCTGGGTCCGCGCGCCGCGCGGGCGCTCGACCCCACCACGATCGAGGTCCAGGCGCATGACAAGACCGACCTGATGGGCGCCATGGCGACCATCGAGCGGCTCGAGGTCGAACCCGACACCCGCGCCAAGGTGGTGATCGATGCGCGGTCCGGCACCATCGTGATGGGCGGCAATGTCCGCATCGACCAAGTCGCGGTGAGCCAGGGCGGGTTGACCGTCATGGTGCGCGAGCAGATCGAGGTCAGCCAGCCCGAGCCGATCTCCATCGGCGAGACCGTGGTGGTGCCGCAGACCACCGTGTCGGTGGACGAGCAGCCGGCGCGGTTTGCGATCCTGAACGGCAATGTCAGCCTGCAGCGCCTCGTCGACGGGCTCAACGCCATCGGCGTCGGCGCCACCGAGACGATCTCGATCCTGCAGGCGATCAAGGCCGCGGGCGCGCTGCACGCCGACATGGAAATCATCTGAGGAGCCCGCGATGGAGTTCGGACGCCTACCGCCGCTGACCCCGGGCGACGCGCTCGCGGCGCGGCCCGCCACGCCCGACCCGGCCGCCAAGGCGGCGCGCGACTTCGAGGCCAGCTTCCTCAGCCAGGCCGTCGACGAGATGCTGAAATCGACCGGCGAGGGCTTCTTCGGCGGCGGCCAGGCCGACGAGACCTGGCGCTCCTTCCTGTCGAACGCCGTCGCCGACGCGCTGGCCGATACCGGCAGCACCGGAATCGCGCAGAGCGTCGAGGACGCCATCCGCGCCTATGGACAAGGAAACCGCACATGATCCGATTCGGTGGCGACCCCGACCTGACCGCCCTGACCGGCCTGTTGGAGCGCGAGATCGCTGCGCTCGACCGCGGCGACAGCGCCGCGGCGCTGGCCCTGCTGCCGGAAAAGCGGGCGCTGCTCGACCGGCTCGAGGCGCGCAGCGCTGCCCTGGCCGACGAGGCGCGGCGCAATGCCGGGCTGCGCGACAGGCTCGACCGGCTGCGCGCGCTGCTGGCCCGCAACGGCGCCCGGGTGGAGCGGCTGCGCACGGTCGCCGGCACGCTGACGGCCGATCTGGCGCGGCTGCGCGACCGGCACGGGCTGGGCGGGCTCTACGGCGCCGATGGCGGCGCCCGCAGCGCGCCTGTGACGGCCCGGTCACGCATCGACCACGAGGTCTGAATTTAAACTTGGGGAAACCCGGGCGCCCAATTTCCGACACGCGAGCATGAAAACGATGACCGCGAGGCCGTCAGAAGGACAGCCAAATATAGGAATGAACAGGAGCAGAACCCATGTCTTCCATCAATACCAATGCCTCCGCGATGACCGCCCTGTCGACCCTGCGGTCGATCAACCGTGATCTCGATTCGACCCAGAATCGGATCTCGACCGGTCTCAAGATCCAGTCGGCCAAGGACAACGCGGCCTACTTCGCGATCACCAAGACGATGAACAGCGACAGCAACATGTACAAGGCGATCGACGAGAGCCTGACGCTGACGCAGAACTCCGTCTCGACCGCGCGCCTGGGTGCGGAATCGCTGGCCGACCTGGCCGACGAATTCGCCACCCGCGTGGCCTTTGCCCAGGGCAAGGAAAACGACCAGTCGGCGCGCGACGACATCCAGGCCGAACTCGACGAGCTCGCCAACCGGATGCAGACGGTCATCGACCAGTCGACCTTCAACGGCGAAAGCCTGGTCGCCGGTGCCGTCGGGGGCACTGTTGGCGTCAACGTGGTGACCGGTGTCACCCGCACCACGTCGGGGCTGAGCACCACGTCGATCTCCTTCGACCGGCAGAACCTGCAGGTGATCCAGAGCGCGCTCGGCGCGATCAATATCGGGGGCTCGCTGGCGACCACCACCGCCGTCACCGACGCGCTGGCAACCGCCAACACGCAGCTCGACGCGGCGATCACCGCAGCGACCAAGCTCGGCATCGCCGAGAAGTCGATCGAGACCCAGAAGGAATTCCTGGGCGCTCTGACCGATCGCATCGATGCCGGCGTGGGTGCCATGGTCGACGCCAACATGGAGGAGGAGGCCGCGCGCCTCCAGGCCCTCCAGGTCCAGCAGCAGCTGGCCACCCAGTCGCTCTCCATCGCCAACCAGGCGCCCCAGAACATCCTCAGCCTCTTCCGCTGACGGGTTCTGACGCGACCTTCGGCAGGCCCGCCGCGTGCGGGCCTGCCGGCCCCCCGGCCGGACACAGAAGGCGGCCGGTGCCCCGACAGCAGAAGGCATGTCCATGAGCATCGCAGCTTACAAGAAGACCATCCGCGAGAGCGAAACGCCGCGCCAGATCGAGCGCCGCGTGATGTCCACCGTGACCGCCGAGATGGAGCGCCATGCCGCATTCGACGCCGCCGATCTCGACGGCCGGCGCACCATCCTCGCCGGCGGTCTGCGCAGCGGGTTGCAGGACAACCAGGCGCTCTGGCGCGCCCTGCGCACCGACCTGGCCGATGACGGCAACCGCCTGCCGGCGCCCCTACGCGCACAACTGATCTCCATCTCGCTCTGGGCCGACCGGCAATCGTCGCAGGTCATGGGCGGGCAGGCCGGACTGGCCGCACTGATCGAAGTTAACCGCCGGATCGCCGCCGGACTCGCCGGGCAGGCGCCGCAGCCGAACGAGGTCTGAGCCCATGCCATTGTCCCTGACATTGCGCCCCAACGAACGGCTGGTGGTGAACGGCTGCGCGATCCGCAACGCCAACAAGCGCCAGACCATCATCATCGAGAGCCGCGCCGACGTGGTGCGCTCCAACGACCTGCTCACCGCCGAAGAGGCGACGACGCCGGTCACCCGGGTCTATTTCGCCATCCAGACCGCACTGATCTATCCCAAGGAGCGCGAGGAGCTGGTGCCGCGGATCCAGCGCAACCTGGCCGAGCTCGCCACCGTCTTCGGCGGCGCTTCGCTGGGGGCGATCTTCGAGGCCGCGAACTTCATCAGCCAGACCGATTTCTACAAGGCGCTGGCGGTGCTGCGCCCGGTCATCGCGCACGAGGCCAAGCTCTTCGAACGCATCGCCGCCAGTGCCGAGATGGCCGGCGGCACGGCCGGCGCCGCGGGGGTGGCGGCGGAATGATCCCGATCGGCGGCATGAGCGGCCAGACCGCCCTGACGCTGGTGAAGTCGACCGAAGGCACGGCGCGCGACCTGATCCGGTCGGCGCCGCAGCACGACCGCGCGATCACGCATTTCCGGGAGAACATCGCCAAGGTCAATTCCGTCGACGACCTGATGGCCGATCCCGAACTCTACGGCTTCATGATGCGGGCCTACGACCTCGAGGACCAGATCTTCGGCAAGGCGCTGATGTCGAAGATGCTCAAGAGCGACATCGGCGACCCCGAGGCGCTGGTCAACCGGCTCACCGATCCGCGCTTCAAGGAACTCTACAAGGCGCTGGAATTCGGCACGGACGGGGTCAACACGCTGAAGACCATCAGCCGCAAATGGCAGGAGCGGGTCGTCGAACGCTACGTCACCCGCCAGTTCATCAACGGCAACGAGACCCAGAACGAGACGGTCGGCCGGGCGCTGGAATTCCGCGAGAAGGCCGGGTCGGTGTCCAACGTCTTCGACATCCTGAAGGACCGCGACCTCTCCAAGGTGCTGCGCACCGCGCTCGGCATTCCCGAAGCGGTGGCGGGCATCGACATCGACAAGCAGGCCGAAATCTTCAAGGCCAAGCTCGACCTCGAGGATCTCAAGGATCCGGAGAAGGTCGACAAGCTGATGCGCCGCTACGTGGCGATCTCCGACGCCCTCGCCGGGCCGGCGGCGCTCAGCGGCAATGCCGCGGTGACGCTGTTGTCCTCGGCAGCGTCCGGCGGCGGCTGGCTGCCGGTGACCATCGACATCACCGCGGTCTCGGCCCTGCCGTCGAATCCCTACCGCTGACAGAAAGGATCCGCGCCATGGACCGACACATTGTCATCGCCGGCCAGGGCCGCGCCGGCACGACCCTGTTCTACAGCATGCTGCGCGGAACGCTGCCGGGCTTCAAGATGCCGGACCGCGAGGTCCGCGCCGTGGAATACATGGCGATTCCGGGCAACTACGTCACCAAGCGCCCCTTCGACATCTTCGACGTGCCGTCGATCCTGAACTTGAATGCCGGTGCGAAACGGGTCGATCTGATCGTCACCCTCCGGGATCCCAGGGACATTCTGGTGAGCCGGCACGAAAACCTGCCGGGCGATTACATCATGCATGCCGACCGGTCCTGGGCGATCCGGAAAACCGGCGTGCGCGAATTCGTGAATCCCGGCGTGATCCCGATCCACCAGGCGATCGCCGAAGTGGCGACGTCCGGGGTCTTCAAGCAGGGTGTCTTCCTGTTGAAATACGAGGATCTGATCGCCGATCCCGAAGCGATGCAGGCCCAGTTGGCGCGCGATCTCGACCTAGAATTCGACGGCCGGTTCAGCGATTTCCATCAGCACAAGGTACCGGGTGTCCTGACTCCCGCGTTGAACGGGGTGCGCCCCGTCGAAAGTTCGCGCCTGCAGCGCTGGCGCGCGCCCGAGCACCGGGACCGGATCATCGACCAGTTCACCCGCTTCCCGGAGCTCTTCGACATGCTGGTGGCGCTCGATTACGAGCCGGACCGCGCCTGGTTCGACGCGTTCCGCGCCGCCGCCTGATCCGCACCGCGCACCATGTCCGACGCCCCCGGCCCGCGCCGGGGGCGTTTCGCGTCGCGCCGCCGGGCCCGGGTCAGCCCAGCAGCTCGTCCTCTTCGCTGAGCAGCGGCAGCACAACCAGTTCCTCGGCCGCCAGCTGGCGCGCGCAGTCGAGCATCGCGGTCTGGGCGGCGCGCACGTCGCGGCTGCGCACCTGGCCCATGCTGGACAGTTCGTCCTTCAGCATGTCGCGCGAGCGCTGCGGCAGCGCCGCATAGAAGCGCTCCACCACGCCGGCCTTGGCGCCCTTGAGCGCCAGCGGCAGGGTGTTGCCCTCGACGCCGCGCATCACCCGCACCAGGCTCTGGGTGTCCATCCGCACCAGATCGTCGAAGGTGAACATCTTCTGCCGGATCGCCGGGAAGCGTTCGGGCATCTTATCCTCGAGCTTCGGCGCCACCCGTTCGAACATGTCGGTGTCGAGCCGGTTGAACAGATCCGCCATGCGCTTCTCGCGCTCGGCCGCGGTGGGCTGGGCGGCGACCTCGGCCATGTCCTTCTGCAGCGTCTCCTCGATCTGGCGCATCATGTGGTGCGGCACCGCATCCATGCGGATCATCCGTTCGAGGATCGCCACCATGCGCTCCTCGCCGAGCAGCGGCAGGACCGCGGCGGCCACCGAGCTGTCGACGTTGGAGAGGATCGCCGCAGCGGTCTGGTCGTGCTCGGAGCGCAGGTAATTGGCGATCGAGGTCTCGTTCAGGGCGCTGAACCGGGCCCAGAGGTCGCGCTCCTGCAGCGGACCGCGGATCTCGCGCAGGATCGAGTTCACCTGGTCGTCGGGCAGCACCTTGCGCAGCATCGATTCCGCCATGGTGAAGGAGCCCACCACCGACCCGCCATGGGCGACGGCCTCGCCGAATTCGCGCATCACCTTCTCGACCGAGGGCGCGGCGATCACGCCGAGCCCGGCCATGGCGTGGCTGATTTTGCGGATCTCGGCTTCCGAGAGCTTCTTCATCAGCGCGGTGCCGCGCTCCTCGCCGAGGCAGAGAAACAGCACCGCGGCCTTTTCCGGGCCCTTGAGCGGGGCCGGCGCGGAGAAGGTCGTGGTCTTGGCCGGGGCGACCTGGGTTTCGGTGCGTTCCATCGTGGCGGTGCTCATGGCGGGCTCCTCGTTCTCAGCCGCCGGCCAGCGGCAGGTAACTTTCCATCAGACTTCCGGCCAGCATGTACCAGCCGTCGATCAGCACGAAGAAGATGACCTTGAAGGGCAGGGAGATCAGCACCGGCGGCAGCATCATCATGCCGGCGCTCATCAGGATCGAGGCGATGATCAGGTCGATCGCCACGAAGGGCAGGTAGATCAGGAAACCGATGGTGAAGGCGCGGCGCAGCTCGGAGATCATGAAGGCGGGCACCAGCGAGCGCCAGGCCGCGGCCTCCGGGGTCTCGGCCGGGGGCTGGTCGGCCTCGGGTTCGATCCCCTCGGAGCGCGCCGCGATGTCCTCGAAGAGCGCCAGGTCTTTGGGCCGGGTATTGGCGAACATGAAGGTCTTGAACGGCGCGCCGATGCGGTCGATCGCCTGTTCCTCGGTGATGGCGTTCTGCATCAGCGGCTCCAGCCCGTCCTCCCAGGCGTCGATCAGCACCGGCTGCATGACGAAGAAGGTCATGAACAGCGCCATGGCCGAGATCACCATGTTGGGCGGCGTCTGGTTCAGCCCCAGCGCCGAGCGCAGGATGGAGAACACGATGACGAAGCGGGTGAAGCTGGTCATCACCACCAGAAGCCCCGGCGCCACCGACAGGATGGTGAAGAGCGCCAGCAGCTGCACCAGCCGCCCGGACAGCGCCGCGCGGTCGTCGGAGCCCGCCGGCGCGTCGGTGAAGACGTCCGACAGCGCCCCGAGGAAGTCGCCCGCGCCATCCTGCGCCGCCGCCGGCAGGGCCGCGACGAGGCCGGCGGCCAGCGCGGCGAGCAGCAGGAAGGCGGGACGGCGGGGCATCGTCTCAGAGATCGCCCACGTGGTCGCGGACGATCTCGGTCAGCGACACGCCGATGCGTTCGCCGGGCAGTTTCACCAGGTCTCCGCGGGCCACGAGGCGGTCGTTGACCACCAGGTCCACCGGTTCGCCGATGCGCTGGTCGAGATCGATCACCGAGCCGCGGGCCAGCTTCAGAAGCTGCGAGATCGGCATGCGGCATTCGCCCAGCACCACCTTGACCTCGAGATCGACGTTGAACATCGCCTGGATCGTGTGGCCGGACTTGCCGGCCGCGGCGGCCTCCTCGGGCGGCGCGGGCAGGGCCTCGGGGTCCTCGAGTTCCGGGATCGCGGCGCCGAAATCCGCGCCGGCCGCGGCGTCCACCGGCTCGGGCGCGGTTTCGGGGGCCGTGGCCCTGGCCGCCGTCTTGCGGCTCCGCGGGGACGCGTCGCCCGGGTTCCGGTCGCGTTCGGTTTGCTCGCTCATTGCCGCTGCTCCGTTGTCTGGGCCGGGGACCGGCCGGTCTCTGCCGCTGCGCGCAGCGCGCCGCTCAGGCGCTCGCAAAGCTGCGCGAAACTGTGCTCCGCGAAGCCGTCGTCCCATTCGACGCGGCCGTCGCCCTCCGCCATCTCCGCGTCGGGCAGGACCTCGATCCGCCCGGACAGGCCGAGAGGCTCGGCGGCGCGGGCGATCTCGGGCGCCAGCCGGGTGGCGCTGTCCGGGGCCAGCCGCACCCGCACCCGGGCGCTGCCCACGGCGAGCCGCAGGCCGTCGAGCATCTCGGCCCGGAGCCGCCCCTCGGCGAGCCGCGCCACCGCTTCCGGGGCCAGCGTCTCGGCCAGCCGCGCGAACAGGTCGGCGGCTTCTTGCTCCAGCAGGGCGCGGTGGGCATCGGCCTGCTCGGCGAGCCCGGCCACCGCCGCGGTCAGCGCCTCGAGCGCCGCCTGACGGGCGGCGGCCATCTCGTCCCGCGCCTGCGCCAGGGCCGCGGCGCGGCCTTCCTCGAAACCCGCCGCGCGGCCCTCGGCGCGGGCCTCGGCGCAGCGCTCGGCCAGATCGCTTTCGCCGTAGGAGACCAGGGCATCGCCGGCAGCGGCGGGGCCGCCGCGCTCGATTTCCAGCTCCCTGTCGAAGTCGCGATCGAAGATGAACCGCATGGTTTACGCTCCCTCCGCGGCGAGCCAGTGCCGCAGCACCCGCAGGGATTCGTCGGGCTCGGCATCCACCAGTTCGCCCACCGATTGCACCCGGCGCCGGCGCACGCCGCCGCGCACCGAGGCCAGCGAGACCAGGTCGTCGGAGGCGTCTTCCATGAGCAGGTTGTCGATCGCGGGCTCGATCCGCGTCACCCGGCCGGTCTCGCTCACGGCGCCCTCGACGCCGGGCAGGGCGGCCTGCCGCGCCCGCGCCTCGCCCGGGATCTGCGCCGGGCCCTCGGCGGCCAGGCCGGCCTCGGCCGCGCCGCCTGCGGCGCCGGGCAGGGCGGGGGCCTCGGGCAGGGTGTTGAGCGAGCGGCGCAGCGCCGGGCGCACGCCGAAGAACACGATCACCGCGACGATCGCCAGGGCCAGCACGCCGCGCAGGATCGACATCAGGTTGCGGGCCAGGAGGTCGCCCAGAAGGCTGCCCTGCGCGAGGCCGAAATCCTCCTCGAAGGTCATGAATTGCAGCGATTCCACCGACACGACGTCGCCGCGCGCCGCGTCGAAGCCGATGGCCGAACGCACCAGCCGCTCGATCCGCTCGAGTTCCTCGGGGCTGCGCTCGGTATAGACCGGATCGCCGTTCGCGCCCGGCTGGTAGGTGCCGTTGACCAGCACCGCCACCGACAGGCGCTCGACCTCCCCGGGTTCGCGGATGATCTCGGACCGGGTGGTGCCGATCTCGTAATTGACGATCTCGTCGGTCTGGTTGGAGCGCTGCGAGGAGCGCGGTCCGGCATCGCCGCCGGCGCCGTCGCGCAATTCCGGCGGCAATTCGTTGACCACGCCGACCTCGCCCGCCGCCGCCTCGCTGCCCTCGCTCGATTCCTGGCGGGTCTCGGTGGAGCGCACGACCTGCTGGTCCGGATCGAAGCTTTCCTGGCGGATGACCTGGCGCTCGGTGGTCAGGTCGACCCGCGCCTCGACGCGGACATTGCTGGCCCCGACCCGCGCCGAGAGGATCTCGGTGACGCTGCGGGCCAGCCGGTCCTCCATCGCCGCCTGGGTGCCGGCGATCGAGACCTCGCCGGGCGTGTCGCCCTCGGGCCCGAGGATGGTCTCGCCGGTGGCCGAGAGCACGGTGACCTGGTTGGGCGACATTTCCGGCACCGCCGAGGCCACCAGCGCCCGGATCGCCAGGGCTTGCCGGCGGCCCAGCGAATAGCCGGCGCGCGAGCGCACGATGACCGAGGCGGTGGCCTCGGGCCGGCTGCGGCTGAAGGCCTCGCGCTCGGGCATCACCAGGTGCACCCGCGCCGCCTCGATGCCGTCGATGGTGCGCACCGAGCGCGACAGTTCGCCCTCCAGCGCGCGCAGCCGGTTCACCCGCTGCATGAAGGTGTTCATGCCGAGCCCGCTGGCATCGTCGAACAATTCCCAGCCCGGCGTGCCCTGCGAGGGCAGGCCCTGGTCGGCCAGCGTCATGCGGGCGCGGGCGATGTCGGTCTCGGGCACGCTGACCACCGAGCCCGCGCGGTCGAGCTTCACGGTGAAGCCGGCCTGTTCCAGCGTGGTGACGATGCGCGAGGCGGAGGCCGGGTCGAGATCGCCGTAAAGCGGCCGATAGGCCGGCGACATCACCGTTCCGAGCCCCAGAAACAGCAGGAGCATCAAGCCGGCGCCGGTCGCGCCGAGGACGGCCAGACGCCCGCGGCCGAGCGCCATGAGGTTCTGGGCTAATGCATTCACTGGAACTTCGCCTGTTCTGCCTCACGCTGGCTCTTCGGCCATGCTTGGAAATTTTTGTCGTTGGTTTAATCTTGAAGGTCAATTGCAATTTGTCCATGAATAGGCAAGGATAGCCATCAGGCAACAGCAGCGGGCAGAACCGGTGTCGGAAGCAGAAAAGCCCAAACGTTCCCTCAAGAAGCGGCTGCTCGTGACGACGGCGCTGGTTCTGTTCTGCGTTGCCGCCGGCGCGGGCGGCCTGGGCCTCGCGCTCGGGCCGAGCCGCGCGCTGGCGTTGCTGTCCGGCGGCGCGGCCGCCGAGGAGGGCGATTCCGTTGAGGGTGCGGCGGAGGCGGCCCCGGCCGCCGCGGCAGGCGACGGCACCGAACTGCCCGAGGGCATGGCCAAGGTGGTGCCGCTCGACACGATGATCGTGAACATCACCGCGATGACGCTGACCGGGCGCAAGACCTCGCGGTTCCTCAAGCTCGACATCGCGCTGGTGGTCGATCCGGCGGCGGCGGGCGCGGAACGGATTTCCGAGCGCGAGCTGTTCCTGCGCGATTCGATCCAGGATTACCTGCGCCAGCTCACCGAGGACGACCTGGAGGGCAGCGCCGGGCTGGCGCAGCTCAAGTCCGAGCTGCTGCGGCGGGTGCGCACCGTCACCGACAGCACGGCGCCGCAGGACATCCTGATCGCGGACATGGTGATCCAATGAACCAGCCGACCGAGAAGATGGCGCCGGGCTCGAGCCTCGAGGAAGAGATCATCCGCGCCGCCGCGGAGAACATCGAGCGGCTGCCGATGCTGCAGCTGATCTTCGACCGCCACGGCCAGGGCCTGTCGGCGGCGCTGAAGTCGTTCTGCGGCATCGCCACCGAGAGCGAGCTGCGCGGCGTCACCTACGGCCCGATGAGCCAGGTCATGCACGGGCTCGAGGAAAGCTGGCTGACGCTGATCTGCGAGGCCGATCCCTGGGGCGGCCAGTTCGCCGTCGTGATCGACCCGAACCTGCTGTTCGCGGCGCTCGAGATCCTGCTCGGCGGGCGCGAGGCGGAGCCCCTGGCCTGGACGCCGCGCAGCTTCACCTCGATCGAAAAGAACCTCGCCCGGCAGATCGGCGCGCTGGTGCTCGACGAGCTCGCCACCGCCTTCGCGCCGGTCGAGACGGTGGCCTTCGCGCTGTCCTATCTCGAGGCCAGCCCGCAGGCCGCGATGCTGGCGCCGCCCAAGAGCCCCGGCGTCGCCGCGCGGTTCGAGATCGCCTTCGAGGGGCGCGGCGGCGGGCTTGCCGTGGTGATGCCGCACAGCACCCTGCGGCCGGTGCGCCACAAGCTGGCCGAGCTCTTCGCCGGAGAGGCCATCGACGCCGATTCCGGCTGGCACGACCGCCTGGAATCGGCGCTCACCGAAACCGGGGTGACGCTGACGGCGGTGCTGCGTCGGCTCCGCGTGCCGCTGGCCGAGGCGCTGGACTGGCGCAAGGGCCAGGTGCTCGACCTCGGCATCGGGCCGGACGACGAGGTCGAGGTCACCGCCGGCGGCCGCACCCTCCTGCGCGGCGCCATGGGACGGCGCCGCGGCGGCGCCGCGGCGCTGCGCGTCACCGAGACTTACTTCGACAAGAACGGGAAGCTGACATGACCGGGCTTATCATCGACATCGTCATCGTGGCGCTCCTCGGCGGGGCGATCGGCTTCGGCCTGGTGCTCGACCGGCGGGTGAAGCGGCTGATGCAGGCGCTGGCGGAGCTGCAGCCCGCGGTCGACCAGTTCGCCCGGGCGGTCGACCGCTCCGAGGATTCGGTGCACGCCCTGCGCGGCGCCTCGGCGCAGGCCGCCGAGGCCGGGCGTTCGGAGACCGGAGGCCGGCGCGGCGCCGGCGTGCCGAACCTGCGGTCGCTGCGCAACCAGGCAGCGCGTTCGGTCCGCTCGGGCGGGGCCGGGGTGGCCAAGGTCGAGGGCAAGTCCGACCTTGTGCGGTCGTTCTTCGAGGCGGCCGGGAAGCGTCAGGCATGATCCGGCCGTCGCGATCGCAGCTGCTCTTCGGGGCGCTGGCCTGCGCCGGGATCCTGCGGCTCGGCGTCGGGCTGGGCGAGGGCGCCGATGCCGTCCGCGGTTCGGTCTTCGTGGGCCCGGCCCAGGCCGCCGGTGCCGCTGCCGAGCCCGAACCGGCAGCGCCCGCCCCGGATGTCGGGCAGGCCGCCGACGAGATCCTCGCCAAGGGCTGCGAGATGCCCGAGGCGCTGCTCTCGGCGATCAAGCGCGAGCGCGAATTGCTGGCGGCGCAGAAGGAGAAGCTCGAGGCCCGCGCCTCGGAGATCGACCTCGCGGCGGCGGAACTGGCGATCGAGAAGGATCGGCTGGGCGCGCTGCAGGCCGAGCTGGCCGCCCTGCTCGAACGGGTCGCCGCGCACCAGACCGCCGATGTCGACCGGCTGGTGGCGCTCTATTCCGCCATGAAGCCGGGCGAGGCCGCGCGGATCATGGACGATCTCGATCTCGAGACCACGGTGATGGTGCTGGGCACGATGCGCGAACGCGACGCCGCCCCGATCATGGCCCAGCTCAGCCCGGTGCGGGCGCGGGCGATCTCCAAGATCATTCTCGAACGCTCGCAGTTGCCCGGCGACCAGGACCTGACCGGCCTGCGGATCAAGTGAACGCAACAGGGAGGCGCCGATGATCGTCGCCGAAGCGGTGGGTTTCGCCGCCACGCACACCATCTCTGCCATCCTCGACGGGCTGCCGGACCACGAGGTCGCCCACGGCACGCAGGATTTCGAGACCAAGCGCCCGGTCGGGCGCGCCCGCCAATCCCCCGGGGCCTTTGCCGCCAGCATGGCCGCGGCGGCCGAGAGCGGCCAGCGCCCGGTGGCGGTGCACACGCTGTTTCCGCCGGCCGAGATGAAGCCCGCCTGCGAGGCCCGCGGGATCCTCTACCGGCTGCTGGTGCGCGCGCCGGAACGCCAGATCGAGAGCTGCTATGCCTGGGTGCTGGCCAAGGTGCTGGCCGGCGAGGCGGTGATGGGCGCCGCGCTGAACGTGTCGGTGCCGCTGCTGCCGAAGCTGGACCTGCAGCCGACGCTGCCCAACATCCTCTATCTCTTCGCCGCGCATCAGGTCATGGCGTATAACGGCGCGGCGCTGGCGGTCGGCGCGCAGAGCGTCCGGATCGAGGATCTGCTGGCCGACGAGGCGGCGTTCCGGGCGCTGTTCGAGGTGCCAGAGGACATCAGTATCGGGCATTTCGCGGGCCGGCCCGTCGCCTTGGCCTCGCACCGCGCCAAGGTCGCGCCCGGCACGCTGGCCGACCCCGACCGCACGGCGATCCTCGAACGGCTCACCGTCGACGTGGCCGGCATGCCGATCGGCTATCCGGCCTACCGCGCCGCCCTGGGTTACTGAGCCTCACTCCTCGCGCAGCGACGATCCGGCGGGCGGGCGGCGCTTCAGGTCGGCGCGCAGATCCATGACGTAGCGGATGATCTCGGCCACCGCCTTCCAGTGCTCGGCGGGAATCGTCCGGTCGAGTTCGACCGCGTCGTGCAGCGCCCGGGCCAGTGGCCGGTTCTCGATCATCGGCACGTCGTTCTCGCGCGCGATGCGCCGGATCTGCGCGGCCATCAGGTCGGTGCCCTTGGCGACGCAGACCGGGGCGCTGTCGCGGCCGAGGTCGTAGCGCAGCGCCACCGCGTAATGCGTCGGGTTGGTCAGCACCACGCTGGCCGTCGGCACCGCCAGCGTCAGCCGCTGCTGGGCGCGCTGACGGCGCAGCTGGTCGCGCTTGCGCTTGATCAGCGGGTCGCCCTCGCTGTCCTTGTGCTCGTCGCGCACCTCCTTGAGCGACATCTTCTGTTTCTCGCGCCACTGGTAGCGCTTCCAGATGATGTCGAAGATGGTCAGCGGCACCAGGAAACCGCAGGCGCCGATCAGGATCAGCGACACCTCGTGGCGCAGATAGCCGGGCAGGGTTTCCGGGGCGAAGAGCATGCCCTGCCAGATCTGCGTGACCGCGCCCTGCGCCACCCAGGCGCCGATCACGCCGACCACCGCGACCTTGGCGAGGTTCTTCAGGAACTCGATGGCGGTGTCCTTGGAGAACAGCCGCTTGAGCCCCGCCATCGGCGAGATTTTCGACAGTTTCGGGCGGATGCGCTCGGCCGCGACCACGACCTGGCCCTGGATCGCGACCCCGAAGATCGCCAGCGCCACCATGGTGGCGAAGGCCGGGGCGAGGATCATCAGGACCGACAGCGCCATGCCCTGGACCACGCCGCCGAGATCGGAGACGCCGGTATCGCCCACCCCCACGCGGATCTCGCTGGCATTGGCGATCACCGCGCCCAGCGTGCGGGCGAGGTCCGGCGCCGCCGAGGGCAGCACCAGCAGGACCAGCATGAAGAGCGAGAAGATGCTCATCAGGTTGCCGGTCTCCTTCGAGGAGGGCACGTCGCCCTTCTCGCGCGCCTTGCGCAGCTTCTGCGCCGTCGGCTCTTCCGTCTTGCTGGACTTGTCCTCGGTATCGTCCGACATGCGCGCCTCAGAACCTCAGGGTGCCGAGCCAGTCGGCGAACACGGTCAGGAAGCCGGTGAGGATCGACGGCGCCGCCATCACCAGCACCGTCAGCCCGGCCGCCAGCAGCACCGGGGTGGCCACGAAGAACACCGGCAGGGTCGGCATCAGCCGGTTGGCGAGGCCCAGCCCGACATGCAGCACCAGCCCCATGACGTAGAAGGGCGCGGCCACCGAGACCCCGACATAGAAGCTCATGGCGCCGGCCCGGGCGATCTGCTCGGCGAGATCCCCGGGCATGATCCGGCCCGGCGGGAAGACCTCGTAGGACAGCAGCAGCGCGCCGAGGATGATGTGATGCGTGTCGGTGGCGAAGATCAGCGCCACCGCGGCCAGGATCAGCGTCGAGGCGACGATGGTGGCGCCCTCGAAGGCGCCGACCGAGGGCGCCAGCGCGTTGGCCAGGCCCGAGACCATGCCGATCTGGTAGCCGGCGAAGTTCAGCGCGTTGAGCAGCACCCGCGCGGTGAGGCCGAGCCAGAGGCCGAGCGTCGCCTCGAGCCCCAGCATGGTGAAGATCGCCACCGGGTTCTCGAGGCTGAGCGGCCCCACCGGCAGCGCCGGCGACAGCCCGAGGCAGAGCGCCAGTGCCAGCGCCAGGCGGTGGCGCACCGGGATCGCCGTCTCGCCGAAGCCCGGCATGAACAGGAACACCGTGCCGATCCGGGCGAAGATCGCGGCCAGCCCGAGGAACTGCGAGGTGACGAAGACCGTGAGGTCCATCGCCTCAGGCGCCGATCCGGCCGACCGTGCGCAGGCTCGCCTTGCGATGGATCTCGGCGTGGCTGATGATCGCGGTGTTGGGGCTCACCCGCTCCAGCATGGAGCGGACATGCGCGCGGATCTCGGCGGGCACGAGGATCGAGGGCCAGGAATCCGACTGCGCCTGCATCTGGATCTCCTTGCGCGCCTCGAGCACGAAATCCTGCACCCGCTGCGGCGCCATCAGGAAGGACTGCTCCTCGCCACTTGTGCGGATCGCCTCGAGGAACTCGCGCTCCCAGTTCGGCGCCAGCCCGATCACCGGCAGGTAGCCGGCGCCGTCCATCAGCTGGTTGCAGATCTGCTTGGCGAGCCGGGCGCGGACGTGCTCGGTGACCCGGGTGACGTTGGTGGTGGCGCGGCCCGCCTCGGCGATCGCCTCGACGATCAGCGGCAGGTTGCGGATCGACAGGCGCTCGGCCAGCAGCCGCTGGAGGACGTGCTGCACGAGGATGGTGGGCGAGGGCACGCTGAGATCGGAGACCAGTTTCTGGTAGTCGCGGTCGAGCCGCTCCACCGCCTGCCTGGCCGCGCCGTAGCTCAGGAGTTCGGCCATGTGGTCCTTGACCACCTCGGTCATGTGGGTGGTCAGCACGCTTTCGGGATCGACCACTGTCAGCCCGGCTTCCTCGGCCTGGCGCGCCACCGCGCGGTCGACCCAGAGCGCGTCGAGCCCGAAGGCCGGATCCTTGGTCTTTTCGCCGGGCAGCTGCACGCTCATCTCGGCCGGGGTCAGCACCATCCGGCCGCTCGGCCGGATCTCGCCCCGCACCGCTTCGACCCCCTGCACCATGATCCGGTAGGTGTGGATCGGCAGGCTGGTCTCGTCGCGGATCCGCACCACCGGGAGCACGAAGCCGTATTCCCGCGCGAAGAGCCCGCGCAGGCTCTTGATCTTGCCCGGCAGCGCCGCGTCCGGGCTGTCCGAGAGGGTGACCAGCCCGGCGCCCAGCTCGAGGCAGAGATCGTCCACCTTCATGCTGTCCTTGAGCGCCTCCTCCTCGGTCTGCGGCGGGCCCTCGGCCTCCTTCATGGCATCGGCCGCGGCCTTGCGGTCCTCGCGCGCGAACTGCCGCGACAAGAGGTATCCCGACCCCGCCATGGCGCCGGACAGCAGGGCGAAGATGGCCAGCGGAAAGCCCGGCAGCAGGCCCATCGCCAGCAGCAGCGCCGCGGCCATGTAGAGCGCCTTGGGAAAGCGCCCGAGCTGGCCCAGCACGACCTCGTTGGCGGCGCCCTCGGTGCCGCCCTTGGTGACGATGAGGCCGGCCGCCATGGAGACGATGAGCGCCGGGATCTGGCTCACCAGCCCGTCGCCGATGGTCAGCGTGGTATAGGTCGAGGCAGCCTCGCCGAGGCTCAGCCCGTGCTGCACGGTGCCGATCAGGATGCCGCCGCCGATGTTGATCAGCACGATGATGATGCCGGCCACGGCGTCGCCGCGGACGAACTTCGAGGCGCCGTCCATGGCGCCGAAGAAGCCGCTCTCCTCCTCCAGCGTGCGGCGCCGCGCCTGCGCCTGCTGCTCGTCGATCAGCCCGGAGCCGAGATCGGCGTCGATCGCCATCTGCTTGCCCGGCATGGCGTCGAGCGAGAACCGCGCCGAGACCTCGGCGATGCGCGTCGAGCCCTTGGTGATGACGATGAAGTTGATCACCACGAGGATGGCGAAGATCACGATGCCGATGACGTAGGAGCCGGCGACGATGAAGCGCGAAAAGCCTTCGATCACCCCGCCGGCGGCGCCGGTGCCGGTATGGCCCTCGGACAGGATCAGCCGTGTCGAGGCCACGTTGAGCGACAGGCGCAGCAGCGTGACGATCAGAAGAAGCGTCGGGAAGGCGTTGAATTCCAGCGGCTTCTTGATCCAGAGCGCCACCATCAGGATGAGCACCGAGACCGAGAGCGAGATCGCCAGCCCGAGATCGAGCAGGAAGGCCGGCAGCGGCACGAAGAGCATCGCCAGCACCAGGGTGACGCCCACCGCGAAGCCCACGTCGCGGTTCGCCAGGCCCTTCTGCCAGACGGTGTTCTGCGGATCGGCGGTGGCACTCACGGCGTCAATCTCCCCGCTTCAGTTGCGGCAGGACCGGCTGCAGCGCGCCCCCGCCATAGAGGGTGTGGCGGGCGGCGCCGGCGATTGCGGCGGTGGACCAGATCGGCCCGCCGGGCCCGCGCCCGGCCGGCGCGGTCTCGGCCGGCAGGTCGGCCAGCGCGCGGAAGCCGTTGATGCGCTGGTTGGCGACGCGGATGTTGCGCATCAGGGCGCTGTGGTAGATTGCCTGCTTGTCCGGGGTGCGCGAATGGTAGGCGCTGGCGGCGCGCTGCCAGTCGCCGGTCTCGCTGTGGAGCCGCTTGAGAAAGCGCGCGGCGTAATCGACGTTGAGGCGCGGCGTGAAGCCGTCCTCGATGGTCGCGAAGGCGCCGGGATGCCAGCGCAGGTTGATCTGCATGCAGCCCACATCCATCGATTCCACGCCGCGGCGCTGCTCGGCGGCGACGAAGTCGAGCGCCGCGCGGCGGGTTTCGAAATGGTAGCCCGAGCCCTCGGAATTGACCGCGTAGGGCCAGACGGTGAGTTCGCCGGCCTTCATCAGGCCGGCTTCCTGCAGCCCGATGCCGAGCAGGATGTTGCCGGGGATGTCGTGGCGTTCCTGCGCCTCGAGGATCTCGCGCAGGCAGATGCCGTGCTCGGCCGAGAGCGTCGGGGCGCGGGCGCTGCCGGCGGCCGGGGCGGCGCCGCCATAGAAGCTGGCCCAGCCATTGGCGCGCACGGCCACCGCAACGAGGCAGAGCAGCGCCGCGAGCGCCAGACGGAGCAGCCCGAGGCTCACAGCCCGCCGCTCGCGATGGCGTCGAAGCTGCGTTCGGCGAGGCCCTCCAGCATCGAGTAGATGAACGGGGTGGTGGCGACGATGCTGATCAGGATCACCACGATCTTCGGCACGAAGGTCAGGGTCATCTCCTGGATCTGCGTCAGCGCCTGGAAGAAGGCGATGGCAAGCCCCACCGCCAGCGCCAGCGCCAGGATCGGCCCGGTGGCGATCAGCACGGTCCACAAAGCGTCCGTGAGATAGTCGTAGACCTCACCGGGCGTCATCGGATCACATCGGCATCCGCATGATTTCCTGGTAGGCCTCGACCAGCTTGTCGCGGATCGCCACGGTCGTCTTGACGGTGGATTCGAGGCTCAGCGTGGCCTGCACCACCTCCTGGGTGGTATGCCCGCCAGCCAGGCCCTCCTGCATCACCCGCTCGGCGCTGCGCGCCTCGCGGACCGCCGAGGCGCCGGCATCGACGAGAAGCTGGGCGAAATCGGCGCCGTCGGCCTGCGGGGCCGCGGCGGCGCTGCCGCGGTCGAAGGTCAGGCCCTGCGACGCCCGGTAGGCCCCGAGCGCGGCGTTGGAGGAAACGAGACTTTCTGTCATCGAAACTTACCCGTGTTCTGCTGGAATCTAGCGGAGCAGGTCGAGCAGCCGGGTGCGCATGCGCCGCCCGGTCTCGAACATCGTCATGTTGGCCTCGTAGCTGCGCGAGGCCTCGCGCATGTCGGCGATTTCCATCATCGCGTTGACGTTCGGCACCTTGACCAAGCCATTCTCGTCGGCGGCCGGGTGCGACGGGTCGAGCACCTGCTCGAAGCGGCCGGGCGCGCGGCCGACCTTGTCGACCTCGACCCGGGAGGCGCCGCTGGCGCGGTCCAGGACCTCGGCGAAGGACACCGTCTTGCGGCGGTAGGGATCGCCGCCCGGCGCGGTGGCGCGGGTGTCGGCATTGGCGACGTTCTCGGCCACCACCCGCAGCCGGGTGCCCTGCGCCACCATGCCCGAGGCGGCGATGCTGGTGATCGACTTCAGCGGATCCATGGGCTCTCTCCTCAGCGTCCGCCGGTCGCCGCAAGGGTCAGCAATTCGTGTCCCTTGCGGTAGAGATCGGCGGCCAGGCGGTAGGCGTCCTCGGATTCGGTCGCCTTGATGATCTGCTGCTCCAGAACCACGGTGTTGCCGTCCATCGTGGTCTCCCAGGGCGCCTCCTCGGCGGTGGTGGGCACCGCCGAGCGGCCGGGCAGGCTGCCTTGGATATGGCCCAGTTGGGTCACCGCAAGCCCGGTGCCGCGGACCTCCGAGGCGCGTGTGCCGTCGAGCATCTGCTGGAAGCTCGTGACCTCGCGCGCGCGGAATCCCGGCGTGTCGGCATTGGCGATGTTCTCGGAGATCACCTCCTGCCGCGCGGCAAGCCAGTCCATGCGCTTCGCCGCAAGGTCGAAGAAGGATATGGAGGACATCTTCATGCTGGTTTCCCCGGTTCTATTCATATAGTATCATGAATAAATGCGGGTTTCCAAGGAAAACTGTACTTGAGCACCCTGTTTGCGGACATGAACGCCGCCATCGCCGGCATCCCGCGGACGCGCTGCGTCGGCCGGGTCGCGGCGGTGATCGGGCTCAAGCTGACCGTTTCGGGCCTGCACCGGGCGCTCGGCATCGGCGCGCGCTGCCGGGTGGCGGGGCAGTTCGGCCCGGTCACCGGCGAGGTCGTGGGCATCGACGCGGCCGGCGCGCATCTGCTGCCCTTCGGCACCTGGGACGGGGTCGGGCCCGGCGCCGAGGTGGAGCTCTGCGGCCCGGACGAGGGCCTGCGGCCGGGCCGCGCCTGGCTCGGCCGGGTGATCAACGCGCTTGGTCGGCCGGCCGGTGGTGGCGGGCCGCTGCCGGTGGCGGGACCGGTCCGCGCGGTGCGCGCCGCGCCGCCCCCGGCCTTCGACCGCCGCGCCGTGGGCGCGCGCATCGAAACCGGCATCCGCGCGCTCGACGTCTTCGCGCCGCTCTGCGACGGCCAGCGTATGGGGATCTTCGCGGGATCCGGCGTCGGCAAGTCGACGCTGATGTCGATGCTGGCGCGCCGCGCCGGGGTCGACGCCATCGTCGTCGGGCTGGTGGGCGAGCGTGGCCGCGAGGTGCAGGATTTCATCCGCTCGGCGCTCGGCCCCGAGGGGCTGGCCCGCTCGGTCCTGGTGGTGGCCACCGGCGACGAGGCGCCGCTGATGCGCCGGCAGGCGGCCTGGACCGCCACGGCGGTGGCCGAGGGGCTGCGCGACGCCGGGATGCGGGTGCTCTTGATGCTCGACTCGGTCACCCGCTTCGCCCAGGCGCAGCGTGAGATCGGCCTCAGCCTGGGCGAGCCGCCGGCAGCGCGCGGCTATCCGCCCAGCGTGTTCTCGGAACTGCCGCAACTGCTGGAGCGGGCCGGGCCGGGGGCCGGCGGGCAGGGCAACATCACCGCGCTCTACACCGTTCTGGTCGATGGCGACGACATGAACGATCCGATCGCCGACGCGGTGCGCGGCACGCTCGACGGCCATCTGGTGCTGACCCGCCGGATCGCCGAACGCGGCCGCTACCCGGCGATCGATCTGGAGCGCTCGCTGTCGCGCATGCTCCCCGATTGCCACAGCGCCGCGGAATACGCCCTGCTGGCGGCCGCCCGCGCGGCGATCTCGCGCTACACCGACATGGAGGAGCTGATCCGCCTCGGCGCCTACCGCAAGGGATCCGATCCGGAGGTCGACCGCGCCATCGCGGTGGCCGGCAAGGCCGAGACCTTCCTGAGCCAGACAAGGCACGACGCGACGCCGGCGGCGGAGGCCTTTGCGGGCCTGGCCGAGATCCTCGACGCCGCCGGTTGGCCGGTGGAGCCCGGCCAGCAGCTTCCCGCCCCCGGGGCTTGACCTTCCGGCGGGGCAATCCCCACCTCCCGCTGATGCGATCAGAGGAGGACAGGATGGCCCGGTTCCACGTTCCCGACATGTCCTGCGGACATTGCGAGGCCACCATTCGCGAGGCGCTGGCCGCGGCGCTGCCCGGCGCCCGGGTCGAGGTCGACCGCGATGCCCGGCTGGTGCGCGTCGAGGATGACGCCGAATGCGCCCGCGACACCATCGCCAAGGCCGGCTACCGCGCCGAGCCGGTGGCCTGAGCGCCGCTGCTTCCCTCGCGCCCGCGCGGCGGCTAAACCGCGGGGCGGGAGCCTGAGCGCGGAGGGGTCATGGACGGCAACACGGCAGCATCCGGGGCACGGCCGCGGGCCGCGACGGGCAAGCGGTTCGTCTGGCACCCGCAGGCCCGGCTGACCGCGCCGCCCGGGGCCGCCGCGCACGGGCTCGCGGCGGCGCTGCGCGCCGGGGCCGGTCTGGCCGCGGGGCCGGACGGCATCAAGGCGCGTCCCGAGGCGCCGGGCTGGCTCCATACCCGCTCGGGCGGCACCACCGGGCCGGCCAAGATCGTCCGCCGCAGCCACGCCTCCTGGATCGCCAGCTTCGAGGTATCGCGCGCGGTGCTGGGCTGCGGACCGGCGGACGTCTACGCCGTGCTCGGCACGCCGGAGCATTCGCTGGCGCTCTACGCCATGGTGGAGGCGGCGCATCTCGGCGCGCATCTGCGCGATCTCGGCGGCCTGTCGCCACGCCGGCAGGCCGCGGCGCTGGCCGAAGCCGGCGCCACCATCCTCTACGCCACGCCGACCCAGCTGCGCCTGCTGGCCGAGGCCGGCCGCCCGGTGCCGACCCTGCGCCACGTGCTCAGCGGCGGCGGCCGCATGCCCGAGGACCTGCCCGCGCGGATGGCGGCTTTGGCGCCGGCGGCCACCTTGCGCGAATTCTACGGCTCGAGCGAGGCCAGCTTCATCGCCTGGGGCGATGCGGCGCGGCCCGCGGGCTCGGTCGGGCGGCCCTATCCCGGGGTCGAGCTGCGCATCGACGCGGTCGCGGGCGAGCCGGGCGAGATCTGGGTGCGCAGCCCCTACCTGTTCGACGGCTACGCCGATCCGGTCCCCGCCGCGGGCGGCGCCGATTGGCGCGACGGCTGGCTGTCGGTGGGCGAGATCGGACGGCGCGATGCCGAGGGCTTCCTGCACCTTTCAGGACGCCGCAACCGCATGGTGACGATCGCCGGGCAGAACGTCTTTCCCGAAACCATCGAGGCCTGGCTGGCCGCGCAGGAGGGCGTCGGGCCCTGCGCCGTGCTGCCGCGCCCGGACGCCCTGCGCGGCACCGTCCTCGTGGCGCTGCGCGCGGGCGCGGCGGATCCCGAGGGCGATGCCCGGCTGCTGGCCGCGGCGCGCGCCCGGTTCGACGCGCTGGCGGCGCCGCGCCGGATCGTGGCGCTGCCGGACTTTCCGCTCACCGCCGCCGGCAAGCCCGATCTCGGGCGGCTGGCGGTGCGGCTCGCGGAGCTGACGTGACCGCCGCCTTCGTGGTCGCCGCCCGGCGCAGCCCAGTGGCGCCCCGGGGCGGCGCGCTGGCCCGGCTCGAGCCCGCCGAGCTTGCCGCCCCGGTGCTGCGCGCCGTGCTGGACGAGGCCGGCCTGCCGGCCGCGGCGGTGGACGAGGTGATCCTCGGCAACGCGCTCGGCGCCGGCGGCAACCCGGCGCGGCTGGTGGCGCTGGCCGCGGGCCTGCCCGAGCGGGTGGCGGGGCTGAGCCTCGACCGGCAATGCTGCGGCGGGCTCGACGCGCTGCGCCTCGGCGCGGCGCTGATCGCCGCGGGCGAGGCCGAGGTGGTGGTGGCGGGCGGGGTGGAATCCTATTCCCGCCGGCCGCTGCGGCTGCGCACCGACCCCGATGGCGGCGCGCCGGTGGCCTATGACCGGCCGGCCTTCACGCCGTTTCCCGACCGCGATCCCGAGATGGATGCGGCCGCCGCCGCGCTGGCGCAGCGCTTCGGCATCGACCGCGCCGCACAGGATGCCTGGGCGGTCGGAAGCCACGCCCGGGCGCGCGCCGCCGAGACCCGGCTGCGGGACGAGATCGTGCCGCTGGCGGGGCTCGAACGCGACGCCTTCACCCGCGCCCTGACGCCGCGCCTGGCGGCGCGGGCACGCAGCCTCGCCGGGCCGATCGCCGCCGGCAATGCCGCGGTGGCGGCGGACGGGGCAGGGCTCTGCGTGCTGGTCTCGGAGCCGGTGGCGCGGCGGCTCGACGGCTCGGCGCTGCGGGTGCTGGCGGGCGCGACCCTGGGCGGCGCGCCGGATTGCCCAGGACTGGCCCCGGTCGCGGCCATTGCCGCGGCGCTGGAACGCGCGGGCCTCGCGCCCGGATCGCTCGCGGTGGCCGAGATCATGGAGGCCTACGCGGTGCAGGCCATGGTCTGCGTGGCCGAGGCCGGGCTCGACCCGGCCCGGGTTAATTTGGGCGGCGGCGCGCTGGCCCGCGGCCATCCGATCGGCGCCTCGGGCGCGATCAACGCGGTGCGGCTGGTCTCCGAGCTGCGGCGCCGCGGCGGCGCGGGGCTCGCCGCCATCGCCGCCGCCGGCGGCATCGGCAGCGCGCTGGTTCTGGGCACCGATCAGAAGCCGCAGAAGGTCGCGTAATCCTCCAGCGGCGCGCGCTCGGTGCGGACGGCGTTCGCCGGCGCGTCGGGATCGGCGCGCCCCAGCGCCATGCCGCAGACCACCAGCTCCCCGGGATCGATCCCGAGCGCTGCCTGCACCACGTCGGCATGGCGCGCCAGGGCGCCGATGCCGCAGGTGGCGTAGCCCGCGCCCTCGGCAGCCAGCATCAGCGCCATCAGCGCCATGCCCAGATCCATGTAGCAGCCCGCGCCCATGTCGCGGCGGATGGTCACCACGAGGCCCACGGGGGCGGCGAAGAAGCGGTAATTTTCCTCGAACTGCGCCCGCCGGCCGGCGAGGTCGCGGCGCGCGATCCCCAGCGCCTCGTAGAGCGCGAAGCCGGCGGCGCGCTGGCGCGCCTTCAGCTCGGGCGGCATCGGGTCGGGGAAATAGCTGTATTCCGACACCGGGGGCCGGTTCTCGGCGATGGCGTGGGCCAGCGCCCGGCGCAGATCGTCGAGCGCGGCGCCGCTGAGCGCGTGGAACCGGCCCGGCTGCAGGTTGGCGCCCGACGGCGCGCTGCGCGCGGCGCGCAGGATCCGCGCCACGTCCTCCCGCGGCACCGGGTCGGGCCGGAAGCCGCGCACCGAGCGCCGGGCGGCGAGCAGCCGCTCGATACCGGTCTCGGGCGCGGGATCCGCCGCGGGGTCGCTCTGGCGCAGGCTCTGGCTCATGCCCCGGGTCTAGCCCGGATCACGCCGCCGCGCCATCCGCGATCACCCGGCGGCGCTCAGCATTGCGGCACGCCCATGGCGATGATCTCGGTGGCCGGAACCTCGTGGTAGCCGACGATCAGGAAGCGCCCCTCTTCCATGAACCAGCTGCGCAGCCGGTCGGGGTAATGGCCCGCCATGACCTCGCTCCAGTACTCGAATTCGACCTCGCGCAAGGGTGTTCCGTACCACGAGGGGCCGTGAAACCCGAAGCGCACGCCGGGCGCCACGCAGACGTCGCCGGCGCCGAGATACATGGTGCAGGAGGACAGACAATCCGGGCCGCGGATCTCGACCCGCCCGCCGGAGGCGCGCAACGCCGCGATCTGTTCCACCCGAGGTCCCAACAAGCCGCCCCGGTCGCTGCCGATGATCACCACCTGCGATCCGGCTGCCTGCGTTTCGGGGGCGATCCAGGCCAAACTGGCCACAAGGCACAACTGTGCAATGTCCCGAAGAACTTTCATTAAACCAACACTCCGTTCCACCCCGGGGCGTCCCAAGCCCCGTTCCCACGGTTCACCCTGTCCGAGAACCGTTGATGAAATGCTGATCGGCCGATCGCCCGGAAAGATTATGTGAAGCGGACCGCGTCGTAAACCGGGGATGTCCGTGCTGCACCGCAATATGCGGTGATCCGGTCACATATAGCGTCTAGCGATAGTATGGCGCTGAATATGACGCCGATCGGGCAGGCGCTTTGCCCAATCGGCAGGCGTTTTAATAAAAGCCGCGCGGTGTTTCGCGGCCCGTCCGCTTGCGCGGCATAATCACTCGGATAGCGCAAAGGCGGCCGCCACACCGCGCAATTCCGCCAGGCCGCGCAGACGGCCGATATAGGGATAGCCGGCGCGCATTCCGGCGCGCAGATCCCAGCCGATCATGTGGCCGTGGTCGGGGCGCATCGGCACCTGCCGGCCGGTCCGCGCCTCGAGCGCCAGCGCCGTGCGCACCACCCGCACCAGCCCGGCATCGCCCGCCAGGTGCGCCGCCTCGTGAAAGCTCACGCCGTCGGCCTCGCGCCGGGTCGAGCGCAGGTGCAGGAACCGCACCCGGTCGCCGAACCGGTCGAGCAGGGCCGGCAGGTCGTTGTCGGCGCGCACGCCCAGCGAGCCGGTGCAGAAGGTGACGCCGTTGGCCGGGGAGGGGCTGTGGCCGAGGATGGCGTCGAGATCGGCGCCGGTGGAGACGATGCGCGGCAGCCCGAACAGCCCGAAGGGCGGGTCGTCGGGGTGGATGGCCAACTCCAGTCCCAGTTCCTCGGCCACCGGCAGCACGCGGTCGAGGAAGGCGAAGAGATTGCCCCTGAGGCGCGCCGCGTCGATCCCCGCATAATCCCCGAGCCGGGCGCGGAAGCGCTCCAGCGTCCAGCTTTCCTCGGCGCCGGGCAGGCCGGCGATGATCGTGTCGACGAGATGCGCGCGCGCGGCGTCGTCCATTTCGGCATGGCGTTCGGCGGCGGCCGCGGCGATCTCGGCGCGGTGGTCGGCGGCGGCGCCGGGCCGGGCCAGGAGGTGGATGTCGAAGACAGCGGCATCGACCGCGTCGTAGCGCAGGCAGGTGGCCCCGTCGGGCAGCACATGGGCGAGATCGGTGCGCGTCCAGTCGAGCACCGGCATGAAGTTGTAGCACACGGTGCGGATGCCGGCGGCGGCCACGGCGCGGAGCGAGGCCGCCCAGGCATCGGCATGGGCTTCCCAGCCCGGCGCGCCGGTCTTGATGTCCTCGTGCACGGGAATGCTTTCGACCACCACCCAGTCGAGCCCGGCGGCGCGGATCAGGTCGCGGCGGGCGACCACGTCCTCGGCGCGCCACGCCTGGCCCGCGGGCACGCCGTGCAGCGCGGTGACGATGCCGGTGGCCCCGGCCTGCCGGATATCGGCCAGCGAAATGGGATCGTCGGGGCCGAACCAGCGCCAGGATTCGATCATGACTTGCCTTTCATGGTGGGAGGTGCGGTCAGGAGGCCGAGCCCGCGACCGGCTCGAAGAGGTAGCCGTCGAAATCGGGGTCCTCGACATCCGACAGCGTCATCAGGGTCTCGCGCACATTGCCGAGATGGCGCCACATGGCGGCGCGCGCCTCTTCGGGGTTGCGCGCCTGCAGCGCCGACAGGATGGCCTGGTGATCCTGCAGCCAGGCCTGGCGGTAGGCGGTCTCGAAGATGCGGTTGTGCAGCTTGGCCCACATCGGGCTCTGCTCGCGCTTGCGCCAGAGCTCCTCGACGATGTCGACCAGCACCGAGTTCTGCGTCGCCTCGGCGATCAGACGGTGGAACTGGCGGTCGCCGGAATAGTCCGGATCGCCCGAAGCGAGGTCGGCGCGCTCGCGCTCAAGCGCCTCGCGCATGCGCAGGATGTCGCCCTTGGTGACCATGCGCGCGGCAAAGCCCGCGACGTCGGCCTCGATGAGCTGGCGCGCCTGCAGAAGCTCGAAGGGGCCGATATCGTCGCGCGCCGGCGCGCTGCTCAGGCGCGGGTTCTCGGCCACGAAGATGCCGGCGCCGCGGCGCACCTCGACCGCGCCCTCGATCTCGAGCAGGATCAGCGCCTCGCGGACCAGCGAGCGCGACACGTCGAGCCGTTCGGAGAGCACGCGTTCGGGCATCAGCCGGTCGCCGGCGGCCAGCCCAGCCTCGGCGATCACGCCGCGGATAGCGCGGGCGACGTCCTGATAGCGGCGCGGCGGTGTCATGGGGCGGTCTCCTCCTCGGCGCGGCGCTCGGCGTAATGCGCGGCCAGGATGTCGAAGGCCGGCTTCTTCGTCGCCTTGTCGGCGGCGATCAGGCCCTTGCGGTTCCAGCCGCGCTGAAACACGTTCTGCCGGCGCTCGACGCGGAAATCGTAGAGGATCCAGGGCGACATGCCCTTCACGTAATCGAGCGTGCGCAGCGTGGCGATCTGCTTCTCGTAGACCTCGGCCTGGTAGGCCAGCGAAAACAGGCCGGTCTCCGGGCCCTTCTCGTGGTCGCCGTCGGCGCCGGTCTCGGAGATCACCACCGGCCGGTCGGGGGCGGAGTTGCGGCCGATCACCGCCAGGTCCTCGAAGACCTCGTCGTACCAGCCGTAATATTCGTTGATGCCGATGACGTCGATATGCGCCGCCAGCCGGTCCTCGATCTTCAGCTTGTGGTGGTTGATCAGGCAGGCCGCGGCGGTCAGGCGGGTCGGGTCGAGCGCCTTCGCAGTCTCGGCCAGGTCGCGCATGAAGGCGAGGCGGGCATCGGTGTCGGGGTTCTCGTTGCCGATCGACCAGATGATCACGCTGGCGCGGTTGCGATCGCGGCGGATCAGCTCGGAAAGCTGGTTGCGGGCGTCGCGCCGCGTCGCCGGGTTGGCGAAGTCGATGGCCCAGTAGACCGGGATCTCCTCCCAGAGCAGGAATCCCATCTCGTCGGCGATCTCGGCGGCGCGCTCGTGATGCGGGTAATGCGCGAGGCGCAGGAAGTTGGCGCCCAGCTCCTTGGCATGGGCGAAGCGGCGGCGGATATCGGCCTCGGAGGTGACCTTGCCGGTCTCGGCATCGTCCTCGTGCACCGAGATGCCGCGCAGGAAGAGCGGTCGGCCGTTCAGCACGATCTCGGTGCCGCGGCGTTCGATGCTGCGAAAGCCGACGCGGTCCGACACGCCATCGCCGCCGGCGGAACAGGTCACGTCGTAGAGCCGGGGGCTGTCGGGCGACCAGAGCTCGGGCCGGACGTCGAGCGCCACCTCGCCCTGTCCGTTCTGCAGCGCGATCTCCGCGTCGATGCCCAATTCGGGGATCGCCAGCCGGGCGCTTTCGGCCGGGCCGTCGACCGCGACCGTGGCGCGGATGGCGCCGCCGTCGAGCCGCACGAAGAGGTCGCGGATGACGCTGGCCGGGGTCTCGTAGAGCGTGACCTCGCGATAGATGCCGCCGTAATTGAACCAGTCGGTGTTGCGCATCGGCACCCGATCGCGGGTGCGCGCATTGTTGACGCAGAGCGTCAGGGTGTTGCGGCCCGGCGCCAGCGCCTCGGTCAGCTCCACGCAGAACGGCGTCGAGCCGCCGTAATGGTTGCCGAGGAAGGCCCCGTTGACGAAGATCTTGCAATCGTATTGCGCGGCGCCGATGCGCAGGAAGCGGCGCCGCCCCGCGGGCAGCGGCTGCACATCGAGATCGCGGGAATACCAGCCCGACCCCTCGAAGAAGTACCACTTTTCCTTCAGCATCTGCCAGCAGGACGGCACCGGCACGGTCTCGCCGTCATGCGGGTCGTAGTCCCACGGTTCGATCCGATCCTGCGGCCGGGCCGGCGTCATGGCGAACCATTTCTGCCTGAGCCCGGTATCGAGCAGGTCGACGGCGAAGCGCCAATCTCCGTCGAGCGACCGCCCCTGGCGGCCGCCCGTGAAGATCAGCGTCTCGGCGTTCAGCGCCTGCGTGTTGAAGGGACGGTCGTAGTCCTCGTCATGCAGGCACTGAAGCGCGTTCTCCGCAAGATCGGATCTCTCCAGCATGGGCGGACCTTACGAACCCGAACCGGCGGCGCGGATGCGCTCGATCAGCGCGGCCACGGTGTCGGAGCTCTGCGCCACCTCGTCGTACATCGGCTGCACGGCCTCGACGAAGGGCGCCTTGTCGACCTCGTGGATTTCCACGCCGAGCTCGGCCTTGGCCTCCTCGATGGCGGCGTCCGACGCCTTGGTCCACGCCTCGCGGTGCGCCTCGGTCGATTCCGCCGCGGCGGTCATCAGGGCCTCCTGGTGCTCCGGCGACATGGCGTCCCAGGCGCAGTTGGAGATCACCACGACCGACGGGATGATGGTGTGCTCGTCGAGCGAGAAGTGCGACGCGACCTCGCCGTGACGCGCGGTGGTCAGCGCCGTCGGGTTGTTCTCGGCGGCGTCGACGACGCCCTGCTGCAGGGCGCTGTAGAGCTCGCCCCAGGAGATCGGGGTCGGATTGCCGCCCAGAAGCTCGACCATGCGGATGGCCGAGGGCGAGGGCTGCACGCGCACCTTCACGCCCTGCAGGTCGGCCGGCGACAGGATCGGCTTCTGGCCGTAGAACGACCGCGCGCCCTCGGTGTAATAGGCGACGCCGCGAAAGCCGTTATCGGCCGAGGCGGCGAGGATGTCGGCGCCGATCTCGCCGGTGATCACCGCGTTGAAATGCTCTTCGCTGTCAAAGATGTAGGGCAGGTTCAGCGCCGCGTAGCTTTCCTCGAAGGCCTCGAGCTCGGAGGCGTTGGAGCGCGCCATCTCGAGGGCGCAGTTCTGCACCAGCTCGATCGATTCGCGCTGCGTGCCGAGCTGCGCGTTGGGGAAGATCTGGATCTGCACTTCGCCGTCGGTCAGCTCGGCGACGCGGTCGGCCATCAGCTGCATCGACAGGTGCACCGGGTGATCCGGCGGGTTGTTGTGGTTGAGCCGCAGGGTCGCCGCCTCGGCGGCTGCGGTGGCCGCGACGAGCGCGGTGGTGGCCAGAACGGCCGACGTCACACGAGTCATGGTATCCTCCCGGATGTGGTCCTTGGCCGCCCCTCCTGGTCGACCAATTCGCGGTAAAGATGGGGTAGGCGACCGCAAGTAGTCAACCCGTTTTTAAATTGGTTGACCAATTGAGCGACGACTGCGAGGGTGGCGGCCACGTTCCGGCTCGGCCGAGTCGGAGGCTGCGCGGCCGCGCGGCCGGAGACCCCGGGAGGAGGTTCCAGAAATGAAAACTGCCGTCGACGCGGTCCTGCGCTGGATCGTCGTGGCGATCTTCGCGACATTGGTGGTGTGCGTGTGCTGGCAGGTGGTCAGCCGGTACCTGCTGGGCACGCCGAGCGTGCTGACCGACGAGATCGCCCGCTTCCTGTTCATGTGGCTGGCGCTGATCGGCGGCGCCTACACGCTCGGCCTGCGCCGCCACCTCGCCATCGACCTTCTGACCCTGCCGCTGACCGGGCGCGCCAAGCTGGCCTCGGAGGCGGCGATCCTGGCCGTGGTGGTCGCCTTCGCCGGCGCGGTGATGGTCTGGGGCGGCGGCTCGCTGACCCTGAAGACGCTGGCCTCGGGCCAGCTCACCCCGGCGCTGCGGATCTCCATGGCCTGGGTCTACGCCGCCATCCCGTTCTCCGGGCTGGTGATGATCTATTACTGCCTGCTGTTCTTCGCCGACATCGCCCGGGGCCGGATGCCCGTGGGCGAGGCGGAGAGCGACCTGCCGCTGGAATGAGGGGACGGAAATGAGCGACGCGATCTGGGTTCTGTTCGGCTCCTTCGGGGTGCTGATGGCCATGGGCGTGCCCATCGCCTTCGCCATCGGCGCGGCGGCCACGCTGACCTTCCTTTTGTTCATGGGGGTCGAGCAATCGGTCTTCATCGTCGCCCAGCAGATGGCCTCGGGGCTCGACAGCTTCACCCTGCTGGCGATCCCGTTCTTCATCCTCGCCGGCAACATCATGAACCGCGGCGGCATCGCGCTGAGGCTGATCGAGTTCGCCAAGGTGCTGGCCGGCCGGCTGCCCGGGGCGCTGGCGCATTGCAACGTCATCGCCAACATGCTGTTCGGCTCGATCTCGGGCTCCGCCGTGGCCTCCGCCGCGGCCGTGGGCGGGGTGATGGCGCCGCTGCAGGCGCGCGAAGGCTACGACCGCGACTTCTCGGCCGCGGTCAACATCGCCTCCTCGCCCACCGGCCTGCTGATCCCGCCCTCCTCGACGCTGATCGTCTACTCGCTGATCACCGGCGGCACCTCGATCGCGGCGCTCTTCGTCGCCGGCTACCTGCCGGGGCTGCTGATGGGCCTGGGCCTCATGGTGGTCGCCGGCATCATCGCCAAGAAGCGCGGCTATCCGGTGCCGCCGCGGCCCAGCTGGTGCGAGGTCTGGCGCGCCGGGCGCGACGCGGTGCTGCCGCTCGGCCTGATCGTGGTGATCATGGGCGGCATCATCGGCGGCGTCTTCACCGCCACCGAGGCCGCCGCCGCCGCCGTGGTCTACGCGCTGCTGCTGGCGCTGGTCTGGTACCGCGAGATCAGTGTGCGCGACCTGCCGCGCATCCTCGTCGAATCCGCGGTCACCACCTCGGTGGTGCTGCTGATGATCGGCGCCTCGATCGCGATGAGCCGGGCGATGGCCTTCGGGATGATCCCCAACACCATCTCGGACCTGCTGCTGGGCCTGTCGGACAACCCGCTGGCGATCCTGCTCGCGATCAACATCACCCTGCTGATCGTCGGCACCTTCATGGACATGACGCCGGCGCTGCTGATCTTCACGCCGATCTTCCTGCCGGTGGTGCAGGGGCTCGGCATGGATCCGGTGCATTTCGGCATCATGATGACCTTCAACCTCTGCATCGGCATCTGCACCCCGCCGGTGGGCTCGGCGCTGTTCGTCGGCTGCTCGGTCGGCGGCACCTCGATCGCCAAGGTCATCCGGCCGCTGCTGCCGCTCTACGCGGTGCTCTTCGTGCTGCTGCTCGTGGTCACCTACGTGCCCGAGATCAGCCTCTTCCTGCCACGACTGCTGCTGGGATACGGCGGATGAAAGTTCTCAAGACCTGGGCCCTCGAGGCCACCCACCCGAACGGCGCCGACCTGCGGGTGGAGGGCCGTCACCTGCTGCGCCTGCGGGTTCTGGACGAGGCGCTGATCCGCGTCTCCCTTCTGAAGGACGGCGCCTGGCGGCTCGGCCGGTCCTGGGCGGTGGCGCCCGAGGGCGAAACACCCTGGGAGGGCCGCGACCGCGACGGCGATGCGGGCTTTGCCTGCCCCGCGGCGCAAGTGACGCAGGACGGCGACCGGCTGGTGATCCAGACCGGGACCCTGCGGCTCACCGTGTCGACCCCGCTGCATCTGAGCTGGGCGGCGCAGATTGACGGCGCCTGGCACACCTTCGTCGAGGAGCGGCCGACCGGCGGCACGCTGCTGGGCGTCAAGGATCACAAGCACCAGCATTACCTCCGCCGCTATGCCGGCGAGCCGGTGCACGGCCTCGGCGAGAAGACCGGCGATCTGAACCGCGCCGGCCGCCGCTTCGAGATGCGCAACCTCGACGCCATGGGCTACGATGCCGAGACCACCGACCCGCTCTACAAGCACGTCCCCTTCACCATGACCCGGACCGAAGAGGCCGGCGCCTGGTCGATCTTCTACGACAACTTCGCCTCCTGCTGGCTCGACCTTGGCAACGAGCTCGACAATTACCACCTTCCCTATCGCGGCTACCGGGCCGAGGACGGCGATCTCGACTATTACGTCCGCTGGGCGCCCGAGCTTCTCGACCTGGTGAAGGGGCAGGTGCGGCTGACCGGCGGCACCGCCTTCCCGCCGCGCTGGACGCTGGGCTATTCCGGCTCGACCATGAGCTACACCGACGCCCCCGACGCGCAGGCGCAGCTCGAAGGCTTCCTTGCCAAGCTGGCGGAGCACGACCTGCCCTGCGACAGCTTCCAGATGTCCTCGGGCTACACCTCGATCGGGCCGAAGCGCTACGTCTTCAACTGGAACACCGAAAAGGTCCCCGACATCGACGCCATGGCGGCCAGGTTCCACGATGCCGGCGTGCACCTGATCGCCAACATCAAGCCGTGCCTGCTGCAGGACCATCCGCGCTACGACGAGGTCGCGGCGGCCGGGCTCTTCGTGCGCGACAGCCAGGCGTGGGAGCGCCCCGAACGCTCGGTCTTCTGGGATGACGAAGGGTCGCATCTCGACTTCACCAATCCCGAGGCGGTGGCCTGGTGGCAGGACGGCGTGACCCGGCAGCTGCTCGAGCACGGCATCGGCTCGACCTGGAACGACAACAACGAATACGAGATCTGGGACGCCGCGGCGCCCTGCCACGGCTTCGGCAGCCCTGTCGAGATCGGGCTGATCCGGCCGATCATGCCGATCCTGATGACCCGCGCGAGCTTCGAGGCGCAGCGCGCCCATGCCCCCGAGCGCCGGCCCTACCTGATCACCCGCTCCGGCGCGCCGGGCCTGCAGCGCTACGCCCAGACCTGGTCGGGCGACAACCGCACCGAATGGAAGACGCTGCGCTACAATATCCGCACCGGGCTCGGCATGTCGCTGTCGGGCTTCTACAATATCGGCCACGATGTCGGCGGCTTCGCCGGTCCGCGGCCTGGGCCCGAGCTGTTCCTGCGCTGGGTGCAGAACGGCATCTTCCATCCCCGCTTCACCATCCATTCCTGGAACGACGACGCCACGGTGAACGAGCCGTGGATGTATCCCGAGATCCTGCCGCAGATCCGCGACGCGCTGGCGCTGCGCTACCGGCTGATCCCCTACATCTACACCCTGCTCTGGGACGCGGTGATGGCGGACGAGCCGATGCTGCGTCCGGTCTTCCTCGACCATCCGGACGACCCGCAGGCCTGGGTGGAATGCGACGAGTTCCTGCTCGGCCGCGATCTTCTGGTCGCCAACGTGATCGAGGCGGCCGCCACCGAGCGGCGGGTGCGCCTCCCCGAGAACGGCACCGGATGGTGGCAGCTCGCCTCCGGCACCTGGCACGCCCCGGGCGCGACGGTGACGGTGCCGGTCGACCTGTCGTCGATGCCGCTCTTCGCACGCGCCGGATCGGTGATCCCGGTCTCCACCGGCGCCATGCGGGCCGCGCCCGAGGCAGATCGCGGCCGCGAACTCTGGCTCTTCCCCGAGCCCGAAACCGGCGGTGCGGCGGGACGCCTCTACGAGGATGACGGGGTCAGCGCCTCGGGCCCGTTCAGCCTGCTCGACTTCCGGCTCGAGGGCGGGCCGGACGGCCTGGCGCTCGACTGGCGGCAGGAGGGCGCCGGCGCGCCCTGGTGTGCGGAGGCGCGTGCCGTGCTGCCCGCGGGCGAGACCCGCCCCCTCAGGGTGCGCGGCGCCGAGGTGGCGGAGGGCGCGTCCTTCGCGCTCTGACGCGCCGATCCTGCCACACCGGGCCGGGCGCGCCGCGGCGCCCGGTTGACCCGCCCTGCCGCCTCTTGGATTCTTGCATTCGCATGTGACGCCCCCGGACCCGGAGGCGGACGAGGAGGGCGGTGATGAGTGAGCAGGGCGGCGAGGATGCGATCGAGCGGGCCGGGCGGTCGCTGGGCGAGATGGGGCTGTGGCAGTTCGCGCCCTACCTGATGAACCGCATCATGGGGCGCTACAACGCCGAGCTGCAGACGGCGCTGCGGGCGCATGACCTGACCACCGCCAAGGCCCGCACGCTGGCCGTGCTGGCCGTGGTGCCGGGCCTCACGATCAACGAATTGTCGGTCTACGCGGTGACCGAGCAATCGACCATGTCGCGCACGCTCGATGCGCTGGAGAAGGCCGGGCTGGTCAGCCGGACCGCGCGCCCCGACGATGCGAGGGTGCGCGAGATCGCCCTAACCGACCGCGGCCGGGCCGAATTCGAGCGCCTCTGGCCGCTGATGCAGGCGCGCCATGACGAGATGTTCGCGGGCATCGACGATGCCGAGCACGCGGCCTTCGTGACGACGCTGCAGAAGGTGCTGCGCAACATCCGCCGCCACGAGATCTGAGGGCGAAATCGCGGCCCGCCACCGTCCGGCGGGAAAAATTCGCGCCGAGGCCGCCTCAGCCTTTGCCAAACAATATGCAAATGGATATAACTGTCCCCGAAGACACCCGGAGGGCATCATGGCGGAACGCTCGTTCAAGAAGGAAGTCGAGCAGCTGCGCATCGGCGCGGGGGAGACCTTCCGCGGCGAGGGCATCCTCGCCATCACCAAGGCGCTTCTCGAGAACGGCGTCGGCTATGTCGGCGGCTACCAGGGCGCGCCGATCTCCCATTTGATGGACGTGCTGGCCGATGCCGAGGATCTGATGGCCGAGCTCGGCATCCGCTTCGAGGCCAACGCCTCGGAGGCCGCGGCGGCGGCGATGCTGGCGGCCTCGGTGCATTACCCGATCCGCGGCGCGGTGACCTTCAAGGGCGCGGTCGGCACCAACGTGGCCTCCGACGCGCTCGCCAACCTCGCCTCGGGCGGGGTGACCGGCGGCGCGCTGGTGATCGTCGGCGAGGATTACGGCGAGGGCTCCTCGATCATGCAGGAGCGCAGCTACGCCTTCGCCATGAAGTCGCAGATCTGGCTCCTCGACCCGCGGCCCAACCTGCCCTCGATCACCCAGGCCGTGCGCCACGGCTTCGAGCTTTCCGAGGCCTCAAACACCCCGGTCATGCTGCAGCTGCGGATCCGCTGCTGCCACGTCCACGGCGCCTTCGAGGCCGCCGACAACGTCCCCCCGCCGCTCACCGTGCGCGAGGCGGTGGCCAATCCGCGCCGCGACACCGGGCGCATCGTGCTGCCCCCGGCCTCGTTCCGCCACGAGCAGGAGAAGATCGCCAAGCGCTGGCCGGCGGCGCTCGACTACATCCGCGAGAACGGCCTGAACGAAGTCTTCGGCCCTGAGGCCGGGCCGGTCGGGATCGTCCTGCAGGGCGGGCATTACAACGGCGTCATCCGCGCCCTGCAGCGCCTCGGCCTGGCCGACGTGCACGGCGAGAGCGCCGTGCCGCTCTACTGCATGAACGTCACCTATCCCATTTTGGACGATGAGTTTCTGTCCTTCTGCGAAGGCAAGGACGCGGTCCTCGTCGTGGAGGAGGGCCAGCCCGACCACATGGAACAGGGCCTGCGCGCCATCCTCCACAAGGCGGGCGCCACGGTGAAGCTCGCCGGCAAGGACGTGTTGCCGATGGCCGGCGAATATACCGGGCAGGTGCTGCTCGAGGGGGTCGAGGCCTTCCTGCGCCGCCATGCCGGCGACCTGCTGCCCGATCGCGGCCGCGCGCCGAACCGCCCGGGCCCGGTGCCGGATCTCTCCGAGGTCGTCCCGGGCCGGCCGCCCGGCTTCTGCACCGGCTGCCCGGAGCGGCCGATCTTCGCCGCCATGAAGCTGGTGGAGGAGGAGATGGGGCCGCACCAGATCTCCGCCGATATCGGCTGCCACCTGTTCTCGATCATGCCGCCCTTCGAGATCGGCGGCACCACCATGGGCTACGGGCTCGGGCCGGCGTCGAACGCCGCCTTCGACGGCGGCGGCGACAAGCGGCCGATCTCGATCCTCGGCGATGGCGGCTTCTGGCACAACGGGCTGTCCTCCTCGATCGGCAACGCGGTGTTCAACAAGTCCGACGGCGTGACCATCGTGGTCGACAATTACTATTCCGCCGCCACCGGCGGGCAGGACATCCTGTCGTCCCGCGCCGAGAACAGCACCAAGGCCACCAAGCACCCGATCAAGCGCGCGCTCGAGGGCGTCGGCGTCGGCTGGGTGCGCCAGATCGACCGCACCTACGACGTCAAGAAGATGCGCGACACGCTGAAGGAGGCGCTGACCACCGGGCACGAGGGGCCCAAGGTCATCGTCGCCTCGTCGGAATGCATGCTGAACCGCCAGCGCCGCGAGAAGCCGCTCTTGGCCAAGGCGATCAAGGACGGGCGCCGGGTCGAACGGCCGAAATTCGGCGTCGACGAGGAGGTCTGCACCGGCGATCACGCCTGCATGCGGCTGTCGGGCTGCCCCTCGCTGACCCTGAAGATGCCCGACGACCCGCTGCGCGACGATCCGGTGGCGCATATCGACCAGACCTGCGTCGGCTGCGGCAATTGCGGCGAGGTCGCCGATGCCGCGGTGCTCTGCCCGTCCTTCTACCAGGCCGACCTGGTCCACAATCCCGGCCGCTGGGAACGCCGGCGCGCCGGCTGGCGGCGCCGGGTGATCGGCTGGCTGCAACAGCGCCGGGCCGCCTCGCGGCCGCTGAAGGAGGCCGCGCAATGACCCAGATGACCGACGCCGCCGCCTTCCGGCCCGCCGCCCGCGACCTGCGCCTCGACGATATCGTCAAGCTGGCGATCCTCGCCGTGGGCGGGCAGGGCGGCGGCGTGCTGACCAACTGGATCGTCGATCTCGCCGAACGCAACGGCTACGCGGTGCAATCGACCAGCGTCGCCGGCGTGGCGCAGCGCACCGGCGCCACCATCTACTATGTCGAGATGATGCCGGAGACCGGGCAGACGCCGGTCTTCGCGCTGGCGCCGGCGGAGGGCGATGTCGACATCCTGATTGCGGCCGAGCTGATGGAGGCGGGGCGCGCCATCATGCGCGGCTTCGTCACGCCTGATCGCACCACCCTCATCGCCTCGACCCACCGCGCGCTCGCGGTGAGCGAGAAGATCGTGCCCGGAACCGGGCTCGCGGATGGCGAGGCGGTGCTGCGCGCCGCGCGGGAGTCGGCCCGCCGGGTGCTCGCCTACGACATGGAGGAGACCGCGCGGGAGGCCGGCTCGGTGATCTCGGCCAGCCTCTTCGGGGCCCTGGCCGGCTCGGGCACGCTGCCCTTCCCGGTGGAGAGCTACCGCGAGACGATCCGCGCCTCGGGTCGCGGCGTCGCGGCCTCGCCCGCCGCCTTCGACCTCGCCCGCGCGCGCGCCGCCGAGGGACGCGGCGCGGCGCCGGGCGGCTCCGAGGCGACGCCCGAGGGCGCCATGGAGAAGCCGCCGGGGGGCACGCTGCCGCCGGCGGCCACGCCGCTGGAGGCGGAGGAAACCGCGGCCGGGATTGCCCTGCCGGAGGCGCAGCGCCCGGCCTGGGAGGCGCTCGTGGCGCGGCTGCGCAAGCTGCCCGGTGAGGCGCAGTCAAACGCACGGGCGGGCCTTGTAAAGGTCGTTGATTTTCAGGATGTTGACTACGGGGCCGACTATCTCGACCGGGTCGAGCGGGCCTGTGCCGCGGACTGCGAAGCCGGGGGCGCGGACCGGTCCTGGGGCTTCACGTCAACAGCCGCGAAATATCTCGCAAATGCAATGTCCTACGACGATCTCTTGAGAGTCGCGGACCTGAAGACGCGGGGCGACCGCAGCCCCCGCATCGCCGACGAGATGCGCGCCACCGAGGGCACGCTGGTGCAGGTGACGGAGTATTTCCACCCCGGCGCCGCCGAGGTGCTGAGCATCCTGCCCGCCGGGCTCGGACGCCGCATCGAGGCCCGACCGGGCCTCGTCCGGGCGCTCGACCGGCTGGTCAACCGCGGCCGACGCGTGCGCAGCGACACGCTGCGGGGCTTCCTGCCGCTCTACGCGCTGGCCGGGCTGCGGCGCTGGCGCCGCCGGCTGCTGCGCCACGAGCGCGAGATGGCCCATCTCGAGGCCTGGCTGGCCGCCGCGCTGGCGCGGCTGCCGCACGATTACGCGCTGGCGGTGGAGACGCTGCGCATAAGGCGCCTCGTCAAGGGCTACAGCGACACCCATGCCCGCGGCCTCGCCAAGTTCGACCGCGTCATGGCGGGGGCGGCGCTGGTCGAGGGCCGCGCCGACGCCGCCGAATGGACCGCCCGGCTGATCACCGCGGCGCTCGCCGATCCCCGCGGCGAGGCGCTCGACGGCGCTCTGCGCACCATCCGCTCCTTCACCGAGCCGCAGGCCGCCTGACCGCTGCCGCCCCCCGCGCGCAGCCCCGTGCCGCGGTGCAGCGCGGGACGCTTGCGCCCTTACCTGCCATGTGCCACAGGGCGCGCGCGCGACCGCGATGGCCGGCTTCGGTTTTGCAGCCCGGCCCGGCGCGCTAGCTAGTGGCGCGGCGGGCCTCGAATGCGGGCCGCCGGGTCGGGGGTTTCAGGCGGAGGTCGTGATGAGGGCGCTTCTCCCGCTGGCGCGGGTCATCGATACAATCAACGGCGTGGTGGGCCGGGCGGTGGCCTGGCTGCTGCTCGCCGCGGTGCTGGTCTCGGCCGGCAACGCGGTGATCCGAAAGAGCTTCAACCTGTCGTCCAACGCCTGGCTGGAACTGCAATGGTACCTGTTCGGCGCGGTCTTCATGATCTGCGCCGCCTGGACCTTGCGCGAGGACGAACATGTCCGGGTCGACGTGCTGTCGTCGCGTCTGTCGATGCGGTCCCGGGTCTGGATCGACCTCGTCTGCCACATCCTCTTCCTGATGCCCTTCGCGGTGCTGATGGTCTGGCTGTCCTGGCCGTTCTTCGTCACCTCCTACGTGTCCGGCGAGGCCTCGAGCAATGCCGGCGGGCTGATCCGCTGGCCGGCCAAGCTCTTCGTGCTGGTGGGCTTCGCGCTGCTGATGGCGCAGGGCGTCTCGGAGATCGTCAAGAAGGCGGCGATGCTCACCGGCGCGCTGCCGCTGCCCGCGGCCGAAGACGCCGCCGACCATGCCGCCGAGCGGAGGGGCTGAGCCATGATCGAACTCGTCGCGCACAACCTCGCCCCGATCATGTTCATCTCCGTCATGGCGATGCTGGTGCTGGGCTACCCCGTTGCCCTGACGCTCGCCGCGGGTGGGCTCTTCTACTTCGTCGTTGGTGTCGGACTGTCCGACTACTCTAGTGAAATCAATCTGTTCTGGCCGCTTCTTCGCGCGATGCCGGAACGTGTCTTCGGCATCATGTCGAACGACACGCTGCTGGCCATTCCATTCTTCACCTTCATGGGGCTGATCCTCGAACGCTCCGGCATGGCCGAGGACCTGCTCGACACGGTGGGCCAGCTCTTCGGACCGCTGCGCGGCGGCGTGGCCTTCGCGGTGGTGCTGGTGGGCGCGCTGCTGGCCGCCACCACCGGCGTCGTCGCCGCCTCGGTGATCGCCATGGGGCTGATTTCGCTGCCGATCATGCAGCGCTACAAGTACGACCCCTCGGTCGCCACCGGCACCATCGCCGCCGCCGGCACGCTGGCGCAGATCGTGCCGCCGAGCCTCGTGCTGATCGTCATGGCCGACCAGCTCGGCGTGTCGGTCGGCGACATGTATCTCGGCGCGCTCTACCCGGCGCTGATCGTGGTGGCGCTCTACTGCGTCTATGTCTTCGCGCTGACCCTGCTGCGCCCCGAGGCGGTGCCGGCGCTGCCGCCCGAGGAGCGGCGGCTGGGCGGCGGCGTGCTGTCGCTGCTGGTCATGGCCGGCCTCGCGGTGCTGCTCTACATGGGCTCGGCGCGGCTCCTCTTCGGTGAGGTCACGCCGGCCTCGCGGGTGGTCTTCGCCTCGGCTTTCACGGTCGTGGTGCTCTACGCCATCGCGCTCGGCAACCGCTATCTCAAGCTCGGCGTGCTGTCGCGGCTGACCGAGGAGGTGGTGATCGTGCTGATCCCGCCGCTGGCGCTGATCTTCCTCGTGCTCGGCACCATCTTCCTCGGCATCGCCACGCCGACCGAGGGTGGCGCCATGGGCGCGGTCGGCGCGCTCTTGCTGGCGCTGGCCAAGCGGCGGCTCGACGGGGCCACGCTGCGCTCGGCGGTCGAGGCCACGGCCAAGCTCTCGGCCTTCGTGATGTTCATCCTGATCGGCGCCCGGGTCTTCGGCCTGACCTTCTACGGCGTCAACGGCCAGGTCTGGCTCGAGGAGCTGCTGCTGGCGCTGCCCGGCGGGCAGATCGGCTTCCTCGTCGTCGTCACCATCGTGATCTTCATCCTCGGCTGCTTCCTCGACTTCTTCGAGATCGCCTTCATCCTGGTGCCGTTGCTGGCGCCGGTGGCCGAGACGCTGGGCATCGACCTGATCTGGTTCGGGGTGATCCTGTCGCTGAACCTGCAGACCTCGTTCCTGACGCCGCCCTTCGGCTTCGCGCTGTTCTATCTCAGGTCGGTGGCGCCGACCCGGGACTGGCAGGACGAGAGCTCCGGCGAGACCCTGCCGCGGGTCCGCACGCAGGAGATCTATCGCGGCGTGCTGCCCTATATCGCGCTGCAATTCGCGATGATCCTGCTGGTGATCTTCGTGCCCGGGCTGGTGACGCATTACGACGATGCCCGCGGGGTGCGGGCGCCGGCGACCCAGAGCGCGCCGGCCGAGGGCGGCACCGGCGGGCTGAACTTCGGCACGCCGTCCTCCGAGGCGCCCTCCGGTGCGCCGTCCGGCGGGTTCAACTTCGGCGGCAGCGGCGGCGGCCAGGAGGCCCCCGAGACCGGCTCGGGCGGCTTCAATTTCGGCGGCGACGCGCCGGCACCCTCGGGCGGGCCGTCCGAGGCCCCCGGCGAGGCGCCCGCCGCACCGGAGGCTTCCGGCACCCCGGGCGGGTTCAACTTCGGCGGCGAGAGCGCGCCTGCGGAGCCCGAGCCGGCCCCGCAGGACAGCGCGCCCGAGGACGGCTTCAATTTCGGCGCCCCGCAGGCGCCGGCGGAGGAGGAGCCTGAGCCCGAGCCCGAGAGCCAGCCGTCCGACCCGGCCCCGGCCGACAGCGGAAGCGGAGGCTTCAACTTCGGCAACTGAGCCCCGCCCGATCGTCGCACAGAGGACCGCGACCGACCCTGGGAGGGCGCCGGCCATTTTTCTCGTGATGGGCGCTTTATCCCCAAAGCCCCGGACGACGGCCCTGCGGCGCGCGACATCGCCAGAGCGCCCTCCCGGGGGGAGGGTCGGGCGCGGCCCGGGGCTGGGCGCCCCGGACCAACGCCCGTGAGGGTTAGTCCTCAGGGAATTGCAGCGGGAAGGCCGTGCCGAGGGCACTGCTCACCGAGGCAAAGCGTTCCGGAGTATCCCCAGCGGTAAATCGGAAAAGTCCGCCCGCCCTGAATGGATCGACGAGGATCGCGCCCGACCCTGGGTGGGCGCCGGCGCTCCGCCTGTGGAGGGCGCTTTATCCCCAAAGCCCCGGAGGACGGACGTGCGGCGCGCGGCATCGCCAAAGCGCCCTCCCGGAGGGAGGGTCGGGCGCGGTCCGGGGCTGGTCGCCCCGGACCTCGGCGGGTGATCGGCGGGTTGCGGAAGGCCGTTGGCCTCAATCGCAATGGCGCGTGGGGCGCGACTGACGCACTTCGAGCAGAATTGCCCGCCCGCACCACGGCAGGCGCATGCCAGGCACAAAAACGCCGCGGGCGGTCTCCCGCGCCGCGGCGTCGACTTGGACCCCGGGCGATCCGGGGCCGAAGACCGAACTTACTGGTTGCCGCCCTCGGCTGCGCCCCCTTCGGCCGCGCCACTCTCGGCGCCGCCAGCACCACCGCCCGCGCCGCCGGACATCTGCGCCGGCAGCTGGTTGTTGCGCTGCTTGTTCTGCATGAAGGTCGCGAAGGTGGTCTCCGCCACCTGCTGCCACAGGAAGTGCTCGGCCTGGAACGCCATCTGCGAATCGTAGATCGGCCCCCAGTCCGGGTTGCTCTCGCGCAGCTCGGCATAGAGATCCATCGCCGCGTCGTAGGTGGCGTTCAGCACGTCCTCGGGGAAGGCCCGGAGCTGCGCGCCGCTCGACACCAGGGAGCGCAGCGCGGTCGGGTTCTTGAAGTCGTACTCGGCCATCATCTCGGTGTTGGCGGCACGGCAGGCGGTCATCAGCAGGCTCTTGTAGCTGTCCGACAGCGCATTCCACGCCTCGGTGCCGACGAAGACGTTGAGGGTCAGGTTCCCCTCCCACCAGCCGGGATAATAGTAGTAGGGCGCCACCTGGTAGAAGCCGAGCTTCTCGTCGTCATAGGGCCCGATCCATTCGGCGGCGTCGATGGTGCCGCGCTCCAGCGAGGGGTAGATGTCGCCGCCGGCGATCTGCTGCGGCACCACGCCGACGCGCTCCATGATCTGGCCGGCGAGACCGGCGATCCGCATTTGCAGGCCCTCCATGTCGACCAGGCCGTTGATCTCCTTGCGGAACCAGCCGCCCATCTGGGTGCCGGTATTGCCCGCCGGCAGGTAGTGCAGGCCCTGCGCGTTGTAGAACTCGTTCAGCATGTCGAGCCCGCCGCCGTAATACAGCCAGGCGTTCATGCCGCGGTTGTTCAGGCCGTAGGGAATGGTCGCGCCGAGCGCCCAGGTCGGCGACTTGCCGACATAGTAATAGGCCGCGGTGTGGCACATCTCGACGGTGCCGTTCTGCACCGCGTCGGCGGCCTGCAGGCCGGACACGATCTCGCCACCGGCGAAGACCTGGATGTCGAAGGCGCCGTCGGTGGCCTCGCGGACATACTGGGCGACGTCCTGCGCGCCGCCAAAGATCGTGTCGAGCGATTGCGGGAAGGACGAGGTGCAGCGCCACTGCACCTTTTCGGCCGATTGGGCCAATGCCGGGGCGGCCAAGGCGGCGGTGCCGGCGCCGCCGAGCGCGGCGTTGCGAAGGAATTTGCGGCGGTCCATGAGAAACCTCCCAATGCGTGTGGAACCGGGTCGGGACCTAGCGCCCGGGCGCGGCAAGGCCAAGATGCTGCCGCCCGCAGACGCCCCGCCGCCCCGCCGCGGCGCCGGTCCGGACAGCAGAAAGCCCGCCCGGTTTCCCGGGCGGGCACCGCCCGCATGGGGTGCCGGGCGGACCGGACGGGGTCCCGGAGGGCCCCGCCGGATGGTGCGTCAGGCTAGTGAAGCGCGGAGACGAATTCGTCCACCTGTTCGAGCGACAGGTACTCGACCTCCTCGATGCCGTCCTCGCTGAACTGCCAGACCACCGCCGGGGCGGAGACGTCGCCGTACTGGTCGAAGCGGACATTGCCGGTCGCCCCTTGATAGAGCACCGAGCCGCCCCCGGCCAGAATTTCGCGCGCCTGCGCGAAGCCCGCGGCATCGGCGGTGACCGGCGTGCCCTCGGGGTCGGTGACGCGCGGCACGGCGGCGGCGATCTCGGCGCCGCTGGCATCCTCGCCGGCGGCCTGCATGGCCAGGAGCGCGATCATCGTCGCGTCGTAGCTGTTGGCGAGGCCCGGGCCGTTCGGCGCGCTGTCGAACTTCGCCTGGTAGGCGTCGACGAAAGCGGTGGCGCTGTCGGTGCGCGGGCTCGCCGTGTCGGTGCCCCAGGCGGTGCCGAGATATTGCATGCCGACATTGTCGCGGAATTCCTCGGATTTCAGCGAATTGGCGAGGATCATGTTCTGGGTGCCGCCGAGCGACAGCCATTCCCGCACCGCCGCGGTGCCCTCGTTCGGGTAAAGCCCGAGATAGAGCGCCTCGGGGTTGGATTGCCGGGCCTGGGCGACCTCGGCGCGGTAGGAGGGCTGGGCGTCGTTGATGGCGATCTGGTCGGTGACCTCGATGCCGAGCGCCTCGAGATCGGCGGCCACCGCCTTGGCCAGGTCCTGGCCCCAATCGTCGTTCTTGTAGAGGATGGCGACCGACTTGTAGCCCTGGTCCTGGGCCACCTTGGCGCCGACCGCGGCCTGCACCGCGGTGGTGGCGAAGGTGCGGAACCACAGCCCCTCGGTCTTGCCCTCGGCGGCCAGCGTGGTGAAGGCGTTGGAGGACGAGCAGCACGACATCTGCATGACGCCCGCCGGCACCGTCACCGAGGTCAGGATCGGCATCGAGACGCCCGAGGAAACGGCGCCGAGCAGCACCTTGACGCCCTCGAGATCGACCAGCGCCTTGGCGGCGTCGACGCCGACCTTGGGATCGACCTGGGTGTCGCGCAGGATCATCTCGACCTGGCAATCATGCACGCCGCCGGCCTCGTTGACCTGGTCCACGACCCATTGTGCGGTCTCGGCGATGGGGCGGCCCCAATCGACCGAAGTGGGCAGCACCGCGCCCACCGGCACGGTGCAGTCCTGCGCCGCGGCCCCGGTCGCCATCCCGGCGCCGAGCGCCAGCCCCAGCGCGCCCGCGCCGAGCCCGAAAAGCCTCTTCGTCATGTCGGTGAACTCCCTGTCTGTGCTTGGTTTGTTATCGTGATCCTGCGCGGTGCGCCGGAGGATTGCGAGACCACCAGGCGCTCGGGGAACAGGCCCTGCGGGCGCCAGAGCAGCATGCCGACGATCACCAGCCCGATCAGGATATACTGGATCGAGCCGGCATAGATCTGCGCCTCGACCGGGGCGAAGCGCGCCAGCGCCCAGCCGCTCGCCGTCCAGGCACCCCAGATCAGCACCGCGCCGAGGATGGCGCCGCGGTTGTTGCCGGCGCCGCCGACGATCAGCATGGCCCAGATCTGGAAGGTCAGGATGGGCAGCACGTCCTGCGGGCTGACGAAGGCGTAGAACGACCCGTAGAGCCCGCCCGCGAGCCCCATGATCACCGAGCCGGTGATGAAGGCGGTGAGCCGCACCCGCGCCGGCGACTTGCCGAGCGAGCGCGCCGCCTCCTCGTCCTCGCGGATGGCGCGCAGCAGCCGGCCGAAGGGCGAGCGCACCAGCCGTTCGAGGAACAGGTAGGTGGCGAGCAGCACCGCCAGCACCACGGCGAGGTAGAGCGCGTTGTAGAGCAGCCCCGCGCCCAGCACGTCCTGCAGCGGCCGCTCGAAGCCGCGCAGGCCCTTGGCGCCGCCTGAGAGCCATTCGGCGTTGCGCATGACGTTCTCGAAGGCCACGGCGACGCCGAAGGTGGCGATGGCGAGGTAGTCGTGCCGGAGCTTAAGGGTCAGCCGTCCGACCACCCAGGCCAGCGCCGCCGCCGCCGCCATGCCGCCGGCCAGCGCCAGGGGCCAGGGCAGGGCGAAGCCGCCCAGATGCCCGGCCTGCGGCGTGCCGCCGAGGATCAGCGTGCCGTAGGCCCCGGCGCCGAAGAAGGCCGCGACGCCGCCGTTGAAGAGCCCGGTATTGCCCCATTGCAGGTTCAGCCCGAGCACCGCGATGGCGAGGATCGAGGCCACGGTGGCGAAGAAGACCAGGTAGGAGACCAGACCGATCATGCCCGCGCCTCCCCGAAGAGGCCGTTGGGACGCAGGAACAGCACGGCGAGGATGATCAGGAAGGGCAGGGAGGGGCTGTAGCCCGAGGGCAGCACGACGAGCGCCAGGTTGGCCGCGAGGCCCACCAGGAAGCCGCCCGCCGCGGCGCCGTAGACCGATCCGATGCCGCCGGCGATGGTGGCGGCGAAGACCGGCATCAGAAGGTCGCGGCCGATCATCGGGGTGATCTGGTTGGTCAGCCCGTAGAACACCCCCGCGGCGGCGGCCAGCGCGCCGCCGATCAGCCACACCGCGACGATGATGCGGGCCAGGTTGATGCCCGCGACCTGCGCGAGGCTCGGATTCTCGGCCACCGCGCGGAGCGCGTAGCCGAAGGTGGTCCGCGCCAGCACCAGGTGCAGCAGCACCATCAGGACCAGCGCCGCGGCGAGCACGAAAAGCTGGTCCGGCCGCACCAGGATCAGCGGATCGGCCGACACCATCCAGGCGAACGGGATGTCGCGGCTGTAGAGCGTGGTGCCGAGCCCGAAGAGCAGCCCGATCAGGCTGCGCAGGATCAAAGCCACGCCGAAGGAGGCAAAGACCATCGACAGCGGGTCGCCGCGCTCGCGGATGCGCCGGAAGACCAGCCGGTCGATCAGCACGGCGCTGGCCCCGGTCACCGCCATGGCGCCGAGGATCGACAGCAGCAGCGCGCCGGTCAGCGACAGCGGCCCGAGCTTGGCCGCCAGCAGCGGCGCGAGGGTCGAGAACACCTTGTCGAAGACCAGCGCCGAATAGGCGCCGACCGACAGCAGCTCGGCATGCGAGAAATTGGCGAAGCGCAGCATGTGCATGACCATTGTCAGCCCGATCGCGCCGAGGGCGTAGATCGCGCCGACCAGGACGCCGTCGATCAGGTGCTGGATCATGCCTCCGCCCTCAATCGCTTGCCGCCGAGATAGATGTCGGCCACCACCCGGTCGCCCATGAGGTCGGCGGCGCGGCCCGCCACCTGGTTGCGGCCCTCGGCCAGGATGTAGCAGAAATCCGACAGCCGCAGCGCCTGCCGCACGTTCTGTTCCACCAGCAGGATGGTGACGCCGCGCGCGGTCAGGCCGCGCGCCATCTCCAAGACCTCCTCCGCGGCCTTCGGCGCCAGCCCCGCGGAGGGCTCGTCCATCAGCAGCAGCCGCGGATCGGTGGCCAGGGCGTTGGCCACGGCGAGGAACTGGCGCTGCCCGCCGGAGAGCGACCCGGCGCGGTCGCGCTGCTTGGCGGCGAGGGCGGGAAACTGCGCGAAGAGCGCCTCGCGCCGCGCCTCGGCGGCGTCCCCGGCGCGGCGCAGCGCCAGGTCGAGGTTCTCGCGGATGGTCAGCGAGCGGAAGATATTGTCGGTCTGCGGCACATAGGCGATGCCCTGCGCCGCCATCCGGTCGGGCCGGATGTTGGTGATCTCGCGGCCCTCGTGCCGGATCCGGCCCGAGGAGACCGGCACCAGCCCGGCCACCGCCTTGATCAGCGTCGACTTGCCGGCGCCGTTCGGCCCGATGATGGTGGTGACGCTGGCCGTCTCGACCGCGATCGAGACCTCGCGCAGGATCGGCAGGTCGGGGCGGTAGCCCGCGGTCACGGCCTCGGCGGTGAGCACCGGCTCAGGCATCGGCCATGGTCCCGAGATAGGCCTCGAGCAGGACCGGGTTGGCCTGCGCCTCGGCGGCGGAGCCCTCGAAGACCACGCGGCCCTCGGCCAGCGCGACGATCGGGTCGCAATGGCGCATGATGAAGTCCATGTCGTGCTCGATGATCACGAAGGTCTTGCCCTGGCGGTTCAGCTCCTCGATCTTCTCGATCAGGATGCCGGTCAGGGTCGGGTTGACGCCGGCCGCCGGCTCGTCGAGCAGGATCAGCTCGGGGTCGCCCATCAGCACCCGGGCCAGCTCCAGCAGCTTCATCTGCCCGCCCGAGATCTTGCCCGCCGGGTGATCGGCGAGCGGCCCCAGAGTCACGAAGTCCAGCACCTCGAGCGCGCGGTCGCGGATCGCGCGTTCCTGCGCGCGGACCCGGCCGGGGGCGAGGAACGGGCCGAAGACGCTTTCGCCGCGCTGCCCGAGCGGCGCCAGCATGACGTTTTCCAGCACTGTCATGCGCGCGAAGGGGCGGGGAATCTGGAACGACCGGCCGAGGCCGCGGCCGAAGAGCCGGTCGGGCGTGGCGCCGGTGACGTCGCGGCCGCGCAGCCTTATGCGGCCCGAGCTTGGCGCCAGCGTTCCGGTCAGCAGGTTGAACAGCGTCGACTTGCCGGCGCCGTTGGGCCCGATCAGCCCGGTGATCGTGCCGCGCCGGATGCGCAGCGACACGCCGTCGACGGCGCGCAGCTCGCCGAAGCTGCGGCTCAGCGCCTCGGTCTCGAGGATCGGCTCAGCCATCGACCGCCCCCAGGACCTGGTCGTCGGGGCGGGCGTTGAGGTTGTATTTCATGATCCGCCCGTGCCGGCTCGTGCGGTCGGCCTCGAGCCCGAAGACCGGCCCGTCCGGGCCCTGCGCGCGGGCGATCACCGCGCCGATCTCGTCGCGGTCGCGGTCGCTCAGCGCCACGTCGAAGACCTGCAGCGTCTGGGGCAGGTGGCGGGCATAGCGGGCGCCGACGATGGCGGCGGCGACCTGCGGCCCGTCCAGCACCCAGGCGGTGGCCACCGAGGAGAGCGACACGCCGTGCCGGTCGCCCACCGCCTTCAGCGCGGCCAGGAGCTCCTGGAAGAGCGGCCAGGGCCCGAACTCGTCGATGATCAGCCGGTACTTCACCAGGCTGCGGTTCTCGAAGGCGAAGCCCGGATCGGGGAGGCCCAGCCAGCGTTCGGTCAGGAAGCCGCCGGCCAGCGTGCCGTAGCACAGCAATTGCAGCCCGGCCTCGGCCGCCCAGGGCACCAGCGTCGCCTCGGCGCGGCGGTCGAGCACCGAATACTGCACCTGCGTCGAGACCAGGTCGATCCCGGCCTCGACGAAGGGCCGGGTCTGGGCCACGTCCCAGTTGGTGACGCCGAGGCTGGCGATCTTGCCCTTCTTTTGGCAGCGCTTCAGCACCTCGAGCGCGGCGAGCGGATCGCCCAGGCTCAGGTCCCACCAGTAGAATTGCACCAGATCCAGCCGCTCCACCTGCAGCCGCCTCAGCGAGCGGTCGACGATGGCCTCGACCTCGTCGGCGCGCAGATCCGGCAGCCGCCCGAGATCGGGCACCAGCTTGGTGTGGACCACCACCCGCTCCGCGGCGGCGGCCCCGCCGCTGCGGCGCAGGTCGGCGATGAACTCGCCGATCATCTCCTCCACGCCGGTATAGATGTCGGCGCAGTCGAAGGTGGTGATCCCGGCCTCGACGAAGGCGGCCATGTCGGCGATGGCGGCGCGCCGATCGACGCTGCCGTGGTCTCCGGCCAGTTGCCAGCCGCCGCGGATCACCCGCGAGATCTCGTGGCCCGGGCGCAGATGGGTGGTCTCGACGCTCATGCGCCCGTCTCCTTCCAGTAGGGGTCGGCGCGCCGCTCGGGCAGGCCGGTGGTCTCGGCATGGCCGAAGCGGCGCCGGCCCTCGCGGATCACCCGGAAGCGCCCGCCGCAATGCGGGTCGGGGCAGGCGATCTCGGCATCGGTCGACATCCAGTCGTTGGGATCGGTCATCCGCTGCTTGGCCGGCAGAAGCGGCAGCAGCGCCGCCAGCGCATAGGCCGAGACCCGGGTTCCGGCCTCGAAGACCAGCGTCTCGCCCTCCATGCGGAAGGCCTCGCCCTCGACATGACGGCAGACCGGGACGCGGCCGTCCAGCACCGTCTCGATGCGCAGATCGTAGAGCCAGAAGCCGTCATCGGATGGCGCGTCGGGCATCGGCTGCCTCCGCGATTGATCTGTGATATTTGATCTTGTGTCTGCGATATTTTAATTGTCAAGCTTTCTCTGCGCCCCTAGGATCGGCGCCATCCGGCACGGCGGGGGACGCTCAGATGAACCAGCCGCGGCTTGCCCGCATCGACCAGTCGAAGCTGCGCGAAACCGTCTACGACGCGCTGAAACAGGCCTTCACGCGCGGCGAGTTTGCCCCGGGCGACGTGCTCTCCCTGCGCGATCTGGCGGAACAGCTGGGCTGCTCGATGACCCCCGTGCGCGAGGCCGTGCGCCGCCTCGTGGCCGAGGGCGCGCTGATCGACACGCCCAGCCGCACGCTGATGGTGCCGCCCTTCGATGCCCGTCGCATGGGCGATCTGAAGGCCGCGCGGCTGGCGCTGGAGCCGCTGGTGCTCGACCAGGCCATGGCCCGGGTCGGCCCCGAGGACGTGGCCCGCCTGCGCGTCGTGCTGGCCCCCGCCCGGCCCGAGAACGGCCCGGATCTTGAACTCAACTACGCCTTCCATTTCGGCCTCTACCGGCTCAGCGGCTCGGACGTGCTGCTGCCGCTGATCGAGGCGCTGTGGATGCAGTACGGCGCCTATCTGAACCTGATCATACGCGAACAGGATGCGGTCAATCTCGAGGAACACCGCCACCACCACGAGATCCTCGCCGCCCTAGAGGCGGGCGACGCCGCCGCCGCCCGGGCGGCGCTGATCGCCGATATCGAGCGCAGCTTCCGCGTTCTCATGCCCCACGGCGAAAGGCCCTGAGATGACCGACATGACCCCGCTGGCGCCGCGGCCCGACCGCCTGCGCCTGACCGACAGGCTGGAGATCGCCCGCACGCTGGTCGGGCTCTGGCAGGTCGCCGACATGGAGAAGGACGGAACCACGCTCGATCCCGAGGCCGGGGCCGACGCGCTCGCCGCCTATGCCGCGGCCGGGTTCGACACATTCGACATGGCCGACCATTACGGCAGCGCCGAGATCATCGCCGGCCGTCTGCTGGCGCGCCATGACGGCGCGGCCGGGCGCCCGCTGGCCTTCACCAAATGGTGCCCGGCCCCCGGCCCGATGACCCCGGAGGTGGTGCGCGCCGGCGTGCAGGAGCGGCTCGACCGGCTGGGCGTGGCGCGCGTCGACCTGCTGCAATTCCACTGGTGGAGCTTCCAGCACCCGGCCTGGCTCGACGCCCTGCACGAACTGGCGGCGCTGCGCGCGGAGGGGCTGATCGGCGAGATCGGCGTGACCAATTTCGACGCCGACCACCTGCGGGTGGCGCTCGCCGACGGCGTGCCGTTGGTCTCCAATCAGGTCTCCTTCAGCCTCGTCGACCGCCGCGCCGCGGGACCCTTGGCCACGCTCTGCCGCGAAACCGGGGTGAAGCTTTTTGCCTATGGCACGCTCTGCGGCGGCTTCCTGTCGGAGCGCTGGCTGGGCCGCCCCGACCCGGAGACGATCGGCGACTGGTCGAAGATGAAGTACCGCCGCTTCATCGAAGCGGCCGGCGGCTGGGCGCCGTTCCAGGGCCTCCTGCGCGCCGCCCACGAGATCGGCCGGAAGCACGGCGTGTCGCTGTCGAACGTCGCCACGCGCTGGGTGCTGGAGCAGGACCACGTCGCCGCCACCATCATCGGCGCGCGGCTGGGCGAAAACGATCACCGCGACGACAATGCCAAGCTCTTCACCTTCGCGCTCGACGCCGAGGACCGCGCCCGGCTCGACACCGCCTTCGCGGCGACCACGCCTGTCCCCGGCGATTGCGGCGACGAATACCGCAAGCCGCCCTTCCTGACCGCCTCGGGGGATCTGTCGCACCACCTCGACACCCTGCCGCAGGCCTTCGCCGCCGAACCCGCCGCCCGGGCGGGGGCGGAGCGTGTGCTGTCGGGCTCGGACTGGGAGGACATCGCCGGCTATGCCCGGGCGCAGCGGATCGGCGACCGGGCCTGGGTCTCGGGCACCACCGCGACGCATGGCGCCGCGCGGGTGGTGGCGCCGGACGATGCCGGCGCCCAGGCGACCTACGTGCTCGACAAGATCCTCGCCGCGCTGTCCGCGCTCGGCGCCCGCGCCGAGGACGTGGTGCGCACCCGCATCTACCTGACCGACGCCGCCGATGCCGAGGCGGTGTCGCGCGCCCATGGCCGCGTCTTCGGGGAGATCAAGCCGGCCAACACGCTCGTCGTGGTGGCCGGGCTGATCGGCGGCTACCGGGTGGAGATCGATGCCGAGGCGGTGATGCGGTGATACTTCAACCCTGAAGTTTCAATCTTGAAGCATTTGCGGCGGGCGCGTATCATCGCCCGCGTCGCCGCGGGGCGGAGGGTGATCCGATGAGCCAGGCCTATGATCCGTCCGAGGACGGCGCGCAGATGTCCTTCGCGCGCGACATGTCCTACGGCGATTACCTGCGCACCGACGCGATCCTCACCGCGCAGCACCCGATCTCCGACGCCCATGACGAGATGCTGTTCATCATCCAGCACCAGACCAGCGAGCTCTGGATGAAGCTGGCGCTGCACGAACTTGGCGCGGCGCGGACCGCGCTCGGGCGGGGGGCCTTTCAGCCGGCCTTCAAGGTGCTGGCGCGGGTGACGCGGATCTTCGACCAGCTGAACTCGGCCTGGGACGTGCTGCGCACCATGACGCCGTCGGATTACACGACCTTCCGCGAAAGCCTCGGGCGGTCCTCGGGCTTCCAGTCGCACCAGTACCGGCTGATCGAATACACGCTCGGCAACCGCAACACCGCGATGCTGAAGGTGCACGAGCACCGCGCCGACCTGCTGGCGCTGCTGGAGGCGGAACTGGCGCGGCCCTCGCTCTACCACGTCACGCTCGACGCGCTGGAGGCGGGCACCGGCAGCCGTTTCGCGCCCGAGAGCCGCCGGCTGCGCGCGCCGCATGTCCACGACGCCGAGATCGAGGCCGCCTGGCACCGCGTCTACACCGACACCGAACGCTACTGGAACCTCTACGAGCTGGCCGAGAAGCTGGTCGATCTGGAGGATTACTTCCGCCGCTGGCGCTTCAACCACGTCACCACGGTGGAGCGGGTGATCGGCTTCAAGCGCGGCACCGGCGGCACCAGCGGCGTGCAATACCTGCGCAAGATGCTCGAGGTCGAGCTCTTTCCCGAACTCTGGAGCGTCCGCGGAGGACTCTGACATGACCGTAACCCGCAAGCACCTCTTCGACCTGCCCGAAGGGGTGATCTACCTCGACGGCAACTCGCTGGGCCCGCTGCCGAAATCGGTGGCGCCGCGCACCGCCGAGATGCTGCGCGCGGAATGGGGCGGGATGCTGATCCGCGGCTGGAACGAGGCCGACTGGATGGGCCAGCCGGCCCGTATCGGCGACCGCATCGGCCGCCTGATCGGCGCGCCGGAAGGCTCGGTGGTGATCGGCGACACGCTGTCGATCAAGGTCTACCAGGCGCTCGCCGCGGCGCTGGCCTTGCGGCCCGACCGCCGCGTGGTGATCTCCGACAGCGGCAATTTCCCGACCGATCTCTACATGGCGCAGGGCCTGCTCGACACGCTGGGGCAGGGCCACGAACTGCGCGTGGTGGCGCCCGAGGAGGTGGCGGGTGCGCTTGGCGCGGAGGTCGCCGCGGTGATGCTGACCGAGGTCGATTACCGCACCGGCCGGCGCCACGACATGGCGGCGCTCACCGCCGCGGCGCAGGAGGCCGGCGCCGTGATGATCTGGGATCTGGCGCATTCCGCGGGCGCGATCCCCGTCGACCTCGCCGGGTCGGGCTGCGAATTCGCGGTCGGCTGCACCTACAAGTACCTTAATGGCGGGCCCGGCGCCCCGGCCTTCATCTATGTCCGCCCCGACCTCGCCGCCGAGGCGCGGCCGGCGCTGCAGGGCTGGATGGGGCATAGCGCGCCCTTCGCCTTCGACCTCGACTACCGCCCGGCCGCCGGCATCGAGCGGATGCGCGTCGGCACCCCGCCGGTGATCCAGATGACCGCGCTGGAAGAGGCGCTGACAGTCTGGGACGGGGTGGCGATGGCGGATGTCCGGGCCGCCGCGGTGGCGCTGATGGAGCTTTTCATCGCCGAGGTCGAGGCGCGCTGCCCGGCGCTCAAACTGGCCAGCCCGCGCGACCCCGAGGCCCGCGGCAGCCAGGTCTCGTTCCGCTTCGAGGAGGGCTACGCCGCGATGCAGGCGCTGATCGCCCGGGGCGTGATCGGCGATTTCCGCGCCCCGGACATCATGCGCTTCGGCTTCACGCCGCTCTATCTCGACGAAGCCGACGTGCGGGCGGCGGTCGACGTGCTCGAGGACGTGCTGGCCCGGGAGACCTGGCGCGACGAACGCTACCGCCGCCGCGCCCGCGTCACCTGAGCCGGGCTCACTCGGCCCGCGCCGCCACCGTCTCGGCGGGCAGGTAGAGTTCGCCCTCCTCGCGGAACTTCTCGGCCATGCGGGCCATGCCCTCGCGCTTCTCGGCCGCCGCGCGGATGTCGTGGCTGATCTTCATCGAGCAGAATTTCGGCCCGCACATTGAGCAGAAATGCGCCACCTTGTGGGCCTCCTTGGGCAGCGTGGCGTCGTGGAAGCTGCGCGCCGTGTCGGGGTCGAGCGCGAGGTTGAACTGGTCCTGCCAGCGGAACTCGAACCGCGCCCGGCTGATCGCGTCGTCGCGGGCCTGCGCGCCGGGATGGCCCTTGGCGAGGTCGGCGGCATGGGCGGCGAGCTTGTAGGTGATCACCCCGGTCTTGACGTCGTCGCGGTCGGGCAGGCCGAGATGCTCCTTGGGCGTGACGTAGCAGAGCATCGCGGTGCCGAACCAGCCGATCATCGCCGCCCCGATGGCCGAGGTGATGTGGTCGTAGCCCGGCGCGATGTCGGTGGTCAGGGGGCCCAGCGTGTAGAACGGTGCCTCGTGGCAATGCCGCAGCTGCTCCTCCATGTTTTCCTTGATCTTGTGCATCGGCACGTGGCCCGGACCCTCGATCATCAGCTGGCATTCCTTGTCCCAGGCGATCCGGGTCAGCTCGCCCAGGGTGCGCAGCTCGGCGAACTGCGCCTCGTCATTGGCATCCGCGACCGATCCCGGGCGCAGCCCGTCGCCGAGGCTGAAGGACACGTCGTAGCGCCGGCAGATGTCGCAGATCTCCTCGAAATGCTCGTAGAGGAAGCTTTCGCGGTGATGGTGCAGGCACCACTTCGCCATGATCGAGCCGCCGCGGCTGACGATGCCGGTGACCCGCCTTGCGGTCATCGGGATCATGTGCAGCCGCACCCCGGCATGGATGGTGAAGTAGTCGACGCCCTGCTCGGCCTGCTCGATCAGCGTGTCGCGGAAGATCTCCCAAGTCAGGTCCTCGGCCACGCCGCCGACCTTTTCCAGCGCCTGGTAGAGCGGCACCGTGCCGATCGGCACCGGGGCGTTGCGGATGATCCAGTCGCGGATGTTGTGGATGTTGCGCCCGGTGGACAGGTCCATCACCGTGTCGGCGCCCCAGCGGATCGCCCAGACCATCTTCTCGACCTCCTCCTCCATCGAGGAGGTGACCGCCGAATTGCCGATATTGGCGTTGATCTTCACCAGGAAGTTGCGGCCGATCACCATCGGCTCGAGCTCGGGGTGGTTGATGTTGGCGGGTAGGATGGCGCGGCCCGCCGCGATCTCCGCCCGGACGAAGTCGGGGGTGACGAAATCCGGGATGGCGGCGCCGAAATCCTCGCCGTCGCGGGCCGCGCACCAGGCCGCGCTGCGGCCGCGGTTTTCGCGGATCGCGGCGAATTCCATCTCCGGGGTGACGATCCCGGCGCGCGCCGCGGCAAGCTGCGTCACCGCGCGCCCGTCGCGGCCGCGCAGCGGATCGCGGCGCAGCGGAAAGCCCGGCACCAGCCGCGCGCCCTCGGCAAAGCCGTTATCGGCGGCGGTGACGTGGCGCCCGGCATAGGTCTCGAGATCGCCGCGGTGGGCGAGCCAGGCCGCGCGCAGCGGCGGCAGGCCGCGGGCGATGTCGATCCGGGTCTCGGGATCGGTGTAGGGGCCGGAGCTGTCATAGACCACCTGCGGCGCCTCGCCGGTCACCGCGATGGCGCGCATCGGCACGCGGATCTCGGGATGGATCTGGCCGGGGACGTGGATCTTGCTGGAGGCGGGCAGGGGGCCGGTGGTGATCTGCGGCGCGGTCTCGGGGCGGGTCATGGTCTCTCCTCGCGTGACGACCCGAAGAGAGGGAGGCGCGGCGCGACGGGGGCCCGGGCGGCCCGGCGCGGCTGCGCGACAAGGGGCCACCGGGGCCCGAAAGGACCCCCCGCGCGTGCAGCGATCGGGGAAAGCGCCCTCCGGTCTTCCTACGCCAGTCTCAACTGGGTCAGGTTCTAAGGGTCGCGTCACCGCGGACCGCAGGGTCCGCTGTCAGCCTCTCAGTCCCCTGGGCGGGACTCCCCTGACGTGAGGGCACGCTACACGCGCCGGGCGCGCATGCAAGCGGAATTCAGATCGGCACCGATCCGACGCTGGCGCCGCCGCAGACATAGAGCGTCTGGCCGGTGACGAAGCCGTTCTCGGGATCGGCGAAATACAGGAAGGCGCGGGTCACGTCGCCGGTCTCGCCCAGCCGCCGGACCGGGATGCGCTCAGCGAGGCCGGCCTCCTGGTCGCTGCCCTTGGGCACGATGCCCCAGAAATTGTCGGTGCGGATCGGCCCCGGCGCCACCACGTTCACGGTGATGCCGTGCGGCGCCAGTTCCAGCGCCCAAGTGCGCGCCATGCCGATCATCCCGGCCTTGGACGCGCCATAGGCGGTGCGCGTCGCGGCGCCGAGCGCGGCGCGCGACGAGTTGAACAGCACCCGCCCGAAGCGCCGCGCCTTCATCGCCGGCAGGAACGCCTGTAGCAGCGTCAGGGCGGAGCCCAGATGCAGCTGCGCCAGCCCGGTGATGTCCGACGGCTTCGCCTCCTCCACGAGGTTGGGCCAGATCACGCCGGCATTGTGCACCAGATGCGTGACCTCGTGGCGCGCGGCGATCTCGGCGGCCGCCGCGGCCACCGCGTCGGGGTCGAGGAGATCGCAGGCCACGTGTTCCAGCCGCTCATGCGCGACCTCGGGGGCGTGCCGGGCGACCGAGACAACCGTATAGCCGCGCTCCAGCAGCGCCTGCGCCAGGTCGAGGCCGATGCCCTTGTTGCCGCCGGTGATGACCGCCGTGTAGCTCATGGCGCACTCCGCTCCACCAGCGCCAGCACCCGAAGCGGGCTGCCGGTGCCGTTCTTGATCTTCAGGGGCGCTGCCAGCAGCATCGCGCCGGTGGCCGGCAGCCGGTCGAGGCCCTTCAGGCATTGCAGCCCGTAGCGCCCGGCGCCGTGCAGGTAGTAATGCGCCGGGTATGGCGGGGTGAAATGCATGCCCTGGCCGGCATCGGTGCCCACCGTCTCCGTGCCGAAGCCGCGGATGTCGCGCTCCTCGATCAGGAAGCGGATGCCCGCGGGGTCGGGGCCCGGAGAATGCGGCCCGTCCTCGCGCATGTTGAGGTATTCCGCGCCGGAGCGCTGCGACCAGTCGGTGCGCATCAGCACCCAAGAGCCCGCGGGGATGCGGCCATGCTCGGCTTCCCAGGCCTGCACCACCTCCGGGGTCAGCACATAATCCTCATTACGCGTCGCGCCCTCCGAGCAGTCGATGACGCAGACCGGGCCGACAAAGGCCGCCGGGTCGATCTCGTCCACCGCGCCGTTCGGCACGTCGCGGCCCGAGATCCAGTGGTTCGGCGCGTCGAAATGCGTGCCGGTGTGCTCGCTGAGCGTGAGGTTGTGCCACTTCCAGGCCGGGCCGCGATGGTCGTAGGCGGAGATCTCCTCCATCCGGAAGCGGGCGCACTGGCCGAACTCGGGCGGCAGGATGATCACCGGGAAGTCCGGGTCGAGCGTGTGGGTCAGATCCACCACCTCGACCGCGCCCGCGGCGAGCGCGCCCGCCAGATCGCTCAGGATGCTCATGCGCCGCCTCCCAGCTCGCGTTCCAGAACCTTGGGATCGCTGCGGAAGCGCTCGCGCAGATCCCATGCGACATCGCCGCACCAGACCTCCTCGGCGCCGTCGCGCAGCCCCTGCACCACCGAACGGGCCAGCGCCTTGGGCAGCACCTTGGGCGGCGGCACGTCCTGGTGCCAGTCGTCCTCGGTCGGCCCCACGAAGACGTTCATCACCCGCACCCCGCCGGGGCGCAGCTCGGCCCGCAGGCTCTGCGACAGCGACAGCGCGGCGGCCTGGCTGGCATTGAAGGCGCCGTAGGCCGGATCGTTGACGAGCGCATGCGCCGCCAGCACGTTGACCCAGGCCACGGCGGAATTCACCCCGTCGGCGCCGCGCGCCCGCATGCCGGGGCCGAAGGCCTGCGCCAGCCGCATCAGGCCGAGCGCGTTGACCTCCATCTCGTCGCGGGCAAAGCCGGTATCGCCGCGGGCGAGGATGCCGCCCGGCCGCACGAAGCGCGCGTTGTTGATCAGGATGTCGGTCTTGCCGCCGATCTCGCCCGCCAGTTCCACCACCGAGGATGTGTCGGTGACGTCGAGCGGCAGCAGGTGGACCTTGTCCATCGCGGCCAGTTTCGCGCGCTGCGGATAGGGCCGCCAGGTCTCCGCCTCGCCGACGAAGACCGTGCTCGCCCCGGCCTCGATCAGCGCCGCTGCCAGCGCCAGGGCGCTGTCCTGCCGTGCGTCGGTGATCAGCACGCGGCGGTGCTTGGGGTCGGCGGTGAGCTCGCGCAGCTCGGGATCGTCGGCCATGTTCGGCACCTTCTCCTCGGGCAGCGCCATCAGAACGCCCTGCCCGGCCCGGTCGAGCCGGTTGATCAGCCGCACCCGCGCGCCCGTCGCGCAGTCGCCGTGCAGGTGCACCACCACCGAGGGCCCGGCATCGAGCCGCACGGTCCCCGCCCGCCAGGGCGCGGCGCGGCGGAAATAGAGATTGGGCGAGGTGCGCACCACGGTCTCGGCAATGAGCGTGCCGGCGGGATCGGTGTCGCGCCAGCGCAGATCGGTCGACAGGCAGCCTGCGCAGGCGTCGCGCGGCGGGTATTGCACCGCGCCGCATTCGGCACAGTGCTGCAGCGCAAAGCGCGCCTCGGCCGCGGCGGCGGTCAGGCCCATGGCGGCGCGGCTGCGCATGCCGGGCGGCGCCAGCGGCACCGCCTGCACCTTCTGCGGGTTCTTCTTCGGCGGCGGGCGCAGCGGGTCGGTCATGACAGCCCCTCGATCACCGCGGCGCCGGAACAGAGCCCGCGGTCGTAGTTGATCATCCCGAAGCCCGAGACCAGCGCGCGCGACGCCTCGGCCACCTGGGTGGGCCCGGCGGTGTTCGTGACCTGCCGCAGCGCCTCCACCAGCCCGATGAAGCCGCCGCCGGCGCCCGCCTGCCCGGCCGAGAGCTGGCCGCCCGAGGTGTTGTGCGGCAGGTCGCCGGTCACGGTCAGGTCCTTGCCCCTCAGGAAGTCGGCGGCGCCGCCCTTGGGGCAGAAACCCAGATCCTCGAACTGCAGGAAGGAGATCACCGGGTAGTCGTCGTAGGTCTGCACGAGATCCATGTCCGACGGCGCCATCCGCGCGCAGGACCAGAGCTCGTCGCGGTCCACTTCCCAGCCGCCGCGCAGCTGCACCGGATCGTCGGGAAAGGCGTTGTGGCGCTCGATGGTCGCGGCGATGCGGGCGGCGGGCAGGTTGCGCCGGGCCGCCTCCTCCTCGGTCATCACCAGGAAGGCCTCGGCCCCGGCGCAAGGCATCACGCAGTCGAAAAGCGCGATGGGGTCGGCGATGGGCCGGGCGTTGAGGTAGTCGTCGAGGCTCAGCGGCTTCTTCATCACCGCGTTGGGGTTTTTCAGCGCGTTGGCGCGCTGCGCCACGCAGATCCGGCCGAAATCCTCCCGCGTGGCGCCGTATTCCTGCATGTAGCGGTCGGTCAGCAGCGCGAACATCGCGTTCGGCCCGCCGTAGCCGTAGGGATAGGCGGCATCCATGGCGAAGCGCGAGAAGGACGACAGAAGCTTGCGGAAGCTGTCGATCTGGTTGGTGTCGCCCGCCACGCAGGCGACGATGTCGGCATCCCCCGCCTGCACTGCCCGCGCCGCCCGGCGCAGCGCCACCACGCCCGAGGCGCCGCCCATCGGGATCGCGTCGAGCCAGCGCGGCGTGAAGCCCAGATGCTGGGTCAGCCCCACCGGCGTGTCGGGAAAGAGCGTGAAGGAGGCGACGCCGAGGCCGTCGACCTCCTCCTTGCGGAGCCCCGCGGCGTCCAGCGTGCCCTTCAGGGCGCGGGCCAGCCAGTGATGCGCGGTCTCGGTGGAATAGCGGGTATAGGGCGTGGAGAAGGGGGCGGCGAGAACGACGCCCTCGTAGCCTTGGCGCTGCCTCATGCCGCCTGCCGTTTCTTCAGCTTGCGGGTGTCGACGGTGCCCGGCGCGCCGAGCAGCCGCGCCGCCTGGTCCTTGAGCGCCGCACGCTGGATCTTGTTGGTGGCGGTCAGCGGCAGCGCCGCGACGAAGGCGACGTAGCCCGGCACCTTGTAATAGGCCATCTGCCCCAGCGCCCAGGTGACGATCTCCCGCGCCGCGTCCTCGCCGGTCTCGCCCTCGACCGTCAGGCAGGCAAAGACCTCGTCGCCGCGCACCGGGTCGGGCACGGCGGCGACGCCGGCGGCCCGGATCCGGGGGTGGCGCATCAGCACCGATTCGACCTCGACCGCGGCGATGTTCTCGCCGGAGCGGCGGATGACGTTCTTCTTGCGGTCGACGAAGATCATGTCGCCCGATTGCTCCTGCCGCACCACGTCGCCGGTGTGGAACCAGCCGTCCTCCCAGGCCTCGGCGGTGGCCTCCTGGTTCTTCCAGTATTCGGTGAAGAAGCCGCGGCGCGGGTCGGGGCCGTGGCGGCGCACCAGCAGCTCGCCCGGGTGTCCCTGCGCCACCTCGGCGCCCGCGTCATCGACCAGTTTCACCTCGAGCTCCGGGCCGGGGCGGCCGAAGCAGGCCTCGCCGACGCGGCGCGGCTCCCGGTTGGCGGCGATCACCGCGCCGGCGCCGGTCTCGGTCATCGCCCAGGCCTCCATCAGCGGGAAGCCGAAGCGGGATTCAAACGCTGCGTGCAGCTTCGGATCGACGCCCGCGCCGAAGCCGAAACGCACCGCATGGTCGCGGTCCGAGGCCGCTTCGGGCGCGCCCATCAGCATCGACGGCATGACGCCGAGATAATGCAGGCAGGTGGCGCGGCTATCCCGGACCGAGGCCCACCACGAGCGCGGGTGGAAGCGGTCGAGCGCGGTCAGGCAGCCGCCCACGGCGAGCATCGCCATGAAGGAATAGGCCATGGCGTTCATGTGGAAGATCGGCAGCGGCGTCAGCATCCGCTCGCCATCCTGCGTGAGCGCACAGACCCCGCCGGCGCCCGCATACCAGCGGCCCGCTTCGAGGAAATAGGTGTTCGACAGCACGCAGCCCTTGGGCCGCCCCGTCGTGCCAGAGGTGTAGAGCACCGCCGCCTCGCGCGCCTCCGCCGGGCCGGTGGCGTCGAAGACCGCGCCGCCGCAGGGCGCGGGCAGGTCGGCGTCGGGCGTCACCACGGCCATGTCGCGGCCGGCATCCCGCGCAGCGGCGGAGAGATCCGCCACCCGCGCGGGGATCGCCACCGCGAGCGCCGGTTCGGCGTGGGGGATCATGTAGTCGAGCTCCGCCGCGCGCAGGTCCGGGTTCACCGGCACCACCGACAGGCCCAGCCCGTTCAGCGCCAGCCAGTAGAGGAAGAAGTCCGGCCGGTTCTCCAGCAGCAGCATGACCCGCTGCCCGGCCCCGTAGCCGGCAGCGGCGAAGCTCTTGCGAAGCGACGTCACACGCGCCAGCGCGGCGGCATAGGAGATCTCCCCCGCCGGGATGCCGTAGATCTCGGCCGTCTCGGGCAGCACGTTCAGCACCGGGCGCTCGGGCCAGCGACGGGCCGTGGCGGCGAAGGCGTCGGCGACGGTGGGCTTGTCCATCGCGCTCATGGCAGAAGCTGGATGTTGCCGAAGGCGGCGTCGCAATTGAGGATGTCGACCCGCTTTTGGCGGATCTTCAGCGTCTCGCCGTCTCGCACCAGGTCGTGCCGCGCGGTCAGCGCCAGCAGCATCTGGTCGTCGAGCCGCGTCTCGACGTAATGCATCTGCGTCGTCACCACGTATTCGCCGGCGTCGTTGTCGATGTGATCGACCCAGGGCCGCTGCAGGACGTGGTGGCAGCGGCTCTTGGGCTTCTGGGAGAAGGTCCGCGCGCCGGCCAGCCGCTCCACGCGCAGGCGCAGCATGAACTGGTCCTCCCACATCAGCGAGGTCTCGTGGATCGGGTCTTTCTGCTGGTAGTCCAGCGGCATCCAGTACATGCCGTCGGGCAGCCAGAGCTTCAGCCAGTCGTCGTAGCGCCCGAAATCGAGCATCCGCGCCTCGTCGTAGACGAAGTCGATCAGCGCCTCGCGGGTGATCTCCCGCCCCTTCACTGCCACGTCGCTCATTCCGCCGCCTCCCGCGATGCCGCCTCGGGCAGGGTGGCGGTCATGAACTTCACCCAGGCGTGGAACTGGTTGCGCATCTGGCGCTCGGTGGTGCCGTTCTCCACCGCTTCCTCATCCAGATCCTCGTCCTCCCGGTAGAGCCGCTGGACGTTGACCCATTCGAGCCCGTCCGACATCAGCCCCTCCTGCGCGCGCTCGTACATCTCCAGGTCGTCGTGGCCGACGATGGAGGTCGGCGCGTTGATCATCCGGTTGTACATGGCGGTGCGGGCCACCAGCTCGTCGGGCGCGTCCACCAGCCGGTAGATCCAGCTTTCCACCAGCGTCTTGTCGGGGCCCAGCGGAATGAAGTTCCTGAGCTGCTGGATCGGCCCCTTGATCATGATGTTGGGGAAATAGACCGTGTTGTGGCGGTTCTCGCCGAGGATCTGTTTCGCCTTCTCCTCCCCGTAGGCCTCGATCATCGCCTCCTCGTAGCCCGGGATGGCCGAATAGTCGGCGTGGATCGAGGTGTGCACGCCGGTATGGCCGTGGCCGTTGGGCCAGGTGCGGATGCCCATTTCCTCGAAGAACTCGTAAGGGCTCATGAAGGGCGCGATGATCTGCATGGCGGGGGGCTTGGGCGTGCCCTCGGGCATGTCCATCTCCTCCCAGATCTTCACCGCCGTGCCGGCGCTGCTCTCATGCGCGACCATGGGATGGCAGGTGTCGGTCTGGTTCTCCACCAGCATCTTCCAGTTGCAGCGGTGCATGTAGCGCAGCGGCTGCCCGGCGACCTCCAGCCGGCCCGCCGGCGAGCGGTCTGCCATGTTGTCGAAGGACGACAGCGAGCCGCCGAAATACTCCTCGAAGCCGATCCCCTCCTCCGCCAGCCGGGCGAAGACGAAGCCGCGATGGACCGCCACCGCGCCCACCGCCTTCATACCCTTGGCGCTTTCGGTCTTGTCGAGGCCGGTGCCGTCGTAGCCCTTCTTCAGCGGGATCGCGAGCAGGCAGCCATCGGTCTTGAAGGACCAGGCGTGGTAGGGGCAGCGGAAGAACTTGCCGGTATTGCCGGTGCGGTCGATGGCGATCTTGGTGCCCTTGTGCGGGCAGCGGTTGTAGAGGACCTTCACCTCGCCGTCCGAGTGGCGCACCATGATCACCGGCTGGTCGCCGATCTGCGTGGTGTAGTAGTCGCCCTTGTTCGGCACCTGGCTGTCGTGGCCCACGAAGACCCAGGTGTTGGCGAAAAGGTGCTCCATCTCCAGCCGGTAGATCTCGGGCGAGGTATAGACGTCGCGGTGCACCTGGTAGGGCGTCACCAGCGAAGCCACGTCGGCTTTCGTGCGGTAGGCCATGAAGTCTCCTCCCTCAGAGGTCGAGTTTCAGCCGCGGGGTCTTGGCCCGGCTGACGCAGATCTGCATGAGCGTGCCGCGCTCGCGCTCCTCGGGCGAGAGCACCACGTCGCGGTGGTCGGGCACGCCCTCCAGCACCTCGGTCTGGCAGATGCCGCAATCGCCGCGCTGGCAGTCGTAGATCAGGTCCTCGCCGGCCTCCTCCAGCACGTCGATGATGCTCTTGCCCGGCGGAATCGTGTAGACCTTTCCGGAGGAGGCGATCTCGACCTCGAAGGCGGTGTCGCCCGCCTGATCGGCGGCGGCGTCGAACAGCTCGAAATGCACGCGGTCCGCGGCCCAGTCGGCGGCATGGGCCGCCGCCTTCACCGCCTCGATCATCGGCTTCGGACCGCAGACATGGACATGCGCGCCCTCCGGCGCCTCGGCCAGCACGGCGGTCACGTCGAGCGGCCCGCCCGCGGCATCGTCGCGGTGCAGGGTCAGCGCGTCGCCATGCGCCTCGGCCAGCGCCTCGGCAAAAGCCGCGGCGGCGGCGTTGCGCACCGCGTAGACCAGCCGGTAGTCGCGCCCGGCGGCCTTCGCGGCGCCGGCCATGGTGACGATCGGGGTGATGCCGATGCCGCCGGCGATCAGGAGCGCCGGGGCGTCGCCCCCGGCGAGCGGAAAGTCGTTCTTCGGCGCCGAGACCCGGACCACGTCGCCCTCGGCCAGCCCGTGCATGTATCGCGATCCGCCGCGGCTCTCGGGCTCCAGCCGGATGCCCAGCCGGTAGACGTCAGGCTTCGCGCAGGCGCCGGAGAGATCGACCAGCGAATAGGGCCGCGTGGCGCCGTCGGGCAGGTCGACCTCGACATGCGCGCCGGCCTCATAGCCCGGCAGCGCCGCATCACCCAGAGGCTCCAGCGTCACCGCGCGGATGGCCTCGGCCGCGTCCTCGATCCGGCTCACCTTGAGTTCGATCGCTGTCATGCCGCCTCCCCGTTACGCGATGGAAAGATGCAGGTGCAGGGGCCCGCATTGCTTGAAGCATGAAATATCATACACCCGTCCGTCAAGCTTCAAGCTCAAAAAAATGCAGTTTCATATTTTTCTTGCCAGACGCGGAGGGCCGCGCTTAAGCTTCCGGCAATGGACAGAGATCCACGACAGGGAGTCGACACCACCATGACACGGACCGCCCGCATCCTCGCCAGCTCCGCCCTTGCCGGCCTGCTCGCCCTGTCCGCCGTCGCGCAGGAGACGACGCTGCGCCTGTCGAACTGGCTGCCGCCCTCGCACCCGATCGTGAAGGACATCGTGGTGCCCTGGTCCGAGGCCGTGGCCGAGGCCACCGAGGGCCGGGTCACGGTGCAAATCCTCGACGCGCCGCTGGGGCCGCCGCCGGCGCATTTCGACCTCGCCGCCACCGGCGCCGCCGACGTGACCTACGCCCCGCACGGCTACACGGCCGGGCGCTTCGGCCTGACCGACCTGGCCGAATTGCCGCTGATCACGCCGTCCTCGACGGCGCTCTCCGTGGCCTATCAGCGGGTGCATGACGCGATGTTGGCCGAGGCCGGCGAGCACCAGGGCGTGAAGCCGCTGGCGGTCTTCACCCACGGCCCCGGCCACCTCTTCACCACCGGCGCCGAGGTCTCGCCGCTGTCCTCGGTCGACGGGCTGAAGATCCGCGTCGGCGGCCCCCTGCCCTCGCAGCTGGCCGAGGCGATGGGCATGGTGCCGCTGCAATCGCCCTCCACCCAGACCTACGAGATCCTCTCGGGCGGCATCGCCGACGCGATCTTCTTCCCGTCCGAATCGGTGACCTTCTTCAACCTCGATTCGGTCCTGACCCAGGGCTTCCGGGTCGAGGGCGGGCTCTACAACACGTCCTTCTTCATGGCGATGAACCAGGGCAAGTGGGACAGCCTGTCGGACGAGGACAAGGCCGCCATCGACAGCGTCTCGGGCGAGGCGCTGGCGCGCATGGCGGGCGAGGCCTGGGACAAGGCCGACGCGGCGGGCCTGGCCGAGATGGAGGGCACCGTGACCTTCCACGACGCCACCCCCGAAGAGCGCGCCGAGATCGAGGCGCTGGCCGAGCCGCTCTACGCCGCGGTGCGCGCCAAGTTCGAGGAGAAGGGCGTCGATTTCGACGCCGCCCTCGAGATGCTGAAGGCCGAGGCCGCGAAGGTCGCCGCGGAATGACCCGCGCGGAGACCCGCCCCGCCCCTGCCGGTCAGGGCCGGGCGGGGCTCCTGCGCGACCGCTTCCGCCGCATCACCGCCTGGGCCACCGGCGCCATGCTGCTGGCGCTCACCGCGGTGACGCTGATCGACGTGGGCGGGCGCTACTTCCTGTCGAGCCCGCTGCCCGGCGCCTCCGAACTGACCGAGCTTCTGGTCATGGCCATCGTCTTCGCCGGCCTGCCGGCGATCTGCCTCGACGACGGCCATATCAGCGTCGACCTGTTCACCGCGCGCCTGCGCGGCCGCGCCGAGGGGCTGCAGATCCTCGCAGCCCGGCTGGTGGTGGCCGCCATGCTCGGCATCATCGCCTGGCAGCTCTGGGAGCACGGCGCGCGGATCGGCTCCTACGGCTCCACCACCACCTATCTGCGCATCCCGCTGGCCCCGGCGGCGCAGATCGCCGCCGCGGTCTCGGCGCTCTCGGGCCTGATCGTTCTGGGCATGGCGCTGGCGCGGCTGCCCAAGGGCCGCTCTGAGGAGATCTGACATGGACTGGCCCCTCGGCCTCGCGATCTTGCTGGGCCTGATCTTCGCCGGCATCCCCATCGCCTTCGCGCTCGCCGCGGTCGGGCTCGGCGGGGTGATCTCGATCATCGGCGTCGACCCGGCGCTGGCGATGCTGGGCCAGATCTATTTCGACAGCGGGCGCAGCTACACGCTTTCGGTGGTGCCGCTGTTCCTGCTTATGGGCAATTTCATCGTCCAGTCGGGCATCGCGGCCGAGCTCTACGACGCCGCCAACGCCTGGCTCCGGCACCGCCGCGGCGGGCTCGCCATGGCGACCATCGTGGCCTGCGGCGGCTTTTCCTCGGTTTGCGGCTCGTCCCTCGCCACCACCGCCACGATGGGGCGGATCTCGCTTCCGGCGATGAAGCGCTACGGCTATTCCGACCGCCTCGCCGCCGCCTCGGTCGCCGCCGGCGGCACGCTGGGCATCCTGATCCCGCCCTCGGTGATCCTGGTGATCTACGGCATCCTCACGCAGCAGGACATCGGCAAGCTGTTCCTTGCCGGGCTCGTTCCCGGCCTGATCGGCATCCTGTTCTACATGGCGGCGGTGCGGCTGTCGCTGGCGCTGCATGCCGAGACACTGGAAGTGCCCGCGAAACTGCCGCTGGCCGAGCGGCTGCGCGCCACCCGCGGCGTGTCGGGCGCGCTGGTGCTCTTCGTCTTCGTGCTGGGCGGCATCTATCTCGGCGTCTTCACCGCCACCGAGGCCGCCGGCATGGGCGCCGGCGGCGCCATCCTGATCACCGCCTTGCGCGGCAAGCTGGCGCTGCGCCCGACGCTGGCCACGCTCTTCGACACCGCCAAGACCACCGCGGTGATGTTCTTCATCCTGTTCGGCGCGCTCTACTTCCTGAACTACGTCAACCTCTCGGGCCTGACCACCGACCTGCGCGCCTGGATCTCGGCGCTCGGCGTCGGGCGGCTGGGCCTGATCCTGATGCTGATCCTGCTCTTCCTGGTGCTGGGCTGCCTGCTCGAGAGCCTGTCGATGATCCTGCTCACCGTGCCGGTGCTCTACCCCATCGTGCAGGGCATGGGCGTCGACCTGATCTGGTTCGGCATCTTCGTCGTGGTCGCCACCGAACTCAGCTACATCACCCCGCCCATCGGCATGAACGTCTTCGTGATGCGCGTCGTGGCGCCCGAGATCCCGCTCGAACGGGTCTTTGCCGGGGTGCTGCCCTTCGTCATCGTCGACGTGGCGCGGCTGTTTCTGCTGATCGCGGTCCCGGCCCTGGTCCTCTTCGTGCCGAACTCCATGTGAGCGGCATGGACGATCTCAGACACCAGGCCCCCGGGGCTCCGGACGGCGACAGCTTCCTCTCCGACTACCTTCTGTTCCTGCTGGCCTCGACCAGCGCTGCGGCCAGCGCCGGGTTTCACGACACGGTGCGCGGCGCCGGGCTCCGGGTGCCGGAATGGCGGGTGCTGGCCTCGCTGCACGACCGCGACGGCCAGATGATCACCCGGCTGGCCGACCTCGCCCTGATGGAGCAGTCGCGGCTGACCCGGATCGTGGAGCAGATGTGCGCCCGCGGATTGGTGGAGCGGCGCAGCGATGCCCGCGACCGGCGCCGGGTGCGGGTCTTCCTGACCGGCGACGGCGCGGAACTGGCGGCGCGCATGGTCGAGGCCGCGCGCGCCCACGAGGCCGGGCTGATGGCGCGCCTGCCGGCGGGCACCGGCGCACGGCTCAAGCGCCTGCTGCGCGCCGTGCATGCCGAACTCGCCGGCGCCCCGCCGACCGCCAGCGACTAGGTCCGGCGCGGGGGCTCGCCCCGCGCCCCGTGCGCTCACTCGGTCGGCAGCACCGCGGTGGCCTCGATCTCGATCAGCGCCTCGTCCTCGACCAGCGCCGACACCACCACCATGGTCATCGCCGGGAAATGGTAGCCCATCACCTCGCGGTAGGCGGCGCCGATCTCGCGCTGCCGGGCGACGTATTCGCGCTTGTCGGTGACGTACCAGGTCAGCCGGGTGATGTGCTCGACCGCTCCGCCGGCCTCTTCCACCACCGCGCGGATGTTGCGCAGCGCCTGGCCCATCTGACCGATGAAATCGTGGCTCTCGAAGACCTGCTCGGCGGTCCAGCCGATCTGCCCGCCCACGAAGAGCACCCGGCCCTCGGCGAGCATGCCGTTGGCATAGCCCTTGGCGGGCTTCCAGCCCTCGGGGTGAATGGTGATCGTGCTCACGCCGCATCCTCCTTGTACTGCTCGAATGTCGCTTTCAGATCCTCGGGCCAGCGCCGCGACTTCACGGTGTCGAGCCCGACGAAGACCAGCGTGGCCCGCGCCGTCAGCCGCGCCTCGCCGGCGCAGGCGGCGTCGAGCCGCAGATCGACGCTGGCCCCGCCGGCGCGCGCCACCGCCAGCCGCCAGTCGAGCACGTCGCCCAGCCGCGACGGCGCCCGGAATTCCGCGTCGATCCGCGCCGCCGGCACGCCCACCCGCTCCTGCGCGTGCATCCGCGCGAAGGACCAGCCGGCGCTGCCGAAGAACGTCTCGATCACCGCGTTGATCATCTCGTAATAGCGCGGATAGAAGACGATCCCCGCCGGGTCGCAATGCTGGAACATCACCGGGATGCGCTGGGTGAACTCTGCCATCGTCTCTCCGCGCCTCCCGCCGCCGATTGTCTCGACGGCACCTTCGGCCAGCGGGCAAAAAACTTCAAGCCTAAAGTTTTATGCTTGAAATGATTGCCCGTGGACGAATATTGTCATCCCGACACGACCGACAAGGGAGAGCGCGATGAAGACCGTCTGCCTCGGAGGCGGCCCGGCCGGCCTCTACTTCGCCATCAGCCTGAAACTGCGGAATCCCGAGGCCGAGGTCACGGTGATCGAGCGCAACCGCGCCGACGACACCTTCGGCTGGGGCGTGGTGCTGTCGGACGAGACGCTCGACAACCTCGCGCAGAACGACCCCGACAGCGCCCGGCTGATCCGCGACCATTTCGCCTACTGGGACGACATCAAGGTGGTCAAGGAGGATGTCGCCATCACCTCCACCGGCCACGGCTTCTGCGGGCTCGGCCGCAAGACCATGCTGCTCCTGCTGCAGGACCGCGCCCGCGAGCTCGGCGTCGATCTGCGCTTCGAGACCGAGGTCGACGACATCGACGCGCTGCGCCGCGACTATGACCTCGTGGTCGCCGCGGACGGGGTGAATTCCAAGACCCGCAAGGCCTACGAGCACGCCTTCCGCCCCGAGATCGACACCCGCGCCTGCAAGTTCGTCTGGCTCGGCACCCATGCCAAGTTCGACGACGCCTTCACCTTCATCTTCAAGAAGACCGAGGCGGGGTGGATCTGGGCCCATGCCTACCAGTTCGACCCCGACACCGCGACCTTCATCGTCGAATGCGCCGAGGACACCTGGCGCGGCCTCGGCTTCGACGCGATGGACCAGGACGCGATGGTCGCCAAATGCGAGGAGATCTTCGCCGATCACCTTCGCGGCCACGCCCTGATGTCGAACATGAAGCACCTGCGCGGCTCGGCCTGGCTGAACTTCAACCGCGTGCTCTGCGAGAAGTGGCACCACGAGAACGTCGTGCTCCTGGGCGACGCCTCGGCCACGGCGCATTTCTCCATCGGCTCGGGCACCAAGCTGGCGCTCGAGAGCGCCATTGCGCTGGCCGAGCTGGTGACCAAGGAGGAGAGCCTCGAGAAGGCCTTCGAGAAATACCAGGACGAGCGCCGGCTCGACGTGCTGCGTCTGCAATCGGCGGCGCGCAACTCCACCGAATGGTTCGAGGAGGTGGAGCGCTACCTGCATCTCGACCCGGTGCAGTTCAACTACTCGCTGCTGACCCGGTCGCAGCGCATCAGCCACGAGAACCTGCGCCTGCGCGACGCCGCCTGGCTCAAGGACGCCGAGGAATGGTTCCAGGCCCAGGCCGGCGCCAACGGCGTGCACCGCGCGCCGATGTTCGCGCCGTTCCAGCTGCGCGACATGCGGCTGAAGAACCGCATCGTCGTCTCGCCGATGGCGCAGTACAAGGCCAAGGACGGCACCCCCACCGACTGGCATTTCGTGCATTACTCCGAGCGCGCCAAGGGCGGCGCGGGCCTGGTCTACGTGGAGATGACCTGCGTTTCGCCGGAGGGCCGGATCACCCCGGGCTGCCCCGGGCTCTATGCGCCGGAACACGAGGCCGCCTGGACCCGGCTCTGCGACTTCGTCCATGCCGAGACCGACGCGAAACTCTGCATGCAGATCGGCCATTCGGGCCGCAAGGGATCGACCCAGCTCGGCTGGGAGGAGATGGACGCGCCGCTGCCCGAGGAGAACTGGCAGACCCTGTCGGCCTCGCCGATCCCGTGGTCGGAGCGCAACCCGGCGCCCAGGGCGATGGACCGCGCCGACATGGACATGGTGCGCGACCAGTTCGTCGCCGCCACCGAGATGGCGGCCCGCGCCGGCTTCGACATGATCGAGCTACACGCCGCCCACGGCTACCTGATCTCGTCCTTCATCTCGCCGATCTCCAACCGGCGCGAGGACGCATACGGCGGCAGCCTCGAGAACCGCATGCGCTACCCGCTCGAGGTGTTCCGCGCCATGCGCGCCGCCTGGCCCGCGGAAAAGCCCATGTCGGTGCGCATCTCGGCCACCGACTGGGTCGGCGAGCGCGGCGTCGAGGGTGCCGAGGCGGTGGAGATCGCCGCCCTGTTCCGCGAGGCCGGGGTCGACATCGTCGACGTCTCGGCCGGGCAGACCAGCTCGGAGGCGCAGCCGGTCTATGGCCGCATGTTCCAGACCCCGTTCTCCGACCGCATCCGCAACGAGAAGGGCATCCCGACCATCGCGGTCGGCAACATCTACGAGCCCGACCACGTCAACTCGATCCTGATGGCCGGCCGCGCCGACCTCGTGGCTCTGGCCCGGCCGCATCTGGCCGATCCCTACTGGACGCTGCACGCCGCCGCGGCGCTGGCCGACGAGGAAACCGCCTGGCCGCTGCCCTACCTGCCCGGCCGCGACCAGATGCGCCGCCTTGCGGAGCGCGGCGAGGGCCTGGGGATCCGGGTATGACCGACCTGTCGGGCAAGCGCGCGCTGGTCACCGGCGGCGGCTCGGGGCTGGGCGCCGATCTGGCGCGCCGGCTGGCCGAGGCCGGGACCGAGGTCTGGATCGCCGGACGCCGGGAAGAGGCGCTGGCGGCGGTGGCCGAGACCTGCCCCGGCCTGCACACGATCACCGCCGACGTCACCGACGAGGCCTCGGTGGCGGCGATGTTCGAGACCGCCGGGCGCTGCGACATCGTCGTGGCCAATGCCGGCGCCTCGGCCAGCCGTCCCTTCGCCAAGACCGATCTCGCCACCTGGCGGGCGATGATCGACGTGAACCTCACCGGCGCCTTCCTGACCCTCCGGGGCGGCGCGGCGCAGCTCAATGGCGCGCCCTGGGGCCGGCTGATCGCCGTCGCCTCGACCGCCGGGCTCAAGGGCTACGGCTACGTCTCGGCCTATGCCGCCGCCAAGCACGGGGTGGTGGGCATGGTGAAATCGGCGGCGCTGGAACTGGCGCGGAGCGGGATCACCGTGAACGCCCTCTGCCCGGGTTTCCTCGACACCGAGATGACCGACCGCTCGGTGGCCAACATCGCCGAGACCACCGGCCGCAGCCCCGAGGAGGCCCGCGCCTCGCTCGAGAGGATGAGCCCGCAGCGCCGGCTGATCCGGCCCGACGAGGTCTCCGCGGCGGCGCTCTGGCTCTGCGGGGCGGGGTCGGACGGGATCACCGGGCAGGCCATCGCGATCGCCGGCGGCGAGGTCTGACGGCGCCAAGTTGCCGGATTGCGCCGCCTGCGGCGGCGCCCCGGGGAGGGGGCTGCCGCCCCCTCTTGGCGCGTGCCGCGCCAATTCACCCCTGCGGATATTTGCGCTCAGAAGAAGGCTGGCTGGCACGGAAGGGGGCGGGGCGGGTCAGCGGCCGAAGCCCGCCATGCTGGCATAGCCGCCGACGATGGCCTTGCGGGCGGCATGCGGCAGCACCTGGTCGACGTCTCGGAAGCCCGCCGGGGCGCGCTTCTCGACCTCGTCGATGACCCGCTCGGGGCCGCCGATGCGGTTGGTGGCGACCACCTCGGCGGTCTTCGGCAGGCGCTCCTTCTCGTAGGCCCAGATCGCGGCGCGGGGATGCTCGGCGCGGGCCAGCGCGTCGGCCAGGCAGCGCGCGTCCAGCACCGCCTGGCTGGCGCCGTTCGAGCCCACCGGATACATCGGATGCGCGGCGTCGCCCAGCAGCGTGACCCGGCCGAAGGTCCAGCGCGGCAGCGGGTCGCGGTCGGCCATCGGGTATTCGAAGATCGCCGGGGTGGCCCGGACCAGCCCGCCGATATCCATCCCCGGCACCCGGAAGCGCAGGGCGTGCGGCAGCACCTGGGCGAGGCTCGCCCGGCGCGACCAGCTGTCGGGCGGCGGCGGCGACACGGCCGGGTCCTTGATGCGCACGTTGACCACCCAGTTCATCAGCTGGCGGCCCTTCTCGGGCGGGGCGATCGGGTAGAGCACGAACTTGCCGCCCAGCCCGCCGCCGATCGCCATGCTCTGGCCGTCGAGCCAGACCGGCCAGTCGGCGGCGCCGCGCCACATCACCACGCCCTGCCAGGACGGCGGGCCCTCGCCCGGGTAGAACACCCGGCGGCCGGCGGAATGGATGCCGTCGGCGCAGACCAGCACCTCGCCGCGCGCCGTCTCGCCGGCGCCGCCCTCGGCGGAATCGGTGAACTGCGCGGTGACCCCGGATTCGTCCTGCACGAAGCCCGCGAGCCGCCGCCCGGTGCGGATCGCGCCCGGCCCCAGCCGGTCGAGCACCGCATCGTGGATGATCTTCTGCAACCGGCCGCGATGGATCGAGAATTGCGGCACGTCGTGGCCGGCATGCTTGCCGCGCAGCTCGGTCCAGACCTCTTGGCCCTGGCGCGTCAGGTAGGCCAGCTTGCGGGTCCGCACGCCGACCCGGTCGAGCTCGGGCAGCAGCCCGAGCCCGGCCAGTTCGCGGATGGCGTGCGGCAGCACGTTGATGCCGACGCCGACCTCGCGGACCTCGCGGGCGGCCTCGTAGAGCTGCACCGGAATGCCGCGGGCATGGCACATCAGCGCCGTGGTGAGGCCGCCGATCCCGGCCCCTGCGATCACGACCCGCATGGGCTCAGCCCTCCTCGGGGGGCGGCAGGAAGTCGACCTCGTGCTCGGCCGAGACCGCCACCACGTCGGCCGGGTTGGCGTCGGGGCCGAGATTGTGCAGCGCCCAGAACAGGTCGTAGAGCCGCCGCGTCGGCGCCACCCAGAACAGGCATTTGATCGTCGTGTCGGTCTTGTTGAAGATGCCGTGCGGCACGTTCATCGGCAGCCGGATCAGGTCGCCCGGCTCGGCATAGGTCTCGACCCCGTTCAGCAGCAGGTCGAAGCGGCCCTCGAGCACGTAGATGAACTCGTCCTGGGTCGGGTGGATGTGCGGCGGCACGAAGGTGCCCTTGGGCAGCGTCGCGTGCCAGGCCATCGAGTTCTCGGAACGCTGCTTGGGCACGTAGGTCTGCCCGAGGATGTTCCAGGTGACCCCGTCGAGGCCGGAATTGGACTTGGTGACGCCGGGCAGCATGGTCATGGGTTTCGATCCCTTGGATTGCTCAGACATGCAGGAAACGGTCCTTCACTTCGGGGGTGGCGAGGATCTCGGCGGTGGTGCCGGTCCAGACCACCCGGCCCTTCTCGATCACCACGTGGCGGTCGGCGAAGCGGGTCAGGGCATCGACGTTCTTGTCGATCACCAGAATCGCCTCGCCCTCGCGCTTGAGCTTCTCCAGGCAGGCCCAGATGTCGGCGCGGATGAGCGGCGCCAGCCCCTCGGTGGCCTCGTCGAGCACCACGAGGCGGGGATTGGTCATCAGCGCCCGGCCGATCGCCAGCATCTGCTGCTCGCCGCCCGAGAGCTGGTCGCCCATGTTGCGCCGGCGCTCGGCCAGACGCGGGAACAGCTCGTAGATCCGCGGCAGCGTCCAGGGCCCGGGCCGGGCGGTGGCGCGCAGGTTCTCCTCGACATTCAGGGTGGGAAAGATCTGCCGGCCCTCGGGAACCAGCCCGAGCCCGGCCAGCGCCACCCTGTGCGGATCGGCGCCGGTCAGGTCGGTGCCGTCGACGCTGACCCGGCCGGCGCGCGGCTTCAGGAGGCCGAAGATCGACTTGATCGTGGTGGTCTTGCCCATGCCATTGCGCCCGAGCAGGGTCACCACCTCGCCGGGGCCGACCTCGAGATCGATCCCGAACAGGATGCGGCTGTCGCCATAGGCGGCTTCCAGTCCCTCGACACGCAGCATCAGGCGTCCTCCTCCTCGCCGAGATAGGCGGCGCGGACCTGCGGATCGGCGCGCACCTCCTCGGGTGTGCCGGTGGCGATCAGGCGGCCATAGACCAGCACCGAGACGCGGTCGGCGAGCGCGAAGACCGCCTCCATGTCGTGCTCGATCAGCAGCATGGTGACGCGGCCCTTGAAGCGCTTGAGCCGGGCGACGAAGGCCTGCGCCTCCTCGCCGCCGACGCCCGCCAGCGGCTCGTCTAGGAGCAGCACGCGGGGCTCGGTGGCGAGCGCGATGGCCAGCTCCAGACGCCGGTGCTCGCCGTGGCTCAGCGCCCGGGCCGGCACCGGGGCGCGCTCGGCCAGGCCCGCCTCCTCGAGCGCGGCGAGGGCGCGGGCATTCAGCTCGGCCTCCCGCGCCACCGGGGCGAAGAACCGGAAGGAGGAGCCGGCGCGCGCCTGCACCGCCAGCGCCACGTTCTCGAGCACCGTGAAGCCGGGCAGGATCTGGGTGATCTGGAAGCTGCGGGCGAGACCCAGATGGACCCGCTCCGGCATCGAGGTGGCGGTGATGTCCCGGCCGTCGAGCGCGATGCGCCCGGCATCCGGCGCCAGCTGGCCCGAAAGCTGGGCGATCAGCGTGGTCTTGCCGGCGCCGTTCGGGCCGATGATGGCGTGCAGCTCGCCCGGCGCCACGTCGAGGGTGACGTCGTCGGTGACCTTCAGAGCGCCGAAGCTCTTGGCGAGGTTGCGGACCTGCAGATGGCTCATTCCGGACGCCTCCCCAGCCCCATGCGCTCCAGCGCGCCGGTGATGCCGCGGGGCGAGAACAGCACCATCAGCACCAGGAAGACGCCGAACCACAGCCGCCAATGCTCGGTCAGGGCGCCCAGGAACTCCTCCAGCAGCAGCGCCGCCACGGCGCCGCCGATGGCCCCGGTAAGCGTGCCGATGCCGCCCAGCACCACCATCACGATGAGCTCGCCCGAGCGGTGCCAGGACATGAAGGCGGGCGAGACGAACTCGGCCTGGTTGGCGAGGAAGACGCCGGCCACCGAGGTCATGCAGCCCGAGATCACGAAGGCGGTGAGCTGGTAGCGGAAGGGCCGGTAGCCCACCGCCTCCATGCGCAGGCGGTTCTCGCGGATGCCGGTCAGCACCCGGCCGAAGCGCGCGCCGACGATGCGGTGGCAGATCCAGAACAGCGCGATCAGCACGGCCAGCGTGACGTAGTAGAGCGTCACGTCGTTCTCGAGGAGGTCGGAGCCGAACACCGTGGAACGGTTGCGCAGCCCGTAGCCGTCATCGCCGCCATAGGCCGAGAGCGAGATGAAGAAGAAGAAGGCCATCTGCCCGAAGGCCAGGGTGATCATGATGAAGTAGACGCCCCGGGTCCGGAGCGAGATCGCCCCGGTGACGAAAGCGAAGAGCGCCGAGACCGCGACCGCGGCCAGGACCTGCAGGAGCAGGTCGTTGACGCCGTAGCTCGACAGGATCGCCACGGCATAGGTGCCGAAGCCCAGATAGGCGGCGTGGCCAAAGGAGACCATGGCGCCGAAGCCGAGGATCAGGTCGAGCGCCAGCGCCGCCATCGCGTAGGCCAGGATGCGGGTGCCGATCAGGGTCAGGAACGGGTCGTCGAGCGCCTCGGCCACCGGCGGCAGCGCGGCGAAGAGCGCGAAGAGGACGAGCGCCGCCTTGACGCGGGGCGCCAGCGCCGGGCGCCGGGTGTCGGCGGCGGCGGGAATGCTCTGGGTCGCCATCAGCCGCGCCCTCCGAAGAGACCCGCGGGACGGGCGAAGAGGATCGCCGCCATCAGGATGTAGACCAGCATCGGCGCCAGCATCCGGCCGGTCTGCCCGGCGGCCGCCGGCTCCAGCACCGAGCGCAGCAGGATCGGGCCGAAAACGCCGCCCAGCGTGTCCACCACGGCGACCAGGATGGCGCCGAGGAAGGCGCCCTTGATCGAGCCGATGCCGCCGATGACGACCACCACGAAGGTCAGGATCAGCACGCTTTCGCCCATGCCGGTATCGACCGACAGGATCGGGGCGACCAGCGCGCCGGCAAAGCAGGCCAGCACCGCCCCGAGGGTGAAGACGATGGCGAAGAGCTTGCCGATATCGACGCCGAGCGCCGAGACCATGGTGCGGTTGGTGGCGCCGGCCCGCAGCAGCATGCCGATGCGGGTGTAGTTGACCATCAGGAAGAGCCCCGCGGCCACGGCGAGGCCGGCGACGATGATGGCGATGCGGTAGACCGGGTATTGCAGCGGGCCCATCAGCGGCACCGAGCCCGACAGGATGTCCGGCATCGGCACCGAGAGCGGCGAGGTGCCCCAGATGATCTTCACGCTTTCATTGGCGATCATCACCAGCCCGAAGGTCGCCAGCACCTGGTCGAGATGCGAGCGCGCGTAGAGCCTTCGGATCACCACCACTTCGAGGATGAGCCCCACCGCGACGGCGCCCGGCAGCATCAGCAGGAGACCCCACCAGAAGCTGCCGGTCATCGCCGCGAAGGTGGCCAGAAGGTAGGCGCCCACCATGTAGAGGACGCCGTGGGCGAGATTGACCACGTCCATGATGCCGAAGACCAGCGTCAGCCCGGCGGCGATCAGGAACAGCAGCACGCCGAGCTGCAGCCCGTTCAGCAATTGCAGAACGAAGAGATTGGCCATGGACGTGGTCCCTCCCTTTCTTTCGGATCAGGCGCCGCCCATCTCGCACTGCTCGGCGTAGTTATCGACGTAATCGTCGAAGATCTTCTCCTTGGCCGAGGTGCCGTACATGCCGTCCTCGCGCTTCACCGCCTCGACCAGCCAGAAATCCTGGACGGGATAGTTGTTGACGCCGAAGGAGAAGTCGCCGCGCGGGCTGTCGAAATCGGCCTCCTTGATCGCCGCGCGCAACGCGTCGCGGTCGGTCAGGTCGCCGCCGACCTTTTCGACCGCCGAATGGATCAGCTGCGCCGCGTCATAGGCCTGCATGGCGTAGGTGCCGGGCACGTGGCCGTATTTCTCGATATAGGCCGAAACGAATTCCTCGTTGGCCTCATTCTCCATGTCGGGCGCCCAGTTGGCGCCGCCGAGAAGCCCCACGGCGGCGTCCTGGGTCGCCGGCAGCGTGGTCTCGTCCACGGTGAAGGCCGACAGGAACGGAATCGAGGAGAGGCCCGCCTGGCTGTATTGCTTGACGAGGTTCACGCCCATGCCGCCAGGCATGAAGGTGAAGAGCGCGTCGGGCTGGAAGGCGGCGATCTGCGCCAGCTCCGACGAGAAGTCGAGCTGTCCGAGCTCGGTGAAGACCTCGCCGGCGACGCCGCCGGTATAGGAGTTCTTGAAGCCCGCGAGGCTGTCCTTGCCAGCCTGGTAGTTCGGCGCCATCAGGAAGACGTTCTGGTAGCCCTGCTGCTGCGCGTAGGCGCCCATCACCTCGTGGTTCTGGTCGTTCTGGTAGGAGGTGACGAAGAAGTTCTCGTGGCACTCCGCCCCGGCGAAGTTCGAGGTGCCGGCATTGGTGGAGATCAGGATCGTGCCGGTCTCGGTCACCGGCTGGTGGATCGCCACCAGGATGTTGGAGAAGATCGGACCGACCACGAAATCGACATTCTCGCGCTGCACCAGCTCGCGGGCATTGTCCGCGGCGAGGTCGGGGCGCTGCTCGTCGTCGACGACGATGATCTCGGTCTTCATGCCGCCGAGATCGCCGATCGTCTCGGCCGCCAGCATGAAGCCGTTGCGGGCCTGCTCGCCGAGCGCCGCAGCGGGGCCCGACAGGGTGTAGATCAGGCCGATCTTCAGAACGTCGTCCTCGGCCGCGGCGGGCACGTCCTGGGCGGTCGCCGCCTGGGCCAGGCCGAGCGACAGGATCGTCGTGGCCAGAAGCGTGGTCTTGTGGGTCATCTGTGGTCTCTCCCGTGTCGGTTTGTCAGAGGCCGCGCCGTCTGTCGGGCGTCGTGCCGGTCGGTCTTGCGGCCCTTCATCAGGCCGTTATCTCATTGGCCTTGCAAGTCCTTTCTGGGGTCAGCCTGCGCGACGGGCCGGAGTGCCGCCTGCATCAGGGGGGAGGCGGGATCGGCAAGGCCGTCGATCACGCTGAAATGGTGGCGGTCGGGTTCGACATGAGCCAGCGTCTCGGCGCCGAGCCCGTGCCAGATATTGGCGATCAGCGCGGTCTGGCGCAGGAATTCCTGCCGCTCCGCACCGCCCACCCAGGCGGTCAGCCGCACGTCCGGCAGCGGCCGCTTGAGCGCCGGGGAATTGGCCTCGGCGCGCGCCATGTCGAGGCCGAGCTGCGCGTTGCGCGCGGTGCGCAGCATCGGGCGCAGGTCGTGCAGGCCGGAAATCGAGACGACATGCGCGAGCCGCGCCCGGGTGGCCTCGGAAAGCGGGCTGTCCTCGCACATCATCGCGGTGACGAGGTGGCCGCCGGCGGAATGGCCGGACAGCACCACCGGCCCCGCCACCTCGCCGGCCGCGTGGTCGATGGCGGCGCCGATCTCGGCGGTGATCTCGGCGATCGAGGCCTCGGGGCAGAGCGTGTAGGACGGCATCGCCACCGCCCAGCCGCGTGCCAGCGCCCCGGCCGCGAGATGCGACCAGTAGGACTTGTCGAGCGCCACCCAATAGCCGCCATGCACGAAAACGAAGAGCCCGCGCGGCGTGCCCTCGGGCAAGAACAGGTCGTAGCGGTTGCGCGGCGCGGGACCGTAGGCCACGTCCAGCCGCCCCCGTGCCGCGTCGCGGAAGGCCGCGGCCGGCGCCACCCAGGGGCCGGGATAATCGGTCCCGCCCGGGATGTTGCGTCCGTTCTCGTAGGCGTCGTCCCAATCCGTGATACGGTGCACGATCACGCGTTTCTCCCCGTCGTCCCGGCCGATCAGCGCCGGCCTTTCGGGTATCGTTACAGCCCCCGCAGAGTATTTCAAGCTCAAACCTTTTTTGCTTGAAACAAACTTCGCCGCTGCCTAGCCTACCCTCCTGACAAGGCAGTGGAGCGACGGGCGGTGCGGCACGGAAACGACGGCGATGTGAGGGAGCGTCCGGTGACGGACGAGGAAAGCAAGGCACGGCTGAGGCTGTGGCTCCGGATGCTGAAGAGCACCCGCCGGGTCGAGTCGGCGCTGCGCGACCGGCTGCGCACCGAATTCGACACCACCCTGCCCCGCTTCGACGTGATGGCCGCGCTGGCGCGCTACGATCAGGGCCTGAAGATGAGCGCGCTGTCGGGCGTGCTCCGGGTCTCGAACGGCAACGTCACCGGCATCGTCGACCGGCTGGCCGAGGACGGCCTGGTGGTGCGGGTGCAGGTCCCGGGCGACCGCCGCGCCTCGCTGGTGCGCCTGACCCGCAAGGGGGAGCAGGAATTCGCCCGGCAGGCCGCCGCGCACGAGGCCTGGATCGGCGAGTTGCTCGAGGATTTCACCGCCGCCGAGGCCAACGGTCTTTGCGACCGCTTCGACGCGCTGACGCACAGGAACGAGGACGACGAGGCATGAGAACCGACACCACCCATTTTCGCTGCGAGATCGACGGCGCCGTGGCGGTGATCCGCCTCGACCGGCCGGACCGCAAGAACCCGCTGACCTTCGACAGCTATGCCGAGCTGCGCGACTGGTTCCGCGATCTGCATTACGACGACAGCGTGAAAGCCGTGGTCTTCGCCTCGAACGGCGGCAATTTCTGCTCCGGCGGCGACGTGCACGACATCATCGGCCCGCTGACCCGGATGAGCATGAAGGAGCTTCTGGCCTTCACCCGGATGACCGGCGATCTGGTCAAGGCGATGATCAATTGCGGCACGCCCGTCATCACCGCCGCCGACGGCGTCTGCGTCGGCGCCGGCGCGATCATCGCCATGGCCTCGGACCTGCGGCTGGCGACGCCGGAGGCCAAGACCGCCTTCCTGTTCACCCGCGTGGGCCTCGCCGGCTGCGACATGGGCGCCTGCGCCATGCTGCCCCGGATCATCGGCCAGGGCCGCGCGGCGGAGCTCCTCTATACCGGCCGCGCGATGAGCGCCGAGGAGGGCGCGGCCTGGGGCTTCTGGAACCGCCTCGTGCCGGCGGCGGATCTCGAGGCCGAGGCGGTGAAGCTGGCCCGCAGGATCGCCGAGGGTCCGACTTTCGGCCACATGATGACCAAGACCATGCTGAACCAGGAATGGTCGATGTCGCTGGAGCAGGCGATCGAATCCGAGGCCCAGGCCCAGGCCATCTGCATGCAGACCGAGGATTTCACCCGCGCCTACAACGCCTTCGTGGCGAAGGAAAAACCGGTCTTCGAGGGCGATTGATGGCGGACAGATCCTATCTCGACTGGCCGTTCCTGGAGCCGAGCCACCGCGCCCATGCCGAGGGGCTGGAGGCGTTCGCCGCGGGGCTGGGGCCGATCGACCACCACGACACCGACGCCACCTGCCGCGACCTCGTGCGCCGGCTGGGCGAAGCCGGCTGGCTGGCGCCAACCGCCATCGACCCCACCGCGCCGGCGCCGCTCGACGTGCGCACCCTCTGCCTCAGCCGCGAAACGCTGGCGCGCCATGACGGGCTGGCGGATTTCGCCTTCGCCATGCAGGGGCTGGGGACCGGGGCGATCTCGCTTTTCGGCAGCTCGGCGCAGCAGGCCGAATGGCTGCCGCTGACCCGCAGCGGGAGGGCGATTTCCGCCTTCGCGCTGACCGAGCCGCAATCGGGCTCCGACGTCGCCAACTCGACCATGACGGCGCGCGACGACGGCGACGCCTGGGTGCTCGACGGCGAAAAGACCTGGATCTCGAATGGCGGCATCGCCGATGTCTACACGCTCTTCGCCCGCACCGGCGAAGGCCCGGGGGCCAAGGGCCTCTCGGCCTTCGTGCTGCCCGCCGACACGCCCGGGCTGGAGATCGCCGAACGGCTCGACACCATCGCGCCGCACCCGCTGGCGACGCTGCGCTTCGACGGCGCCCGGCTGCCAAGGTCTGCGCTGATCGGCCAGCCCGGACAGGGCTTCAAGATCGCCATGTCGGTGCTCGACGTGTTCCGCACCACCGTGGCCGCCGCGGCGCTCGGCTTTGCCCGCCGGGCCCTCGACGAGGCGCTGGCGCGCGTCACGGCGCGGCAGGTGCAGGGCAAGCCGCTCTCGGATCTGCAGATGGTGCAGGCCCATATCGCCGAGATGGCGCTGCGCGTCGATGCGAGCGCGCTGCTCGTCTACCGCGCCGCCTGGACCAAGGATCAGGGCGCGCCGCGGGTCAGCCGCGAGGCTGCGATGGCCAAGCTCTACGCCACCGACGAGGCGCAGAAGGTGATCGACGCGGCGGTGCAGCTGCATGGCGGCGACGGCGTGCGCTCGGGCGCCACGGTGGAACGCCTGTACCGCGAAATCCGGGCGCTGCGCATCTACGAGGGCGCCTCGGACGTGCAGAAGGTGATCATCGCCCGCGCCGCGCTCGACGCCGCGGGCTGACAGACCGCCGGAGGCGGGCCAACCCGCCCCGGCCAATCGAGGCCGAATTCTGGCCAGCGCACAGGGAGCGCGAAGATGACCGAAGCGACCGCCCACGACCTCCTCGGGCCCTCGGCCCACACCGACACCTTCACCCGGGACAACCTGCCGCCGCCGGCGCAATGGCCCGATTTCCTGCTCGACGGGTTCGACTATCCCGAGCGGCTGAACGTCGGCGTCGAGCTGACCGACGCGATGGTCGCCAAGGGCCATGGCGACCGCACCGCGCTGATCGGCAACGGCCGCCGCCGGACCTACAAGGAGCTCGCCGACTGGACCAACCGGCTGGCTCATGCTCTGGTCGAGGACCTCGGCGTAAAGCCTGGAAATCGCGTGCTGATCCGGTCCGCCAACAACCCCGCCATGGTGGCGGCCTGGCTGGCCGCGACGAAGGCCGGCGCGGTGGTCGTCAACACCATGCCGCTGCTGCGCGCCGGCGAGCTGGCCAAGATCGTCGACAAGGCCGAGGTGCAGTTCGCGCTCTGCGACACCCGGCTGATGGACGAGATGGTGACCTGCGCCAAGTCGAGCACCTTCCTGAAGAAGGTGGTGGGCTTCGACGGCACCTCGAACCACGACGCCGAGCTCGACCGGCTGGCGCTGGAGAAGTCGGTGACCTTCGAGTCGGTGCCGACGGGGCGCGACGACGTCGCGCTTCTGGGCTTCACCTCGGGCACCACCGGGTCGCCCAAGGCGACGATGCATTTCCACCGCGACATCCTGATCATCGCCGACGGCTACGCCCGGGAGGTGCTGAACGTCACGCCGGACGACGTCTTCGTCGGCTCGCCGCCCCTGGCCTTCACCTTCGGGCTGGGCGGGCTGGCGGTCTTTCCGCTGCGCTTCGGCGCCGCGGCGACGCTCCTGGAGAATGCCTCGCCGCCCAACATGATCGACATCATCGAGAAATTCAAAGCGACGGTTTCCTTCACGGCGCCAACGGCTTACCGGGTGATGTTGAAGGCGATGGACGAGGGCGCGGACCTCTCCAGCCTGCGCGCCGCGGTCTCCGCCGGAGAGACGCTGCCGGCGCCGGTCTACGAGGAATGGATGGCCAAGACCGGCAAGCCGATGCTCGACGGCATCGGCGCCACCGAGATGCTGCACATCTTCATCTCCAACCGCTTCGACGACCACCGCCCGGCCTGCACCGGCAAGCCGGTGACCGGCTACGAGGCGAAGATCCTCGCCGAGGATGGCAGCGAGGCGCCGCGCGGCGAGGTCGGCCGGTTGGCGGTGCGCGGCCCCACCGGCTGCCGCTACCTCGCCGACGACCGGCAGGCCGGCTATGTCGCGGATGGCTGGAACATCACCGGCGACGCCTTCGTGATGGACGAAGACGGCTACCTGCATTTCGCCGCGCGCAACGACGACATGATCATCTCGGCCGGCTACAACATCGCCGGGCCGGAGGTCGAGGCGGCGCTGCTCGCGCACCCGGCGGTGGCGGAATGCGCCGTGGTGGGCCAGCCCGACCCCGACCGCGGCCAGATCGTCGAGGCGCATGTGGTGCTGGCCGAGGGCGAGGAGCCCTGCGCGGCGCTGGTGAAACTTCTGCAGGACCACGTCAAGGCGGCGATCGCGCCCTACAAGTATCCCCGCTCGGTGAAGTTCGTGGACGCGCTGCCGAAGACCGAGACCGGCAAGATCCAGCGCTTCCGCCTGAAGCAGGACGCCTGAAGGGCCGCCGCGTCCCGGCCTGAACGGCCGGCGTGATCCCGGCCCGCCGCCCGGGGCGCCCTGCCCGAGCAGCACCGCAGGCGCCGGGCCGTCTCGCGGCGTGGCGCGATACCGCCCGCGCGCAAGGGTCGGGCGGTGGAGGGGCGTGGCGGGGATCAAGCGGACGCCTCCGGCGTCGCAGCGCCAGCCCCCGACCCGGCGCGCGCCCAGCGGCCCGTCCCCGGCGTGGCTGGGAGGTCATGGGTGCGCGCGAAGCGGAACGCGGTCGGCGACTCGATCCGACCGGCCCGGCGGGCCGCCCCGCGCCACCCGACGGGACCGCAGCACGCTCACATGTCGCGGGCGGGGTGCCGGGCGGGGTGTTCCAGGAACTCGTCGATGACCGCGCGCGGGGGTTGGACGAAATCGCCGGTCCGGCTGACCGACAGCCCCCAGTCGCGCTTCATCTCCACCGCCATCTCGGCCTGCTTCACTGCGAGCGGGATGCCGTTCACCACCGGCAGCCCGCCGACCCGGTGGCCGTGGATCTGCGCGAAGAGCAGCATCGGGATGCCGCCGCCGGGGATCAGCACGTCGGTGCCGGCGGCGATCATCGGCGCGGCCTGCTCGGCAAAGAGCCGCGCCACCTCGTCGCGCCGCGCCTCAGAGCCGTAGGCGCCGAGGATCTGGCCCGGCTCGAAATCCATCGCGTAGACGTCGGTCACCCGCTCGCGCAGACCGTATCTGCCGATCTGGTGGTGAAACCACGGGATGAAGCGGCGGTTGATCGTCACGATGCCGATCTTCTGGCCCAGCATGCAGGCCTGCAGCATCGAGGTCTCGCCAAGCGCCAGGACGGGAATGTCCACCGCCGCCCGCGCCTCGTAGAGCCCGGCATCCTGGAAATGGCCGATGACGAAGGCGTCGTAGCCCTCGCGCTCGGCCTGCACGGCGTTGCAGATCATCTCGCGCGCGCAGCGGAACTCCACCAGCGGGTGGGCATAGCTGTCGAAGGGCGTGATGCCGTGCACCAGGATCTCGGTCCCCGGCCGGGCGATGGCGTCGAGATGGGCCTGCAGCTCCTCCCAATAGGCGCCGCCATTCTCGCGGTCGACATAGCTCTGGTACCAGATCCGCATCGCCCGCGCCCTCAGAGGCCCGGAAGCCAGGTGGCGAGGCCGGGGAACAGCACCAGCAGGATCAGCAGGACCAGCGTGCAGAGGATGTAGGGGAACACCGCCCGGGTCACGTCCCAGAGCGTGGTGCCGCGCGGCGCCACCCCGAGCATCACGAACAACAGCAAGCCGAATGGCGGGGTTACGAGGCTCAGCTCGAGGGCCACCAGCATGAAGACCCCGAACCACACCGTGTCGAAGCCGAAATGGATCACCAGCGGCATGAAGATCGGCAGCGACAGCATCATGATCGACAGCTGGTCCATGAACATCCCCATGACCAGCAGCACGAGGAAGATGAAGAGCAGCATCACGTAGCCCGAGACCTCGAAGCCGGTGGCCCATTGCACCACCCCGCGCGAGGCGCCGGAAAAGGCGAGGATCTGCGCGAAGGTGGTGGAGGCGACGATGATCGTCAGCATCATCACCGACACCGCCAGCGTGCCGCGCAGGGAGCGCACGATGACGCCGGCGTCGAGCCGGCGATAGGCCAGCGCCAGGATCGCCACGGCCAGCACGCCGAAGGCGGCGCTTTCGGTCGGGGTGGCCCAGCCGAGCAGGATCAGGCCGATCACCGCAAAGATCACCAGGCCCATCGGCGCCACGTCGCGCAGCAGCGCACGGGCGATCTCGCGCGCCGGGGCGCGCTCGGCGGCATAGGCCGGGGCGGCGTCGGGATCGAGGAAGATCAGCGTGCGGATGGTCAGTGCGAAGAGCACGGCGAGGACCAGCCCCGGCAGCACCCCGGCGATCAAGAGCGCGCCCACGTCGATGCGGGCGAGCGAGCCCAGGAGCACGGCGAGCGACGAGGGCGGGATGATCATCGCAAGGCTGCCGGTGGCGAGGATCGGCCCCATCACCAGTGCGTTCTTGTAGCCGCGCTTGGTCATCTCGGGCATCAGCGTGGTGCCGAGCATCGCCGTGTTGGCCATCGAGGAGCCCGAGAGCGTGGCGAAGAGCGTGCCGCCCGCCACCGTCATGTAGCTCAGCCGGCCGCGGGCCGAGCCCAGGCACTTGTCGAGCGCGTCGAAGACCCGCAGCGCCAGGCCCGACTGGAACAGCAGCTCGCCCATCAGCACGAAGAGCGGCACCGGGACGAGGCTGAACGAGGTGACGCTGTCGGTGGCATTGGCGATGAGCTGGTCGATCCCCGGCATGCCGCCGAGAAACAGCACCGCGCCGAGGATGTTGATGCCGAGAAAGGCCAGCGCCACCGGCAGGCCGAGCCCCATCAGCAGCAGCACGCCGCCGATCATCAGCCCCGCCGCGCCATACCAGACCATCATCGCCCCGCCCCTTTCCTGTTCAGTGCTGCGCGTTCGACGCGTCGTAGGTTTCCCCGCGCAGCAGCAGACGCAGGAATTCCGTGGCCATCAGCGCGAAGCCGGTGGCCAGCATGGAGGGCAGGATCCACGACGGCAGCGCGATCGAGCGGATGTCCTGGGCGCCGGCCTCCACCGCTTCCCAGGCGACCACCCCGGCGCGCCAGCTCAGCAGCGCCAGGATGGCGATACAGAAGACCAGCGCGGCGCGGTCGATGAGGCCCGCGGCGCGCTCCGGCAGCTGCCCCATCAGCGCCCGGATCGCCACGTGGCCGCGATCGCGGATCAGCCAGGGAGCGCCCGCCATGGTGGCGAAGAGCAGCCCGTACTCGATCAGCGCGCTCGAGGGTTGCAGCGGCCGCAGGCCGAGATTGCGCAGCCCCACATCGACGACGATGCCCACCACCATCAGCACGAAGACCGAGGCGGCCAGCCCCGCGAGGCCGAAGATCACGCCGTCATAGAGCCGCAGCAGCCGCGCCATCGCCTGTCCCCCGCTGGGTGCGGGGGCGGCCGGCCATGCCGGCGCCGCCCCCGCGCGACCGTTCCGAGAGTGGGTCACCGGTCGTAATACGCCTCGCGCAGCGCGTCGTAGCGCTCCGTTCCGGCGGCTTCCATGCGCGCCCAGGCGCTGTCATAGGCGGCGTCGAGATAGGCCTCGCGGGCCTCGCCCTCGAGCTCGATCACCGTCATGCCCTGCTCGCGGACCTTGGCGTCGGTCTCGGCGATCACGTCCTGGAAGGCGTCGTAGGAGATCTGTTCGTATTCGGCGGCGACCTCGGACAGCAGCGTGCGCGCCTCCTCGCTCAGGCCCTGCCACTTGTCGGGGTTCATGACGATCGCCAGGTCGGTCTGGAAGAAGCCCGGATCGACGCGGTATTTCAGGAACTTGTCCCAGGACAGATCCTGGATCGCGACGATCGGCCAGCCGGCGCCGTCGAAGGTGTTGCGCTCGAGCCCGGTATAGACGTCGGGCACCGGGACCGAGATCGGCACCGCGCCCAGCTCCTCGAAGAAGGACTTGTAGATCGGCTGGCTGCGCAGCTTGGCGCCGTCGAATTGCAGGTTGCCCTCGGCGTCGCGGCCGGGCTCGTTCACGGTGTAGACGTGGAACTGGATGCCGCTGTCGATATGCGCCAGCAGCTCGACGCCGAGCTTCTCGGAGAAGGCCTCCTGCATCAGGGCGAAGCCGCCGTTCTCGCGCGCCTCCATGGCGGTGACGGTGGAGCCGACCCAGGCATCGGCCTCGGGCATGGTGCCGAGGTGGAACGAGGCCGGACCGTAATGCATGTCGACCACGCCGCGCTTGGTGGCGTCCATCTGCTGGTTCTGCGGGATCGCCTCGGGGCCGCCGACATAATCGATCCGCACCACGCCCTCGCCGCGTTCGTTCACGAGGTCGACGAAGCCGAGGAAGGACTGGCTGAACGCCAGCTGCGACGGGAAGGCGGTGACGGCCCGGATCGTGTCCTCGGCCGCCGCCGGCGACGCCAGCGCGGCGGCGAGGCCCAGAACGCTGGTCAAGGTGGTGAATTTCGTCATCGAGTGACTCCCTGTTGTGATCGGCCCGGCCCGGGTTGGCCCCGGGTCATGTCGCCGGAGGTCGGAACAGCCCGGCCTGCCGCAAGGCGGCAAGAAAGGCGCCCATACGGTCGCGCTGATAGGCCGCGACGTCGCGGCCGGAATAATCGTAGAAGCCCTGCCCGGATTTCATTCCGATGCGGCCCGCCTCCATGTTCTCGGCCACGATGGCCGGCGGCGCGAAGCGCTCCTCGCCGGTGGCCGCGGCCATGTAGCGGCTGGCATGATAGAGGATGTCGCCGCCGCCCCAGTCAATGAATTCCAGCAATCCCAGCACCGAGAAGCGCAGCCCGAAGCCGTATTTCACCGCCCGGTCCACGTCCTCGGCGGAGGCCACGCCCTCCTCGACCAGGCGGGCCGCCTCGTTCATCGCCAGCGCCTGGATGCGCGGCACGATGTAGCCCGGCGCGGCCTTGCAGGTCACCGGCACCTTGCCGAGCGCCTCGAGCTCGGCGCGCACCCGCTCCAGCACCTCGGGCGCGGTCTCGTCGCAGGGGCTGAGCTCGACCAGCGGCACTAGCAGCGCCGGGTTCAGCCAATGCGCGTTCAGGAAGCGCTCCGGCCGCCGGGTCAGCGCGGCGAGGTCGGTGGCCAGCATCGTCGAGGTGGTGGAGGCGAGGATCGCCGTCGCCCCGGCATGGGCGTCGAAGAGCGCGAAGGCATCGGCCTTGGCGTCGCGGATCTCGGGCACCGCCTCGAAGACCAGCTCGGCGCCGTCGAGCGCCTGTGCCGCGGCGTCCAGCGGGTGCACCGAGACCCGTGCCATCAGCGCGGACAGATGGCCCGGGTCGAAGCCGCCGAGCCCGGCCACCATGCCGAGCCCGGTCTCCACCTCCGCCAGGACCGCCGCGCGATAGGCCTCGAACCCCGCCGCGTCGCGCGGCCGGGCATCGAGAAGCGCGATCTCCGCGCCGCCATAGGCCAGCGCCTGGGCGATGCCCCGGCCCATCCGCCCGGCCCCGATGCAGGCGGCCTTGCGGCTCACGCCGGGACCCCGGACGCGGCCTCGGCCAGCCCCTCGGCCAGGGTCCGCTGCAGCTCCGCCGGGCTGCGCCCGGCGAGGCCCAGCCGCTCGAAGGTGCGGCCGTCGCGGCGCGGGTCGCGGCCGGTCACCGCCCCGGCGACCGCCAGCAGCCCGGAGGCGACCGGCGTCGGCACGCCGGCCCATTCGCCCACCGAGACCAGCAGCGCCAGCCCGACCTCGATGTCCTCGGTCATGTAGCGGTGGGTCTTGAGATCGAGGCTCTCGTGCCAGTCGCCCGAGCCCACCAGCTTGTCATGCGCGAGGTTGCCGTACATCCAGTCCGAGGTCTCGTAATGGTCGCGCAGCGGGAAATGCGGCGCGCCGTAGCCCAGCTTCTCGCGGATCGCGATGCGCTCGGCATCGAGCGCGTCGTGCACCGCGCGGATCGCCGGCTGGGTGCCCTCGTTGTGGATGTCCCACTTGTCGAAATGCTGGATCGGCCCGGCATTCATCAGGATCAGCGGCGGATGGATGATCGGCCCGGCATTCATCAGCGCCGCCGAGAGCGCATCCTCGCAGCGCTCGATGGCGCCCGGATAGACCTCCGCCAGCCGCATCAGCGCGTGATCGGTGAGCCGCGCCGGCAGCACCCCGGTGGGCAGGCGCGAGGCCCGCGTGGTGATCCGCACCTCGGCCTCGCCCTGCTTGCGGCAGAGCCACGGCAGGGTGCCGGTCTCGCAGATCGCCACATCGGCGGTGCAGCCGGCCTGCCGCACGCGCTCCAGCATGATCCACGACCCGAAGGAGCCCGGCGCCAGGTAGATCACCTGGCCGTCGACGAGATGCGGCGCCAGCGCGCCGGCCAGATCCTCCTGCGCGAAGGCCGGCATCGGCGCCAGGATCACCGCGGCGCCGTCGAGCGCCTGGCCGAGATCGGCGGTGGTTTCGACCGCGATGTCGCGGCTGCCGGCATGGTCGGTGACGCGCAGCCGCGGCGGCGTGCCGAGCGGCGCGAAATTCGCCGCATCGCGCCGCCACCAGCGCACCTCGTGCCCCGCCTCGACCGCATCGGCCACCGCCGCGTAGGATCCGTTGCCGCCTCCGAGTACCGCAATCCGCACCGCTCTCTCCTTCCCTGTTCGCCCGGAAACGATGGCAGCAAAGTTTATCTGCAAATGCAAGTATTTTATTTTAGGCTTGAAGGATACCGGCGCGGTTCCGGCCGTCTGACACGAAAAAGGCGGCCCCTCAGGGCCGCCCGGAGGACTGCGCGGCGCCCGGCGCGGCGCCGGAAAGGCTCAGCGCAGCGGCACGGAGACGCGGAACTGCACCGTCTCGATGCCGGGATTCTCGTCGTAGAGCCCGGCATTCGACCGGTGATCGTAGCTCAGCGCGTAGCGCCAGCCGCTCGGCGCCTCGTAGCCCAGCTCGAGACCCGAGCGGAACGCCACCGGCCCGCCGAGATCGAAGCCGCCATTGTCGATGTAGAGGCCCGGCATGGCGTGCAGCTCGGCATAGAACGGGCTGGCGCCGAGCCAGGTGTGCCAGGTCATGCCGGCGCCGAGCCAGGTCTCGCCCTCCTGCCCGACCGACAGGCCGAGCGCGGTGCCGAAGGGGCCGAAGCGCGTCGCCGGGTCGTGCCGCAGGTAAATCTCCGCGGCGCTGTCGGCCTCGCGCGGCACCACGCCGCCCACCGACAGCGACAGCCGCGGCGTCTCCATGCTGCGCGCCAGACAGCCGTCGGCACTGCAATGGTTCACGTTCATGTCGGTCAGTCCCGCCACCAGCATCAGAGCTGCGAACGTTCCGTCTGCCATCTGGTCCTCCTGCGCATTTTTGCGCCAGATGGCCCATGGCGGCGGAAGAAGTCCACCCGGCGAAATGTCATGGCAGGAATCCGTGGCCGCGCTACAGCGCTCGCACGGGCATCGCGGGGCGCGAAGCCGCCGGATCAGTCGCGGACGGCGCGCGGCGCGTCGAGCAGTTCGTCGAAGACCTTGCCCACGTCGCGCAGGAAGACCATGCCGGAATTGGAGCGGGCGTGCAGCCGGTGCAGCAGGGCGTGCTTGGCCGAGCGTCCGACCGGCGCGGCGGCAGCGGCCGGCGCCGCGGGCCGGGCCGCTTCCTGCGGCGCCTGGTCCAGGCTCGGGGCCGAAGTCGGCGCGGCCGGCGGGGTCGGCGCGAAATCGGCGAGCGCCTGGCAATAGGCGCTGCGGCGCTGGCCCTCGGACACGACGCGCGGCGCCTGTTCCGTTCCGTATCCCGCTCCGTATCGCGTCATGATCCCACCCGGCAGTTGTGGCCTTCGATACAGGATTAGGGCGTCTCCACCGTCGCGACAAGAATCGAGCGCTTTTTGGCCTTATTTTCGGTGCAGCCATCCAGAGAATCGGGCCAATCGCCGGGATTTTCGGGTTTTGTCCGGCTCGGGCGGACACCATGCCGGGGACGGGCCCCGGAACCGGGCGGAAATCGGGCGATTCCTGGGCGCGCCGGCCCGCGGGCTCAGCTCATCCACTGCCCGCCATCGACGTTGTAGGTCTGCGCCACGATGTAGTCGGCCTCCGCCGAGGCCAGGAAGACCGCCATGCCGGTCAGGTCCTCGGGCCGTGCGAAGCGGCCCGCCGGCACGCCGGCGGCGACCTCCGCCTTCTTCTGGCCCGGCGGCTTGCCCTCGAGCCGGGCGAACATCGAATCGACGTGCTCCCAATGCGCGCCCTCGACCACGCCGGGGGCGATGGCGTTGACGTTGATGCCGTGCCTGATGAGGTTGAGCCCCGCTGATTGCGTCATCGAGATCACCGCGGCCTTGGTCGCGCAATAGACCAGCACCAGCGGCTCGCCGCGGCGGCCGGCCTGGCTTGCCATGTTGATGATCTTGCCGCCGTGGCCCTGCGCGATCATCTGCCGCGCCGCCGCCTGAAGGGCAAAGAGCGTGCCGGCCACGTTGATCGCGAACAGCCGGTCGTAGCTGTCGCGGGTGATGTCGACGGTCTCCGCGGCATCGAAGACCGCGGCGTTGTTGACCAGGATGTCGAGCTTGCCCCTGCGCGCGACGACATCGGCAATGGCGGCGTCGATGCTGTCCTGCCGGGTCACGTCGAGCGCCACCGCGTAGGCGCCCGCGCCGAGCTCGCGCGCCGCCGCCTCGGCCGCCGCGAGGTCGATGTCGCCAAGCGCCACCGTGGCGCCCTCGCGCAGATACGCTTCGGCGAAACTCTTGCCGATCCCCCGTCCGGCGCCGGTGATCAGCGCCGACTTGCCCTGCAGCCGCTCCATCCTGGTCTCTCCCTTCATGGGGCCGGGCGCCCGCTGCGCCGCTTTGCCGATCCTGCCCGCGTTCGCCGGCCGGGGCCAGCCGCCGCCGCGCCGCCCGGCAGGGCCGCCGGTTCCGGCGGTTCCGGGCGACAACGTCCGGGTGAGGCAATCGTGCAACGCTCGCGCCTCCTGACCGGTTCGTGAACAGGCTATTTGCACCTCCGCCCTTAAAAGCCTCCGGGCGGAGAGCGGCGGTGCTCCGCGACCACCCTGACCCTGTCGCGTGCGATCGACGGAGCCCATGCCGATGACCCCTTCGACCCTGTCGATGCCCCGCCCCCTGCCCCGCGCGCGGCGGTTCGCCCTGTGCCTTGCGACGCTCGCCGCGCTCGCCGGCTGCAAGGGCGGTGGCGGCGGCGGCGGCGGCGCCGACCTGCCGGATGCCAGCCTGATCTCCTCGGCCAGCGAGGCGCTCGGCGTGCTCGAGGCCTATTACGTCAAGAGCTTCGACGCCTTCGAGGCCAAGGCGACGCAGCTGCGCGAGAACTCGAAGCGCTACACCCGGCAGAACAACCGCTGGAGCTTCAAGGGGGCGGGGCAGGTCCATCACAGCTACCCGCTGGCCTCCTCCCGGGTCGAATACGCCCATGCGGCGGGGCTGCGCGGGCGCGGACAGATCGTCTCGGTCATCGACGAGGGCTTCCGCCTGTCGCACGAGGCGCTGCGCGACCGGACATTCTTTGACCCCGGCTACGATGTCGGCCTGGCCGATCACGGCACCGCGGTCGCCTCCGTGCTGGCCGGCGACGCCGTCGGAATGGTCGGCATCGCGCCCTCGGCGGACCTGGCGCTCGGCCGGTTCGACAGCAGCGCGCATCTCGCCCGGGCGACCTGGCAGGCGCTCAGCCTCGGTGCCGTGGCGCAGAACAATTCCTGGGGCTACACGGACCTGCCGGCGACGCCCACCGGGGTCAGCCGCGCCTTTGCCGGCCCGGACGGCGCCGATTACCTCGATGCCCTGAAGGCCTATGCAAGCGAGGGCGTCGTGGTCTTCGCGGTCTCCAACGACGAGACGCGCACCCAGTCGCTGGTGATGGAGGCGCTGCCGAAGATGCTGCCGTCGCTGGAACCCGGCTGGCTGGCCGTGGTCAACGCCGTCCCGGACTTCGATGCGGAGCGCATCCTGTCGGCGCAGCGCCTGTCGGCGGGATGCCTCGACGCCGCACGCTGGTGCCTTGCCGCGGATGGCGGCTGGGACGCCGCCAATGCGGCATCCGACACCGCGTACCGCTTCGTCACCGGCAGCTCCTTCGCGGTGCCGCAGGTCAGCGGCGCGCTGGCGCTCCTGGGCGAGGCCTTCCCCAACCTGACCCCGCACCAGCTGCGGATCCGGCTGCTGGCCTCGGCCGATAACGGCTTCTTCAGCCATGACGGCACGGTGGAGCTGGCGCCGGGATTCGAGCACGGCTACAACCGCGAGTTCGGCCACGGCTTCCTCGACATCCGCAGCGCGCTGCTGCCCATCGGCACCCCGGCCGTGCCCATGGCGGACGGCGAGGCGCGCCCGGTCGACGCGCCGCTGGTCGCCTCGGGCGGCGCGGCGGGCGATGCCGTCACCCGCGCGATGCGCGACCACACGGTGCTCGCCACCGACCCGCTGGGCGGCGACTTCCTGATCCCCGCCGACAGCCTGACCGCCCAAGCCGCGCCGCCGCCCCTGCTCGGCGACCGCCTCGCGCGGCTCGGGCCCGCGGCGCTGGAGCTTGCCCGGGAGGCCGGCCCGGAGGTGATCGAGCCGGTCTTCGACGCCTATCCCGCCCTGGTCTTCGAAACCGCGCTCTCGGCCACCGGCACGCGGCTCGCGGTGATGGGTCCGGGCGATCACGGCACGGGCGATCTCGGCGCCGGGCTGCACCAGGATTTCGCAACGCTCTGGGGCAGCGGCACGATCGGGGTGAGCGTGATGAACGACGCCTCGGGGCTGTTCGGCGTCGCGCTTGGCGACACCGAAAGCGCCGGCCTCGCCGCGGCGCTGGATTTCGGCACCACCGTCGATCTCGAGCGTGGCGGCTTCCTGCGCGCCGAGGGCCGGCTCGGCCTGGCCGCGGGGCAGGAGGCGGGGTTCGGATCGGTGGAGGAGGCGAGCTTCGACAGCTGGGGGCTCGCCATCGGCAGCCGCGACCTGCGCCGCAGCGGCGACAAGCTGACCCTCAGCGCGGCGCTGCCCGTGGCGCTGGAGTCCGGCGCGGCGCGCATGGCGCTGCCGGTCGCCCGCGGCATGAGCGGCGCCGTCACCTACGCACCGATCGAGATCGACCTCGCCCCCGAAGCGCGCGAACTCGACCTGACGCTGCGCTACGAGACCCCCCTGGCGGCCGGCTGGAACATGGTCGCGGAACTCGTCCATGCCAGCAATCGCGGCCATGTCCGCGGGGCGCGCGAGACCGGCGCGCTGCTGGGGCTGTCGAAGGCGTTCTGACGCCGCGCCCGGCGGCGGCGGGCACCGGAACCGGAAGCCGCGCGCCGGCACGGGCGCGCGCCTTCCGGCCCGGACGGTGCGGCACGGAGCGGGCCCCCCGCCCCGCGCCGTGCCGCCCGACGTCGTCTGCCCCCCGGGTCAGACCACCTCGATCACGCCGATCAGTGTCGAGATTTCGACGTTCTCCAGCGTTGCCACCGCCACGCCGTCGCGCTCGAAGAGCACGTCGCTGCCCGAGGTCGAGAAGCCGAACTCGGCGGCGGTCAACCCGTTCTCCAGCACCAGCCTGTCGCCCTCGGCGGCGTCGAAATCGGTGATGATGGTGTAGCTCGGGATGGTGTCGAGGATGCGCTGGTTGAACACGAAGCGGTCGGCGCCGCTGCCGCCCGACACGGTGTCGAAGCCGCTCAGCGACCGGATCTCGTCATCGTCGGCGCCGCCGAAGACCAGGTCGTCGTCCTGGCCGGTGCTGATCGTGTCGTTGCCGCAGCAGCCGTAGATCACGTCGCCGTCGGGATTGCCGAGAATGAAGTCGTCGCCGTCATTGCCGTAGATCGTGTCGGCCCCGGCATTGCCGGCGATGGTGTCGTCGAAATCGGTCCCCTGGATCACGTCGTCGTCCGCGGTGCCGCTATAGGGCACGCCCGGGGTGATCGGCGAGGCGCTGGGATCGCCGCCCTCGCAATCGCAATCCTTCTCGTCCACATCCTCGACGCAGATCTCCAGCGGCTTCTCGGCGAAGCAGTGGGGGTCGGTCTTGGCGGTGGCCCGCACCACGATGTTGTAGACGTTGTCGGCGCCCTGATCCTGCGGATTCTCGAAATCCGGGGCCTCCTTGAAGCTCACCTCGCCGGTCTCGGGATTGATCTCGAAGAGCGCCGCATCCGGCCCCAGCAGCGAATAGACGATGTCGCCCTCGCCGAGCTCGACCTCCTTCGACCCGGTGAAATGGTAGAGCTTGCCGGTCTCCTTGCCCTCGAGCGCCGCCCCGGTTAGGCTGACCGAGCCGTACTGGTCGCCGATGACCAGCGGCGCCGAGCAGGAGGTGTGGAAGTTGATCGTCTGCAGCAGCGTGCCGCCCTCGGAGGAGAAGATGTGCACGTAGGTCTCTGAGCCGAACTTGCCGTCGATACCGAGCGCGGTGAAGCTCTCGCCGGCCTCGACCACGCCGGAGAAGTGCAGCTTGCTGAGATTGTTCGGATCCTCCTTCTTCGAGACCAGGATGAAGTAGCTGCCGTCGCCGTCATCGCCGGGCTTCACCTCGCCGACCTCGAGCTTCTTGCCCTGGCTTGACTTGATCTCGTCGGTCAGCGACGTGCCCAGGGTCAGGGTCAGCTCGCTCGGCTTCTTAAGATCCTCGCCGAACTCGTTGCCCTCGCATTCGCAATCATCGTCGTCATCGTCGTCGTCGCAATCGTCGTCATCGTCGTCGTCGTCATCGTCGTCGTCCTTGCTGGCCCGCCGGCGATCGCGGTCCTTGCCGTCGTCATCGTCGTCGTCGTCGTCGTCATCGTCGTCCCTTTTGGAGCGGCGGCGATCGTGACCCTTCTCGTCATCGTCATCGTCGTCATCGTCGTCGTCATCATCGTCATCGTCGTCGCAGGCCTTGCGAAGATCGCAGATGTCCTTGCCGTCATCGTCGCCGGGCACCTTGCATTTGACGGTCAGGTCGACATCGATCAGCGGTTGCGGGTTGGTATTCTCCTCGATGCAGATCTCGTCGAGATCGTCCTCGACGCAGACCGCCAGCGGCTTGTCCTCGAAGCTTCCGTCCTCGCGGGTGGCGCGGACGACGACCTCGTAGGTGTTGTCGCCGCCGGCATCCTGCGGATTCTCGTAATCCGGCGGCGCGATGAAGCTGACCTCGCCGGTGAGGGGGTTGACGAAGAACAGGGCCGCGTCGTCGCCGCCCACGATGCTGTAGGTGACACCATCGTCGCCCGAGCCGCCGGTGCCGGCGCCGTATTCCTCGAGGGTCCCGTCCACCTCGAAGCCGAACCCGGTCAGCGACACCGACCCGTACTGGTCGCCGATCACCAGCGGCTGCGAGCAGGAGGTGTGGAACTCGATGGTCTGCAGCAGCGTGCCGCCATCTTCCGAGAAGATGTGGATGTAGGTCTGTCCGCCGAAATCCCGGCCTGCCATCTCCGAGAGCGCGGTGAAGGTCTCCCCGAAGGCCACGTCGCCGGAGAAGAAGATGTTGTTGGAGGCCATGTCCGAGGCGTCGTCGTCCCGCGACACGGTGATGTAATACATGCCGTCCGGGTCGCTGGCCCCGGTCAGGCTGGCATCGGTCTTCTTCGCCGCTTGCTGGGAGACGATCTCTTCGGTCAGTTCGTCACCCAGCGTGAAGGTCAGCGCGTCGGGCTTCTCCTCCTTCAGGTCGTCCGCCACGTCGCAGGCATCGAGCCCGATATCGGGGTTCCCCTCGCCGCAATCGAGATCGATCACGTCCCGGGTGTTTTCCTTGACCACCACCTTGGTAAAAAAGCTCATGGACTATCCCCCTGATCGGCGGCACTGCAATGCCGCGAAATGGTGTCTCTTCTGCAATTCCCCAGAGAGTTCGCGCGCCATTCCGAAAGACAGCCAAACCGCACACGGCTCCGCGCATTGCCCCGTTAAATCGGCAGCGCAATTTCACCCGAAAGAATTTGCACTTCGAATTTCGTCCCGACCTGGTTCAATAGCCGCGGGACCCGGTAAAAACTCAATGCTCCGCCGATCCGGCCAGAGCCCCCTGACCCGGCCGTCTCTGCCAGCATTTTCCGACCACGCCCGCGATTCCGTCAAGGTTTCTTGCACTTGGCGGACCCAGCGAAAGGTTAAGGGTTCGTAAAACAAAGTGTTTTTCAAACAAACGGCAATTTTGCGAACGCGGCGCGCATTATCGATTGATTAGCTTTGATTGATTGGCAGAGTTGAATACACGCTTGGGATGTTTTTGACGACTCCCCAATTCGCAGTTTCCCCGACCGTGCAGAAAGGATCGAAACGGCGGAATCGTGTCGGACCTACGGCGGAGTCCCGACGGCTTCCAACCGCTCCGGCCCATTGATGCCGACGCCGCCCGAGACCGCGGCGCCTTACAAAAACTCGGGAAATACCGGTTCGCAGCGCCGATTGCCGGCCCGGCGGCTCAGCACAGGCGCGCGGTCCGGCCGGAACGCCCGCATGCCTTCTCAGCGCGCGCCCCAGGTGTCCGACAGGCGGTAGCCCCCGGGCCAGGGGTCGGCCGGGTCGAGCATGTGCTGGTGGATGCCGGTGATCCAGCCGCGGCCCGAGATCTCGGGGCGGATCGCCGGCCGGCCGCCGAGCGTGGTCGCGCCGAGGATGGTGCCGCCGAAGGTCGAGCCGATCAGCGAGCGCGCGGTCAGCCGGTCGCCCACCTGCATGCGGCCCCTGGCATGGAGGACCGCCATCCGGGCCGAGAGCGCCGTGCCGGTGGGCGAGCGGTCCACCTTGCCGGGCTGGATCGCCACCGCCGCGCCGGTCTCGAGCCCGTTCGGGCCCTGCGCCAGCGGCCCGGCAAAGAGGCAGAAGGAGATGTGGCGCCAGTCGGGGTTCTCCGGGTGGGTGAAGCCCAGCTGCGCATTGGCGGCGTTGGTGATGCGCACGCCGAGCGTCGCGATGTCATGCGCCTCGTCCTCGGTGAGGGCGAACCCCATCGCCGCGGCGTCGACGATGACGAAGCTGTCGCCGCCATAGGCGGTTTCGACGGTCAGCGTGCCCAGGCCCTCGACCTCCAGCACCGCGTCGAGTTCGGCCGCAAAGGACGGCACGTTCTCGACGAAGATGCGCTCGGCCTTGCCGTCCCGGCATTCGGCGCGGACCCGGACAAGCCCGCCCGGCGCCTCCAGCACCAGATTCGTCTCGGGCTCCTGCATCGGCACCAGCCCGCCATCGAGCAGCACCGTGGCGACGCAGATCGAGTTCGAGCCCGACATCGGCGGCGTGTCCTCCGGCTCCATGATGATCCAGGCGGCCTGCGCCTCCGGGTGCTTCGGCGGCACCAGCAGGTTGACGTGCCGGAAAACGCCGCCGCGCGGCTCGTTCAGCACGAAGTTGCGCAAGGTCTGGTCGCGGGCGATCCAGCGGCTCTGCTCCCAGAGCGTGTCGCCCGGCGGCGGCAGCACGCCGCCCACGATGACGTCGCCGACCTCGCCCTCGGCATGGGCGGAGATCACGTGCACGGTCTTGATCGAACGCATGGCTCAGACTCCGTCGGCGCGCAGCAGCCAGAGCGCGAAGAGCGGCTCCGGCCCGGCGCGCATGGCGTGCAGGATCGCGGGGGGATTGTAGAACGATCCGCCGGGGCCGGGATCGAACCAGGCGCCGCCGGACTGGCTGAACTCCCCCGGGGCGAGCACGAGGTAGACCTCTTCCGGCGGATGGCTGTGATCGGGATAGCGCACGCCCGGCGCCAGCAGCGAGGCGCCGAGCCAAACATCCTGCCGCGGCTCCAGCCCGCCGGGGCCGGTGAGCAGCGCGTTGGCATGGCCGGTGTCGAAGTCCGCGCTGGCCGCCTGGGCCGGACCGTTGCGGCGCTGCCAGCGCAGCCGCGGTTCCAAGGCCGCGAGGGCCGCCACCAGCGGCGCGAGATCGGCCGGGTAGCGCGACGGCGCGAGGAGGTCCGGCAGCCAGCGGTCGCAGACCGGCAGGCGGCCGCCGGGACGGTCGGCGGCAGGTTCGGGCGCTCGCAGTGCGGCGAAGCCGGCCGCGACGCAGGCTTGCGCCTCGGGTCCGCGGGCGCGGGCGGCGAAGGCGGTTCCGGCGGCGTCGATCGCGGCCTGCAGGACGGGGTCTCGTTGGGTCATCGCCGGGCCTCGCTCACAGCACCTTGCAGAGCCGCAGCGCGTCGTAGATCGCCGCGTGGGTGTTGCGGGCGGCGACGGCGTCGCCGATGCGGAAGAGCTGGTAGCCGCCCTCGGGGTTGCGGGTGACCTCTTGCGGCGCGCCCGCGACCAGCGCCTCGTAATCCACCGCGCCGCGGTTCGAGGAGCCCTCGACCAGCTCGAAATAGACGTCGTCGAGCGGACGGGTGCCGTGGTTCACCACCACCTGGTCGACCCGGCGCTCCCGGGTGACACCGCCGTAATCGCTGCCCAAAGTGGCCAGCAGCGCGTTGCCGTCGCGCGCCACCCGGTCCAGCGTCCAGGTCACGGTGAAGGTCACATCGCGCTTCTGCAGCTCGCGCAAGGACGGCGTCAGCGACATCGCCATGACCTCGGACGCGATCGTGCGGTCGCGGGTGACGATTTCCACCTTCGCGCCGGTGGCCGCGATCTTCTCGGCCGCCTGCAGGCCTGCGTAATCGCCGGCATCGTCGTAGATCAGCACGTTGTCGCCCGGGGCCACGTCGCCCGACAGGATGTCCCAGGCCGAGACCACGAGGGAATTGCCCTCGGAGAGCACCTCGGTGTGCAGCAGCCCGCCGGTGGCGACGATGACCACGTCGGGCGCGTCGGCCAGAACCGTCTCGGCATCGGCGAAGCTGTTGAAGCGGAAGCTCACACCCATCCGGGTGCATTCCTCGAAGCGCCACTGCACCAGCTGGATCATCTCCGCCCGCCGCGGCGTCTGGGCGGTCAGCCGCACCTGCCCGCCGGGATCGTTGGCCGCCTCGTGCACGATCACCTCGTGGCCGCGCGCGGCCGAGACCCGCGCCGCCTCCAGCCCCGCCGGCCCCGCGCCGATCACCACCACGCGGCGCCGCGCCGGGGCCTTCGGCACCTCGTGCGGCTGTTCCAGCTCGCGCCCCGTGGCCGGGTTGTGCAGGCAGAGCGCCATGCCGCCCTGGTAGATGCGGTCGAGGCAGTAATTGGCGCCGACGCAGGGCCGGATGCGGTCCTCCTCGCCGCGCAGGATCTTGGCCACGATATGCGGGTCGGCCATGTGGGCGCGGGTCATGCCGACCATGTCGAGCTTGCCCGAGGCGATGGCGTGGCGCGCGGTGGCGACGTCCTGGATCTTCGCCGCGTGGAAGGTCGGGAACTGGGTCGCGGCGCGGATCTCTCCGGCGAAGTCGAGATGCGGGTTCGCCCGCATGCCCTGCACCGGGATCACGTCGGTGAGCCCGGCATCGGTGTCGATATGGCCGCGGATCACGTTGAGGAAATCGACCAGCCCGCTGTCCTTCAGCCGGCGCGAAATCTCCAGGCCCTCCGCCTTGGTGATGCCGCCGGCCATGTCCTCGTCGGCGACGTAACGGATGCCGACGAGAAAACCGTCTCCCACCCGGTCGCGCACCGCCTGCAGCACTTCCATCGACAGCCGCATGCGGTTCTCCAGATCGCCGCCATAGGCGCCGTCGAGGTCGTTGGTGGCGGGCGACCAGAACTGGTCCAGCAGGTGGCCGTAGGCCTGCAGCTCGATACCGTCGAGCCCGGCCGCCTTCATCCGCTCGGCGGCGTCGGCGTAGTCGGAGACGATGCGCGCGATGTCCCAGTCCTCGGCCTTCTTCGGGAAGGCCTTGTGCGAGGCCTCGCGCTCCCAGCTCGAAGAGACGACGGGCAGCCAGTCGGCCTTGTCCCAGCGGGTCCGCCGTCCGAGATGGGTGAGCTGGATCATCACCGCGCAGCCCTCGTCGTGGCAGTCGTCGGCGATCTTCCGCATCCAGCCCACCACCTCGTCCTTCCAGGCGAGGATGTTGTTGAAGACCGGCGGGCTGTCGCGGGCGACCGACGCCGAGCCCGCGGTCATGGTCAGCGCCACCCCGGCCCGGGCGCGCTCCGCATGATAGGCGCGGTAGCGGTCCTTGGGCATGCCGTCCTCGGGATAGGCCGGCTCGTGGCTGGTGATCATCAGCCGGTTCTTCAGCCGCAGGTGCTTCAGGTCGTAGGGCTGCAGAAGGGGATCGGTGGACATGGCGCGGGCCTCCGGGTGCTGTCCCGGCGATCCTTCGGCGGAATGTACACTTGTGTCAATAAAAAGATCGGTGCTGCACATTTCTGTTGTGGCGCGGCGCCGCGGCGCCTATCGTCCCGGGCATGGCGCAGGCATCCGAGATCGAGGGCGACAAGAGCACCGGCTGGCGCGGCTCCCGCGCGGTCTGGCTCGAGGCCGCCAAGCGGGCGCTGATCGAGGGCGGCGTGGAGGCGGTGAAGATCCAGCCGCTGGCGGCCCGGCTCGAGCTCTCGCGCACCAGCTTCTACTGGTTCTTCAAGGACCGCACGGCGCTGCTCGACGCGCTGCTGGAGGATTGGGAGGCCAAGAATACCGGCGCCTTCGTCACCGCCTGCGCGGCCTATGCCGAGACCATCGCCGAGGCGGTGCTGAACCTGATCACGGTGTTCCACGACGAGACGCTGTTCGAGCCGCGGCTCGATTTCGCGGTGCGCGGCTGGGCGCATCGCTCGGACGCGGTGACGGCGCGCATCAACGCCGCCGACGCGGCGCGGCTGGCGGCGATCCGCGAAATGTTCGCGCGTTTCGGCTTCGCGGCCGAGGATGCCGACGTGCGGGCGCGCACCGTCTACCTCGTGCAGATCGGCTACATCGCCATGCAGGTCGAGGAGGACCGCGCGGTGCGCATGGCGCGGGTGCCGGGCTACGTGCGGACTTATTGCGGGCAGGACCCGACGGAGGGCGAGATGGCGCGGTTTCACGCCCGGCTCGATTATCACCCGGCCAGCGAGGGACGCGCCTGATGCAAGCCAAGCTCATCACTTATGACGACGCCATCGGCACCGTCTCCTGGGCCGATGCGGTCGAGGCGCTGCGCGCCGGCCATCGCGGCCCGCGGGCCGAGGTCGCGGACAGCTTTCTCGGGCCGGCCGAGGGCACGCTGCTGAGCCGCGGCGCCTACATTCCGGGCCTCGGCTACGGGGTGAAGTCGGTGACCGTGTTCGGCGCCAACCCGGCCGCCGGCCTGCCCACGGTGCAGGGCGCCATGCTGGTCTTCGAGCCCGCCCAGGGCCGGCTGACCGCCATCGTCGAAAGCCGGCTGGTGACCGAGATCAAGACCGCCGCGGATTCGGTGCTCGGCGCGGAGCTTTTGGCGCGGCCCGACAGCCGCCATCTGCTGGTGGTGGGCGCCGGCACCGTGGCGCGCAGCCTGGTGCGGGCCTACACGGCGCGGTTTCCGGGGCTCGAACGGGTCTCGATCTGGGCCCGGCGGGCGGAGCAGGCCCGGGCGCTGGCGGCGGAGTTCACCGACCTGGCGCCGGAGGTCGCGGCGGTGCCGGATCTCGGCGCCGCCTGCGCCGAGGCCGACATCGTCTCGAGCGCCACCATGGCGCGGGAGCCGGTGCTGCGCGGCGCCTGGATCCGGCCCGGCACCCATGTCGACCTGATCGGCGCCTACAAGGCCGACATGCGCGAGGCAGACGACGCGCTGATCGCCGGAGGCGCGCTCCATGTCGACAGCCGCGAGACGACGCTCGGCCATATCGGCGAACTCGACATCCCAATTGCCCGAGGCGTGATCGGCGCGGGCGATGTGCGCGGCGATCTCTACGACCTCGTGGCGGATCCCGCCGGGGCGCGGCGCGCGCCGCGGGACATCACCCTCTTCAAGAATGGCGGCGGTGCGCATCTCGACCTGATGATCGCCCGCTACCTGTCGGACCTGCCGCGGCCGGACCCTGTCGCGGCACGGTAGCCCCCGGCGCCGCGACCGGCCGGCCACGCGCCGGGCCGGGCCGTACCGGTGGCCGGCGGCTCAGCGGTCCAGCCCGGCCGTCATGGCGTAGCGGATCATGTCGCCGGTGCTCTTGGCGCCGAGCTTGCGCTTGACCGCGGAGGAGGCATTGGCGGCGGTCTTGTAGCTGATATGCAGCGCCTCGGCGATCGCCTGCAGCGACTTGCCCTGGCTGATCAGCCGCAGCACCTGGTGTTCGCGCTCGGTCAGGGCGTCGAGCGGATCGCCCTGGCGGCCCGATCGGGCCAGCGCCACCGACATCGCCATGTCGTGCGACAGGTAGGCCCGGCCGGCCTCCAGCGCGCGCACCGCCTCGAGAAAATCCTCGGGCCGCGAATTTTTCGACAGGTAGCCATGCGCGCCGGCGGCCAGCGCCTTGGCGACGAAGGCGGTCTGTTCGTTCATCGAGAAGATCAGGATCCGCGCCGCCGGGGCGCGCCGCAGCAGCGGCTCGATGAGCTTCAGCCCGCCGACCCCGGGCAGGCCGAGATCGAGCACCACGAGGCCCGGCGCGCCGGAGGCTGCGAGGCTCAGCGCCTCGGCCTCGGCATGGGCGTTCAGGATCGTGTCGTAGCCCAGCTCCTCGAGCAGCTGGCCGCAGCCGAGATGGGTCACCGGGTGATCGTCGACGATGAGCCCGGTCTTCATGATGCCACCGCCAGCGCGGCCGGGGCCGGGGCCGGTTCGGGCGTGGCCCAGGGCAGCCGGGCGGTGACCCGCGCGCCGCCGGCGGGTCCGGCGCCGATCACGAGCTGGCCGCCCAGCGATCCCACCCGGTCGCGCATCGCCGTCAGCCCGCGGCCCTCGTCGGCATCGTCGCGCAGCCCGGTTCCGTCATCCTCGACCTCGAGCTGCAGCGCCTCCGGGCCGATCGCGAGCCGGGCGCGGATCCGCGCCGGCGCGCCGTGGCGCAGGGCGTTGGTCGTGGCCTCCTGGAAGAAGCGGTAGACGGTCAGATCGACGCTTTCGGCGGTCTCGGGCAGCGCCGCGGGCAGGTCGATTTGCCAGTCGAGGTCGGGATGGGTGCGGGCGAAGGTGTCGAAGAGGTCGGCCAGCGCGTCGACCAGCGGCAGCTGCCCGATCGCCATCGGCCGGAGCGTGGTCAGCATGCGCGCGTTCGAGCGCTGGATCTGCTCGACGATCGCGAGGATCGCGGCGGCATCGCCGGCCCGGCGGGTGTCGCCCGAGGCCTCCGCCGCGCGCAGGAGCGCCGCCGCCTTGACCTTGAGCCCGAACAGGCAGGGCCCGAATTCGTCGTGCAGCTCCATGGCGATGGCGCGGCGCTCGGCATCGCCCAGCTCGACCACCCGGCGCGCCAATCGGGCGCGCTCCGCATCGGCCCGGCCGAGGCTGTCGGTCAGGGCGTTGAAGCCCTCGCAGATCGGCGCGAGATCGCGGCTCGCCGGCCGCGCCACGCGGCTGGCCATGTCGCCCTCGCGCAGACGCCGCATGGCGGCGCGCAGCGCCTCGAGCGGGGCCAGTGCGCGGCGCACCAGCAGCCCCAGCAGCAGCACCTGCGCCAGCGCCGTGGCCGCGACGATCCAGATCAGCCCGACGGCATCGCGCCAGACCTCGGCGATCTCGTCGGCGGGGGCCGAGACCATGCTGACATAGCCGCGCGCCACCCCGTCCACGCGCACCGGAATGCGGATCTCGCGCGGGCGCGGCTCGACCAGGGCGGCGAACCAGGCCGGGGCCGCGCCGGGCTCCGCCTCGGCGGCGGCGCGGCGCACCGGCACCTGGCCGTTGCGCGAATCGAGCAGCACGATGTTGACGTGCCGCGGTTCGACGATGCTGTCCGCGAGCCGGGTCATGACATCGCCGGGCGGGCCGTCGCGCAGGCTCGCGCCGACGGCGGCGAGCACCATGGCACGGGCGCTCTGCTCGCCTGCCTCCAGTTCCAGTTCGACCGCCTCGCGCGCGTTCATGACCAGCGTGGCGCCGCCCACGGCGACGCCCAGGCATTGCACCGCGACGACGCAGAGCAGGATTTGGCGAACAAGTTTCATGCGCCGCAACATGCCGTCCTCCCCAGACCGACGCGGAGCTTAGCCGCTTGTCCCGGCGGCGTCGATGAAGGCGGTGCGAACCGGGAAGATTCGGCAAGACCCCCGGGACCAGTTCCCGCCCAGATTTGGGACGCGCGCCATGCCCCGCGATGCTATCCATCTGCTTGAGGAGAAGAGACAAATGACCCTTCGCAGCGCCGGACCGTTCCCTTCATCACTCCCGGGCCGGCATGCGTATCACGGTGTTGCACACGTTCTTCCGGCGCCGCGGCATCTCTCCCGCGGCGTGCCGGTCGGACCGCGCCAGGCGTCTCTTCTCCCCGGCCTTCCGCGCACCGCCGCAGGGGCGGTCGCGGCTGTGCCCGCAGCCTGCATTCCCGGAGGTTCGGCATGAAGCGGCTCGCGCTGATCGCGGTTCTCGCCGCATCCCCCGCATACGCCAACAAGGTCTTCGTCTCGAACGAGCGCGGCAACACCGTGACCGTTCTCGACAGCGAGACCTGGGAGGTGCTGGAGGAATTCGCCGCCGGCAACCGGCCGCGCGGCATCACCATCGCGCCGGACGGATCGGAACTCTATGTCTGCGCCTCCGACGACGATCTGGTGCGGGTCTTCGACCCCGAGACCTACGAGGAGCTGCACACCCTGCCGTCGGGACCGGATCCGGAGCTGTTCGTCATCCATCCCTCCGGCAACCCGCTCTACATCGCCAACGAGGACGACAACCTCGTCACCGTGGTCGACACGAAGACCCGGCAGGTGCTGGCCGAGGTGCCGGTGGGGGTGGAGCCCGAGGGCATGGGGATCAGCGCCGACGCGAAGTTCGTGGTCAACACTTCCGAGACCACCAACATGGCGCATTTCATCAACACCGAGACCTACGAGATCGAGCACAACGTGCTGGTCGACCAGCGCCCGCGCTACGCCCAGTACACCGCCGACGGCACCCGGCTCTACGTGTCCTCCGAGATCGGCGGCACGGTCAGCGTCATGGACATCGCCGCGGACGGCACGCCGGACCTGGTCAAGAAGATCGGCTTCGAGGTGCCGGGCGTGCAGCCGGAATGGCTGCAGCCGGTGGGCGTGAAGGTGACCGAGGACGGCAGCCGCGTCTTCGTGGCGCTCGGCCCCGCCAACCGGGTGGCGGTGATCGACGGCGAAAGCCTCGAGGTGCTCGACTACATCACCGTCGGCCAGCGGGTCTGGCAGCTCGCCTTCACGCCGGACCAGAAATACCTGATCACCACCAACGGCAATTCCAACGACATCACGGTGATCGACGTGGCGGCCGAGGAGGCCATCCGTTCGGTCCAGGTGGGCCAGCAGCCCTGGGGCGTGGTGGTGGCGCCCGACTGAGCAAATTCAGGGAAAGACACGGGAGACGATGATGAAATTCGGAACGCACCTCGCCGCGGCGATCTGCATCGGGCTGGGCGCACCGGCCCTGGCGCATGATTTCGGCTTTGCCGGCATCCTGTCGAACACCAACCAGGGCGAGGATCTGCCGACTTTCATGCTGGGCGCCGGCAAGCCGATCACTGATGGGCCGATCACGCTCGAATCCGGCAAGATCTACGAGCTCGAGATCGAGGCCGACGGCTCCGCCGAGCTGGCCCTCGAGGGCCAGGGATTCTTCCGCAACATCTGGGTCAACGAGGTCGTGATCAACGGCCTCGAGGTCCGTCCCTTCGGGCTCGAGTCGGTGGAATTCGATCAGGCCGGGACCATGGAGATCGAGTTCATCGCCATCAAGCCCGGCCAGTATTACCTGCGCATCCCGGGCTCCTCGGGCGAGGCGCAGCGCGTCGACATCACCATTCGCTGAACCGCGGCACCGGCAGCCGGGACCGCCCCAGGAAAGGACGACCGATGATACGACTGACATTGACCGCCGCGCTCTGCACCGGGCTGGCATGGCCGGTCCTGGCCCAGGACTCGATGGACGGCGAGGCCTCCGCCGAGGAGCAGGAGGCGGTGATGGCGTCGATCGGACGGATCGGCTGCTCCGCCGAGACCGTCGAGAAGGAAACCGACAACCTGTTCGAGATCGACGACGCGACCTGCGAGATCGGCCAGTACGACATCAAGCTGGACGGCGAATACACCATCATCTCGATGACCTATGACGGGCCCGGCGAGGGCGGCGGCGCGGCCGCCGAAGGGTCCGAGGAGGCGGCGATCCCGCAGGAGACCGTGGACCGCATCATGGCCATGCTGACCGAGATGCAGTGCGAGATGGATCCCGACGACATCGCGGCCGAGGATGGCGGCTACGACCTCGACGACGTGATCTGCGCCGAGGGCGGGCAGTTCGACATCATGCTCGACGCGGACCTCAACGAAACCGCGCGCCGCGCCGAATAAGCGCGCCATCGGCCGGACCGGCGCTGGCGGGCCGGCCCCTGCCCCCACGCCCCGCGCGGTCGTCGCGCGGGGCGCATGTGTTCCCGGCCCTCCGGCGCGGATCGCGCGCCCGTGGCGCCGCCGCGCCCCGCTCGTCCCATGGGCCCGGTCCCGGGTTACAGATCCTCCGCGCCGAAGGTGTCGCAGGCGTCGAGGGTGCCGCTCTCGTAGCCGCGGGCGAACCAGCTGCTGCGCTGTTCCGACGTGCCGTGGGTAAAGGTGTGCGGCTGCGGCACCCGCCCGGCCCGGCTTTGCAGGTAATCGTCGCCGATCCGCCGCGCCGCGGTCAGCGCCTCGTCGATGTCACCGGGTTCCAGCAGTTCGTTCACGCTGCGCGCCCAGACGCCCGAGAGGCAATCGGCCTGCAATTCCAGGCGCACGGTCAGGGCATTGGCCTGCCGCTCGCTGGCCCCGGCGCGGGCCTGCTGCACCTCCGGCAGGATGCCCAGCAGGTTCTGCACGTGATGCGCCACCTCGTGGGCGATCACGTAGGCGGCGGCGAAATCGCCCCCCGCACCCAGTTGCCGGTCCATCTGCGCGAAGAAGGCGGTGTCGAGATAGGCGGCCCGGTCCGCCGGGCAGTAGAACGGTCCCGTCGCCCCGGAGGCGCCGCCGCAGGGGCTCTGCGTGATGCCCGAGAACACGTTGAGGATCGGCGGCTCGTAATCGCGGCCCAGCTGGTCGGCGAAGATGCGCGTCCAGGTCTCCTCGGTCGTGGTCAGCACGCGGGCGGCGAAATCCACCTGCGCGGCCTCTTCCGGCGGCAGCGGGCCGCTCTCCTCGTAGGCCGGCCCGGCGCCCTGCCCGGTCAAGATCGGCGTCACGTCGATGCCGGTGAAGTAGCCGATGGCCAGCACGATCAGCACGCCGCCGATGCCCAGCCCGCCGACCGCAGCGCCGCGCCGTCCGCCGCTGCGGCGCCGCAGGTTGCTGCTCGGCCTGATCCCGCGAAGCCGCATGGCCGTCTCCCTCTTGCGTCTTGTGCGCAGATAGGACGGCCGCGGCGGCCCGCCAGCGGCGGCGGCGCATGGCAGAGCGGGCCTTCCCGCTCCGGAACGGAGCGTCAGCGCGCCGCCGTGCCCTGCGCCGCCGGCAGCGGGTCCTCCCCGGCCAGCGCCGCCGCCACCGCATCGCCAAGCGCCAAGGACGAGGTGAGGCCCGGGCTCTCGATCCCGAACAGGTTCACCAGACCGGGCAGGCCATGCGTCGCGGAGGTCTGCAGGTCGAAGTCGAAGAACCCCTCGCCGGGGCCGCGCAGCTTCGGGCGGATGCCGCTGTAATCGGGCTCCAGCCGGCCCTCCGGCAGGCCCGGCCAGTAGCGCCGGATGGCAGCCTCGAACGTCGCGCCGCGCATCGGGTCGACGCCGTAATCGACCTCGCCGGGCAGGGTTCCGGGGGCGAGCCATTCGACATCGGGGCCGAACCGCGTCGCCCCCCCGAGGTCGAGCGTCGCGTGCACGCCCAGCCCGCCATCGACCGGCACCGGGTAGATGAGATGCGAGAACGGCGCGCGCCCGGACAGGCGGAAATAGCAGCCCTTGGCCAGCCATTGCCGGGGCACGGCCGCCGACGGCATGCCCGCGATGCGGCGCGCGAGTTCCGGCGCCCAGAGGCCCGCGGCGTTCACCAGCCGCCGCGTGGTCAGCATGGCCGGGTCGTCCCCGCCGGTGCGGATCCGGAATCCGGCACCCTGCGGCTCGGCGCCGGCGAACGGCGCGCGCAGCGCCAGTAGCCCGCCATGCGCCTCGAGCACCGCCAGCTGGCGCTGCAGGAAGCCGTGGCTGTCGAACACCCCGGTCTCGCGCGAGAGGAGCGCCGCCTGCGCCGTCAGCGCCGGTTCCCGCCGCGCCAGTTCGGGGCCCGAGATCATCTCGAGCCCCTCGACGCCGTTGGCGGTGCCGAGGGCGTGGATGGTGGCGAGCTGCGCCTCCTCGGCGTCGGAGGTGGCGACGATGAGCTTGCCGCATTTGCTGTAATCGACGCCGGTGCGGTCCATGAAATCGTAGAGCATGCGCCGCCCGGCGACGCAGAAGCGGTGCTTCAGGCTGCCGGTCGGGTAGTACAGCCCGGCATGGATCACCTCGCTGTTGCGCGCCGAGGTTTCCTCGCCGGGGCGGATGCCCGCCTCGAGCGCCAGCACCGATTGCCCGCGCGCCGCCACCGCGGCGGCCACCGACATGCCGACGACGCCGGCGCCGATCACCACAGTGTCGAAATCAAACGCGCTCATGGTCGTGCCCTCCAGTCTCCGTCGCCCGGCAGCGCGACCCGGCAGGCCGCCAGCGCATCCTCGTCCGGGTCCAGTCCGAGCCCCGGCCGGTCGGGGATGCGCAGGACCCCGCCGGAGAGATCCGGCGGTCCGCCGAGCAGCAGCCGGGCGATGCGCTCCTGGGCGCGGTGCAGCTCCACCGCGCCGGTGCCCGCGGCGCCGCACATCCAGTGCAGGTTCACCAGGTCCCAGCCGCCGGCGGGGCTGATCGCGCAGCCCGCGGCGCGGCCCGCCTCGGCCGCAGCCATCGCCGCCCGGAAGCCGCCGGCAAAGACCGCGTTGGGCTGCAGCACCGCAATCCCGGCCTCGGCCAGCAGGGCGAAGCGGTCGGCGTCCTGTTCCATTTGGCCGGCGCCGATCGGCACGGCCTGCAGAGCGGCGAGCCGCGCCAGCGCGCCGCGGTCGTTGCCGCGCACCGGCTCCTCCAGCCAGGCCAGATCGAGCCCCGCCGCGGCCCGCGCAAAGTCCCGGGCGGTGGCCTCGTCCATGCCGCAATTGGCATCGGCGATCAGCTCGGCATCGCCGATGGCGCCGCGGACCGCGCGCAGCCGTGCCACGTCCTCGGCCACCGAGCGGCCCTTCGCGGCGACCAGCACCTTCACGCCGCGCGCGCCGGCCGCGACCTCGCGCCCGCAGGCCGCGACCAGCGCCTCGGTGTCGAGCGCCGGAAAGCCGCAGGTGACATGCACCGGCGCCGCCGCCCGCGCCTCGCCGAGAAGCCGCGCGACGCTGATGCCCTGCCGCCGCGCCTCAAGATCGACCAGCGCGATCTCGAGCGCCGAGAGCGCCGAGACCACGACGCCGGTCATGCCGCGCGGGTTGAAGCGCCGCATCAGGGCGGCGGCATCGGCCGGCGCGCCGGCGGCCAGCGCCGCGGCGACGCCGTGGTTGAGGAACTGCGCCACCTCCGCCGCGAGGAAGCGGCCGGTGAAGCCCTCGCCGCGCTGGCCGGCCGCGTCCTCGACCACCACGCGCACGAAGGTGAAGCTGTCGGGGCCGGCATAGGGCGCCGGATCGCCCGGCATCGCACCCGGCCGGTGCACGGTGGCGCGGAGGGCGAGCGGCGGGGTCATTTTTTCTTCCGCCGCACCGCCACCCGGGCCGGCTTGCGCTGGCCGATGCCGAGCAAGCGCGAGGCAAGCGGCGCGCCGGTGATCACCAGGAAGACCCGGGCCAGGTGGTGGATCACCACGTAGCCGAGATCGGCGCCGACGACGATGGCAATCACCGCCATCTCGGCCTGGCCGGCCGGGGCGAAGGCCAGGAAGCCGTCCTGCGGCGGCGCCAGCCCGAGCAGGATCACCGTCTCCGCGAACACCGTGGCGACCGCCGCGACGATGAAGACGAAGATCACCCCGGCGACGACCACGCGGCGGATCTCGGCCATGGTGACCCCGACATAGCCGGCGCCGAGCGCGATGCCGATGAAGAGCTGCGCGGCGAGGATCGCCTCGGCGGGCGGGCGATGATGCAGGATGCCGCCCAGCGACAGCAGCGCGGCCAGCAGCATCGGCCCGAGGATCGAGGCGCCGAACATGCCGACCCGCTCGGCGATCTGCCAGCCGGCGATCGCCGCGACCGCCATGATCGCCAGCTCGTGCAGCGGCAGGCTGGCGGCCGGCGCGCCGATCGGCCGGTCGAGATCGGCGCCGAAGAGCTGCGTCAGCACCACCGGTGCGATCAGCACGATGAGCAGGAGCCGGGTGGCGTGGATCAGGGTCAGCGCCCGGACATTGGCGCCGGCCTCCTCCCCGAAGGTCACCATCTCCTGCAGGCCGCCCGGCATCGAGGCGTACCAGGCGGTGACCGTGTCGAAGCCGAAGACGCGGCGGAAGAACGGCACGCCGATCATCGCGGTGACGATCACCGAGACCGGCACCAGCACCAGCGAGGCGGCCATCTGCGGCAGCCGGTCGACCACCTCGGGGGTGATCGAGGCACCGATCGCCACGCCGAGCACGGTGCGCATGACCTTGCCGAGGAATTTCGGGCTGGAGATCGGCAGCCGCGCCAGCGCCGCCACGAGGCAGAGCGCGAGCGGCCCGAACAGGAACGGCAGCGGCATCCCGACGGCCCAGAACAGGGTCGCGCCGAGCAGGCCCAGCAGCACCGTCGCGCCCTTCTGCAGGCTGTCCGGAAGGCCGCTCATCGCAGGCCGCACCGGGCCGGCCCCTGCCGCACCGGCCTCAGGTCTCCTCCCCGCCGTTCACCCCGATCATCTGCCCGGTCACGAAGCTTGCCTCGGGCGAGGCGAGGAAGGCCACCATGGCCGCGATGTCGCCCGAGCGTCCCATGACGCCGGCGGGGATCGAGGCGGTGCGCTTGGGATCGTCCTCGGTGGCGCTGTCCCTGCGGATCTGGCCGGGCGAGATGACGTTGGCGGTGATGCCCTTGCCGGCGAATTCGCGCGACAGCGCCTTGGTCAGGCCCCAGACCCCGTGCTTGGCCGCGGAGATCGGCGCGCCCTCGAAATAGCCGCGCATGGCCTTCATCCCGGAGAAGTTCACGATCCGGCCCCAGCCGCCATCGACCATGCCCGGCAGGAACGCCCTGGCGGTGCGGAACGCCCCGGTGAGCGCCACGTCCAGCACGCCGTCCCAATCGGCGTCGGTGAGCTCGAGGAACGGCTTGTGCGGCCGGCGCGCGGCGTTGTTGATCAGGATGTCGATGCGGCCGAACCGCTCCAGCGCGGCGCCCGAGACCTGCTCGACATCGGCGGCGCGGCCCATGTCGCCCATCGCCACCAGCGCCTCGGCGCCGGCGCCCCGGACGAGCTCGGCGGTCTTCTCGCAGGCCTCCCGGTCGCTCGAGCCGTTGACCACGACATTGGCGCCGGCCTCGGCGAGCCGGACCGCGATGGCGCGGCCGATATTCTGTCCCGACCCCGAGACGAACGCGGTACGCCCCGACAGCATTCCCTGATTAGACACGCGACCTCTCCTCCAAGCCCCTGTTTTTGCACTGTGCCGCCGCGCGCGGGCGGCGTGTCGGGGCGGTGGCCGGACGGCGTGTCCGGGTGTCCCCGCCCCCTCCGGTTACCGCCGCAGCAATCATCATTCAACAAAATATTGTTGACAATCGGCAATCCGCGACGTGTTTTGGGCGGAGAGGAAAAGGCAGGTCGCCGGCAGCGCGGCCGCGGCGCGGATCCCCAGCTTACGCCGGGAGAGCAAAAGCGCAACGCCGCCGGTACACGGCGGGAAGCGGCACGCGGGAGTCAGGCAGGCACGTACGGACGGCGCGGTGTGGAGGAGACATCGGGCCGGACATTTTCAGCCGAAACTAGGGAGGTCGGACATGAAAGACACCATCACTCAGATCAAGGGCGTGGGCGCGGCAGCGCTGGCCGCCGCCGTGGCCGCGCCGCTGGCCATCGCCACGCCGGCGTTCGCCCAGGACTACCCGTCCACGGACGAGACGCTCGACTGGACCATCGCCTTCGGGCCCGGCGGCGGCAACGACATCATGGCCCGCAGCATCATCGACATCCTCAACAAGTACGACCTCTACCCGGGCGAGATCTCGGCCGAGAACCGCGCCGGCGGGTCCGGCGCCGTCGGCTGGGGCCATCTCTACGCCCAGGACGGCAGCGGCTACGGCATCTCCACCACCTCGGGCAGCTTCGTGACCACGCCGCTGCAGGCCGACACGCCCTGGCAGCCCGAGGACTTCACGCCGGTGGCGCTGCTCGCGACCGACGACCTGGTGCTGGTGGTGAACGGCGATTCCGAGATCCAGAACATCGACCAGTTCATCGCCCACGCCAAGGAGAACCCGGTCAACATCGGCGGCACCGGGTCGGTCAACGTCGACTTCATCGTGCCGACGCTGTTCGCCGAAAAGGCCGGTTTCGAGTTCGACTACGTGTCGTTCAACTCGATGTCCGAGCAGACCACGGCGCTCCTGTCGAACGCGCTCGATGCCATGGTCGGCAACCCCGGCGAGATCCTCGGCCTGATCGATTCGGGCGACCTGCGGCCGCTGGTATTCTCCGGCCAGAGCACGCCCGCGGCGCTCGGCGACGTGCCGACCATGGGCGAGATCGGCTACGACATCGGCGTGTCGATGCCGCGCGGCCTGATCCTGCCGCCGAACGCCCCGCAGGAGGCGCAGGACTGGTGGATCGAGACCATGAAGCAGGTCGTCGAGACCCCGGAATGGGCCGAGTACATCGAAAGCAACACGCTCACCCCGACGGTGAAGTACGGCGACGAGTTCGGCACGTTCCTCAGCAACACCAAGAACGGGTTCGAAACCGTGCTGCGCAACGTCGGCGCCATCGAGTAAGCGTTCGAAACATGGACCTGACCGGCCGCGATGCGCGACGCATCGCGGCCGGTCGCAGGGGCAACAGGACAACCCTTACATGCGCATCGCCTTCCTTGTCGCCATCCTGGCCGGGGCTCTCTTCTACAGCTACGTCGCCTTCATCGAGCTGCCGTTCCTGACCCGCACCGGGCGCCTCGCCGCAGGATTCTTCCCGCGGCTGATCGGCGTCACGGCAGTCGTGATCACCGCCTGGGCGCTGCTGGACGAGCTGCGGAACCGGCACCAGGACACCGCGGAACGCCAGCAATGGCTCGACGTCGCAGCCCTCGTGGCGCTCGCGCTCGGCTACGGCGTGCTGCTGCGCCTGCTCGGCGGCTTTCCGGCCACGGTGATCTTTCTGGGCTTCGCCCTGACCTACTTCAACCGCGGCCGGCATCTCAGGAACGCGCTGATCGCGGTGCTGGTCCCGGCCGGCGTCTATCTGCTGTTCGACCGCGTGCTGAACGCCAGCATGCCGCCGGCGCTGCTCGACCTGCCGATTTGACGATTTCCGCCGGCCCGCCGCCGGCATGTGACCCCCGGAGACCTACATGGACATCTTTTCCGATCTGCTGATGGGGCTTTCGGTCGCCGTGACGCCGATCAACCTCGTCTACCTCCTGATCGGTGCAATGGTCGGCATGATCGTCGGCGTCATCCCCGGCTTCGGGCCCTCGGCCGGGCTCGCCATCCTGCTGCCGGTGACCTTCGGCATGGACCCGATCGGCGCCATCATGATGCTGGCGGCCATCTATTACGGCGCCATGTACGGCGGCACGATCACCTCGATCCTGCTCAACACGCCCGGGGAAAGCGCCACCGTCGCCTCCACATTCGACGGCTTCCCGCTGGCCAAGAACGGCCGCGCCGGGCCGGCGCTGGTGATGCAGGCGGCGGCGTCCTTCGTCGGCGGCACCGTCGGCGTCATCCTGATCACCATCCTCGCGCCGATGTTCGCGCAGGTGTCGCGCAGCTTCGGCCCGCCGGAATACTTCCTGCTGGCGATGATGGGGATGCTGACGCTTTTGGTGATGATCGGCACGAACTGGAAGCTCGGGGTGATCTCGGCGCTGATCGGCTTCGCGCTCGGCACCGTGGGCGTCGATCTCGAGACCGGGCGCGGCCGCTACACCTTCGGCTCGGCCGAGCTGATCGGCGGGATCTACTTCATCCCGATCGCCATCGGCCTCTTCGGCCTGGGCGAGCTGTTCTATGCCTTCTACAACGGACTGCACAAAACCGGCACCGGCTCCATCGTGCAATACGACACCGAGGAGCGCTTCTGGCCCAGTGCCCAGGACTGGATCTCGACCCGCATGACGATGGTGCGCGGCTCGATCCTCGGCTTCGTCGTGGGGGTGATCCCCGGCGCCGGCGCCACCATCGCGTCGCTGATGGCCTATTCGACCGAACGCTCGCTGTCGAAGAATCCCGAAAACTTCGGCAAGGGCGAGATGGCGGGCCTCGTGGCGCCCGAGACCGCGAACAACGCCGCGTCGTCCGGCGCGATGATCCCGCTCCTGACGCTCGGCATCCCGGGCTCGGCCTCGACCGCGGTGCTGCTCGCGGCCTTCCTGCTCTGGGGCATGCGGCCGGGGCCGCTCTTCATGGAGCAGAACCCGGAATTTGCCTGGGGCCTGATCGCCTCGATGTATCTCGGCAACATGGCGCTCCTGGCGATCTCGATCTTCGCGATCCCGCTCTTCGTGCTGATGATCAAGGTGCCCTACCGGGTGCTCGGCCCCTGCGTCGTGGTGGTCTGCGCGCTCGGCACGTTCAGCGTGCATGCGAGCTTCGTCGAGACCTACCTGATGTTCGCCGCGGGCATCGTCGGCTTCTTCATGCGGCTCTACGGCTTCTCGCCCGCGGCGCTGGTGCTGGCGCTGGTGCTCGGGCCATTGGCGGAAGAGGCGCTCCGGCAGACGCTGACGATCTCGCGCGGGTCGTTCATGATCTTCATCGAGCGCACGCCGTCCTTGTCGATTATCGGCGTGACCATCGCGCTGGTGCTGCTGCTGCCGCTGCTCAACCGGCTCGGCAAATCCTCCGCCGGCGCGGCGGAGAAGTCCGGCACCTGAGGCCGCCATGCCGGTGCTTTCGGACGGCGCGCTGACCGACCTGCTCGACACGGTCTTTCAGCGCGCCGGCGCGCGTTCCGACATGGCGCGGGACGCCGCCGGGGTGCTGGTCACCACCGAGATGATGGGCATCCGCACGCACGGGCTCGCCAAGGTCGCGCCCTACGCGGCGCGGCTGCGCGACGGCGGCGTCGATCCGCAGGCAACCCCCGTCATCACCGCCCCTGCCCCGGCGCTGCGCCAGGTCGACGGCCGGAACGGGCTGGGCGCCGCGGTGGCGCTGCGGGCGATGCGCGCCGCGCTCGAGGCCGCGCAGGAGGTCGGCATGGGCGCGGCGTTCTGCCGGGGCTCCACTCATCTGGGCGCCCTCGCCCCGCATCTGCTTTGCGCGGCCGAGGCCGGCTGCGCCGCCATCGTCGCCACCAACTCCTCGCCGATGATCGCGCCCCCGGGCGGGCGCCACGCGGTGATCGGCAACTCGCCCCTGGGCATCGGGCTGCCGGATGCCAATGGCGGCCACGTGATCCTCGACATGGCGCTGTCGGTGGTGGCGCGCTCCAAGGTCCGCGAGGCGGCGGCGCGCGGCGCAGCGATCCCCGACACGTGGGCGACCGATGCCGACGGCCGGCCGACGACCGACGCCGCGGCGGCGATGCAGGGGCTGATGCAGGCCATCGGCGGGACCAAGGGCGCCAATCTCGCGCTCTGTCTCGACCTGCTGGCGGGCGGGCTCTCGGGCGCGGCGATGCTGTCGGAGGTGCCGAACGCCAATCTCGACACGAAAGCGGTGGCCGATGTCGGGCACCTGTTCGTGGTGATCGATGCGGCAAGGCTGATGCCGCCCGCGGCGCTGGCCGGGCGGCTGGCGGATGCGCGGGGCATGCTGGCGGACAGCGCCCGCCCGGGCGAGCATCCGCGGCTGCCGGGCGCCCGGGCGCTGGCGGCGCTCGCGGAGGCCCGCGAACACGGCGTCGAGGTGGAGCCGGACATGCTCGCCCGGCTCCGCGACATGGCCGGCGCCTAGGCGGCCTCGATGATCTCGCGCAGGGCGCGCAGGAACTGCGCCACCTCGGCCTCGCTGTTGTAGTGGCACATCGACACCCGCACCGCGGACTCCATGCCGAGCGGGTCGAGGATGTTGCCCGAGTAATGGTCGGCCTTGCGGGTATGGGTCCGCACCCCGCGCTTGCGCAGTTCGGTCACCACCTCGGCCGAGGGCAGGCCGTCCACGGCGATGGAGACCAGCCCCTCGCGCCGCGGGTTCTCCACCCCGCCGATGATCGTCACGCCGGGCAGATCGGCCAGGCCGGTCTGGTTGCCCGCGCCGTGCAGCATGGCGTCGGTCAGCGCCTGTTCGTGGGCGTGGATCGCCTCGCCGGCGGCGACGATGCGGGCGCGGCGGTCGGCACTGTCCGAGACCTGCCCGCCCAGCCAGTCGAAATAGTCGACCACGTCCGAGAAGGTGACGTAGGCCCCGGTGTCGCGGGTGCCGAACTCCCACGGATTGCCGGGGGCGCCGATCAGGTGCTCGTGCTTCAGCGCGTGCAGCCGGTCCGACACCCAGGCCACGCCGTAGCCGTGGCGCGAGAACACCTTGTAGGGCGATACCACGTAGCCGTCGATGTCGTAGCTGGCGATGTCGAGCCGGCCATGCGCGGCGTGCTGGATGCCGTCGACGATGATGATGCACTCGGGCGCCACCTTGCGGATCTCGGCGGCGATGGCGGCCACGTCGACGCCCATGCCGGTCACCGGCGAGGTGTGCAGGATGGTGGCGACGCGGGTGTCCGGGGTGATCTCGGGCAGATAGGCCTCGGGCCCGACGCAGCCGGTGGCGTCGTCGTGGGTCACCAGCACATGGGCCTTGCCCATGACTTCGGCCCAGTGCTTCGCGGCGCTGCGGGTGGCGGGATGCTCCAGCGTGCTGCCCAGCACCCGGCCCTCCGGCGTGCCGACGACGGCGGTGCGGATCAGCCGGAACAGCAGCTCGGTGCCGCTCTCGCCGACGAAGAACCGGCCCTCGGGGGCGTTGAAGAACACCGCCATGTCGGCCTTGGCCTTGTCGATCAGCGCGACGAGCGCGTGCGCGGCGGGATTGTCGCGGCCCTGGTTGTCGGGGATCGCCGCGAACTTGGCGGAGGTCTCCACCACCGTGTTCAGCGTCAGCGCGCCGCCGGCATTCTCGAAGAAGATCCGCTCGCCCTCGAAGGGGCAGGTGTCGACATGCGCGAAGCGGCTGCGGATCTCGGTCAGCAGCTCGGGCCCGATCCGGGGCGCGGTGGCGGTCATTTGGAGGGCATCTTCCATGTTGCTGTGGCCTGCGCTGCGAGTTTTCCATCCGGCCCCATGAGCCGGCTTTCCATGAACGACATCGACCGCCCCTTCTTGGTGAAGCGGCCTTCGCAGGTCACCGGCCCGTCGAGCACCGGGCGCATGAACTGCACCTTCATCTCGATGGTGGCGCCGGGACCGGCGATCTTGTTGATCAGATGCCCCATCGAGATGTCCATGGCCGAGGCCATGGCGCCGCCATGCAGCGTGCCCTGCGGGTTGCGCAGCATGTCGGTGACCGGGAAGGTCAGCCGGCAGACCTCCTTCTCGGCATCCGGGGCCTCCGCCGGCAGATACTCGAAGGAGAGGCCGAGAAAGCGCGCGAAGAAGAACGATTCGAAGGCCTGGGCGTGGCTGTCGATGGCCCGGTCGAAATGCGCCCGGGCCTCCGCCTCGTCGATCCGTTTCGGGGTCCCGTCCGGCATCACGCGCCCACGAATTGCGGCTTGCGCTTCTCGAGGAAGGCGCGGCGGCCCTCGATGTAATCCTTGCTGTCGAAGCATTCCTTGACCCGGCGGTCGCATTCGGCGAGGTCGCGGGCGCTTTCGTCCTTCACCGTCTGGCCGACGATGAACTTGACCGAATTGACCGTCATCGGCGCGTTGGCGGCGATCATCTTGGCGGTCTCCTCGGCGGTCTCGCCGACCTTGTCGTCCGGCACCACGCGGTTCACCAGCCCCATGATGCGCGCCTCCTCGGCGTCGAAGCGGCGGGCGGTGAAGAAGATCTCCTTGGCGAAGGACGGGCCCACGACGTTGACCAGACGGTTGATGCCCGGGAAGCCGTAGCCGAGGCCGAGCTTGGCCGCCGGAATCGCGAATTGCGAGCCGGCGCCGCAGATCCGCAGGTCGCAGCACAGCGACAGCGCCACGCCGCCGCCGACGCAGAAGCCGTCGATCTGCGCGATGGTGGGCTTCGGGAAGGCCTCGATCATGTCGTAGACGCGCTTGGTGGTGGCGTTGTAATTGGCCACCGCCTCCTCGCTGGCGCGCTCGCTCTCGAACTTGGAGATGTCGGCGCCCGAGACGAAGGCCTTCCCGCCCGCGCCCGACAGGATGAGGATGCGCACCGACGGGTCGGATTCGAAGCGGGTCACGGCAGCCTCGACCGCCTGCCACATCTCCAGCGAGACGGCGTTGCGCTTCTCCGGCTGGTTGAAGATGATCCGCGCGATGTCGCCGGACTGCTCGGTGATGATCTTGTCGGTCATGGTCGTCCTCTGGTTCAGGTGATGCCCCGGGCCTTCAACGCGGCGATGGTGTCGTCCGAGTAGCCGATCTCGCGCAGGATCTGCTCGGAGTGCTGGCCGGCAAGGGGCGGCGGGGATGCGATGCGGCTGGGGGTGCGGCTCATCAGGATCGGCTGGCCGACGAGGCGGGTCTCGCCGCGCTCCTGGCTGGTGACCGGCTGCGCCAGCCCGAGGTGATGCACCTGCGGGTTCTCGAAGACCTGGCCGATATCGTTGATCTCGCCCGCGGGCACGCCGGCGTCGTTCATCGTCTCGATCCATTCCGCGGTGCTGCGCGTCACGGTGATCTTCTCGATCTCCGCGTTCAGCGCGTCGCGGTTGTCCGAACGGTCCGGGGCGGTGGCAAAGCGCGCATCCTCGATCCATTCCGGACGCTCGACCGCGGTCGCGAAGCGCTTCCAGATCTCCTGCCCGGCGACAGCGAGATTCATGTAGCCGTCGCTGGTCTGGAACACGCCGGTGGGGATCGAGGTCGGGTGGTTGTTGCCGGCCTGCTTCGGCACGTCGCCGTCCATCAGGAAGCGCGCCGCCTGGAAGTCGAGCATGAAGACCTGCGCCTGCAAAAGCGAGGTCTGCACCCATTGGCCGCGGCCGGACTGCTGCCGCTCGAGCAGCGCGATCAGGATCGCCTGCGCGGCGAAGAGCCCTGCGCAGAGATCGGCGATCGGGATGCCGACGCGCATCGGGCCCTCGCCGGGCTTGCCGGTGATCGACATCAGACCGCCCATGCCCTGGGCGATCTGGTCGAAGCCCGGGCGCTTGGCCAGCGGGCCGTCCTGGCCGAAGCCCGAGATCGAGGCATAGACCAGCCGCGGATTGGTCTGCGACAGGGTGTCGTAATCGATGCCGAGACGGGTTTTCACGTCGGGGCGGAAATTCTCGACGATGACGTCGGCGGTGTCGGCCAGCTTGCGGAACGCCGCGACGCCCTCCTCGGTCTTCAGGTTGAGCGTCAGGCTGCGCTTGTTGCGGTGCAGGTTCTGGAAGTCCGGCCCCGAACGCGGCCCGCCGAGCTGCGCCTTGTCGTCCGGCGTCTCCACCTTGATCACGTCGGCGCCCCAATCGGCGAGCTGGCGCACGCAGGTGGGCCCGGACCGGACCCGGGTGAGGTCGAGCACCCGGAGGCCGTTCAAGGCGGTGCTGGCCATCCCGCCTGCCCCGTCGGTCGCTTCGTGCTGTGCGCCTTGCGCCATTTTTACCCTCCCCCGGACGTGAGCTGCCATGTATCGATATGCTGACAGTTGGCGGTTGGCAATACGAATGTTAATTGTTGACAAAAAATGGACCCGGTGGGAAGACACGGTATGGAAAGCAGCGCGCGCAACATCGGCAGCCGGCGGGCGACGCTCGCCGTCGAGGTCCGCTCGGAGATCGAGCGCATGATCGTCGAGGGCGAACTCGCGGCGGGCGAGAAACTCAACGAGCTTCGGCTGTCCGACGCCATGGGCGTGAGCCGCGGCACCGTGCGCGAGGCCATCCGCTCGCTCGTCGATACCGGCCTGATCGACCTCTTCGCCAACCGCGGCGCCTTCGTGCACGAGGTCACGCTGGAAGAGGTCCGAAACCTTTACGACCTGCGCGGCGCGATCTTCGCCATGGCCTGCGCCGCCGCGGCCCGGCGCGTTGCCGAGGGCGCCGAGCCGACGCTGGTGGCGCGGCTCGAGGACAATCTCGCGCAGATGCGCCGGGTCGAGGGGCAGGATCACCCGGCGGCCTATTACGAGCTCAACATCGCCTTCCACGACATGCTGATGGAGGGCGCCGGCAACGCCAAGGCCAAGACCATCTACGACAACCTCGTGCGCGAGATGCACCTGTTCCGCCGCCGCGGGCTGTCGATCGCCTCGAACATCGTCCGCTCGATCGAGGAGCACGAGGCGATCACCGCCGCCGTCGCCGCGGGCGACCCGGAGGCGGCGCGCCAATCGGCGAACAACCACATCACCTCGGGCATGGCCCGCTACGTCACCATGATCGAGCGCGGCGCCGCCAGCGCCGGTTAGGCCCGCCCCCGCCAAGGAACCGAAGACACGATGGCAAACCCCCTCTACGACGCCCTGTTCGCACCGCACGAGGACAGCGACACCCCCTTCCTGCATCTGGGCGACGGCAGTACGATCAGCCGGCGCGCCTTCCTCGCGACCGCCGCGCGGATGGCCAACGCGCTCGCCGCGGCGGGCGTCGCGGCCGGCGACCGCGTCGCCGTGCACGTGCAGAAATCGCCCGAGGCGCTGGCGCTTTACGCCGCCTGCGTGAAGGCGGGGGTGGTCTTCCTGCCGCTCAACACCGCCTACACCCCGGCGGAACTCGACTACTTCGTCGGCAACAGCGGCGCGGCGCTGTTCGTCTGCGACCCGGGCGAGGTCGCCGAGATGGAGCCGATCGCCGCGGCGCATGGCTGCGCGCTGCAGACCCTCGGGGGCGACGGACGGGGCAGCTTCGCCGAGGCCGCCGCGGCGCAGCCGGACGATTTCGCCGCCGTCGAGCGCCGCGAGGACGACCTCGCCGCCTTCCTCTACACCTCCGGGACCACCGGGCGTTCCAAGGGCGCCATGCTGACCCAGGGCAACCTCCTGTCGAACGCGCGCGCGCTGATCGAGGCCTGGCGCTTCACCGCCGACGACGTGCTGCTGCACGCGCTGCCGATCTTCCACGCCCACGGGCTGTTCGTGGCCACCAACGTGGCGCTGCTCTCGGGCGGCGCGATGATCTTCCTGCCGAAGTTCGACGCCGACGCGGTGATCGCCGCCCTGCCCCGCGCCACCGCGATGATGGGCGTGCCGACCTTCTACACAAGGCTGCTCGACGACGCGCGCTTCACCCGCGACCTCGTCGCCCACATGCGGCTCTTCGTGTCGGGCTCGGCGCCGCTCCTGGCCGAGACGCATGAGCGGTTCGAGGCCCGCACCGGGCACCGCATCCTCGAGCGCTACGGCATGACCGAGACCTCGATGAACACCTCGAACCCCTATGACGGCGAGCGCCGCGCCGGCACCGTGGGCTTTCCGCTGCCGGGCGTCGAGATCCGCATCTGCGACGCCGAGAGTGGCGCGGAGCTGCCGCAGGGCGAGATCGGCGTGCTGCACGTGCGCGGGCCGAACGTCTTCAAGGGCTACTGGCAGATGCCCGAGAAGACCCGCGAGGAGCTTCTGCCCGACGGCTTCTTCATCACCGGCGACCTCGCCCGGATCGACGAGGACGGCTATGTCCACATCGTCGGACGCGGCAAGGACCTGATCATCTCGGGCGGCTACAACATCTACCCGAAGGAGATCGAGCTGTTCCTTGACGACCAGCCCGGGATCTCCGAAAGCGCCGTGATCGGCGCGCCGCATCCCGATTTCGGCGAAAGCGTCGTGGCGGTCCTGGTGCCCGAGCCCGGCGCCACGCTCGATCTCGCCGCGATCGAGGCCCGGACGCGCCGCGACCTCGCCGGCTTCAAGCGCCCGCGCCGCTTCGAGATCGTCGAGGCGCTGCCGCGCAACACCATGGGCAAGGTGCAGAAGAACGAGCTGCGCCGGACCTACGCGGAGGTCTTCCAGCCGGCCCCCGGCTGACCCCCGGCGGCCTTGCTCGGCAACCCCGGCAATCTCCGTCGCCGCGCCCCGGGGCGCCGCGCGCCCGCAACGCCGAGAGTCGCGAACGACACCGCCCGAAGCGAAACCCGGGTCAGAACACGCGCCCCGCCGGCCATCACTTGCCCAGGCCCCCAACCAGCGCGCTCACGGTCGTGAAGCCAGCCCCCGGACAAGACGTCACCTGCCTTTCAAAAAGATGTCGCCCGCCCTTCAGCAACCTCCCCGGCCTGCTGCCTTCCCGGCGTGGATGGGTCGGCTCTGGCCGCTTTGGCGGGGCTCACCTGAAACCCGTCTTTCCTAAGGTTTTGACGGAGAGCCCGTTTGCGGTTCTAAGGCAACGCGGCTCTGAAGGCGGCGGCATGATCAACAGGCAAGCTTAGCAGCGCCGCAAACCTGTCCGGGAATTGGGGACCCCCTCAGAGAGAGCCTGCCGGACCCGGAGGTTCAAACGCGTGCGCCCGATCTGCTGCGCGGGCTGATCCTGCGCGCAACGGTGCATGTTCAGGCGGGCGGGCGTGGGCTGGCTCGGGCCGCCTTGGCGGGGTGGGGTTGTGGGCACAAAAAAGCGCCGCGGGCCTTTTGGGCTGCGGCGCTGGGTTGTTGGATTTGGTTGCGGGGACCGGCCTTGGACATGATTTGCCCGCCGAAGAGAACTCCGACGGGCAAATAAAGCTGGTTGCGGGAGGGCGCTTTGGTCTTCGTTTGCCGTTCGCAACGTACGGCATCAGTCCGTCAGCAACACAGCCGGTAAAAGCGAACGCCCCTTCTAGCTCGTGATCAGCGCGCCGCTGGTTTCCAGTGCGGCTTCGTCTGTCAGGCCGGTTACGCCGAGGATGCTGGCAACGGCTGCGAAGCTGTCCGCGCCGCCATCGGCATCAACGGAGAGTGTGCTGTCCGTGCCGTTGTCGGTGATCTCGACGAAGTCGCTCAGGGCATCGGTCATCGGATCATAGGCGGTGAGCAGGTCGGAGATGTCGATAGCATCATTCGCGCTGTCAAAGTCCGCGATCACGTCCGTCTCTGTATAGGCGTTGGTGCTGTCGAAGGTGAAGGTATCACTGCCATCACCGCCCCAGAGCGTATCGAGACCGCCATCACCATAGAGCGTATCGTCACCGGCCCCGCCATGCAGGAAGTCATCGCCGCCATCGCCATGGATGTCATCGGTGCCTGAGCCACCATGAACGTCATCCGCGCCCGCTCCGGCATCGATATCGTCGTTGCCATCATCGCCGATGATCACGTTGTCATTGGCATTACCGGCCGACACATCGTTGCCGGTCGTGCCCCACATCCAGCTTGCATAGTCCGGAAGCTGGTCCGTCTCGAAGCCGTCATCGAATTTCAGAACATTGAACCAGTAGGAATAGCTGTACCGGTGGCTATCGAGGATGATTTCATCGACGGAAGCGTTCAGCGTGATCTTCGTTTCATACGAACCGTAATCGGCAATGCTCACGATATCATCGATCACAACGCCATTTTTGATCCAGACCGTGTCGACATCATCGTGACCGTAGCTGTTATAATAGGTGTCAATTCCGCTTTCGTAGACAATCGTATCGCTGCCATCATTACCGGCAGCACTATCATCACCGGCACCGCCATAGAGCAGATCATCATCGTATCCGCCGTAGATGGCATCGTTACCCTCGCCACCATAGATGATATCGTTACCGTCCAGACCGCTCAGCGTATCGGCACCGCCATAGCCATAGATGATATCGACAGGGTCGCCACCTTCGAAATAGCTGTTCGAGACACCGTTGATGGTGTTCGCGCCGGCCGTTCCGTGACTGGTAATCGGCATGGTCATCAGATTGATGTCACCGGTCCCGTCGTTCAGGCGCAGGGTTTCAACCTGATAGTTGCTGTAGAACATGTTTTCGAGCGTTATGCTGTCGGTCGCCGTTCCCGCACACGAAATCACATAGTCGCTAAGGTCTGTGGTGTAGCGCCCGATAGTGATATCGCCATACGCCCAAGAACTGTCCAGCTCGACAATATCCGTACCAGCATAGCGATCCTGAATATAGTCATCGCCGCTCTCGTACAGATAGAGATCATCGCCACCTTCACCCCACAAATAATCGTCACCGGCATTACCTTCGAGATAATCGCTACCGGCGCCACCATTCAGGTTGTCGTCGCCATCGCCGCCATACAGGGTATCGTTTCCGTCATAGGCGTCGATATCATCATTTCCGCCATAGCCGTAAATCATATCGTTGGTATCCCCGCTATTGATATAGCCGCTCGTAACACCACTCAAAGTGTTGGCTCCGGCATCGCCATAGGTGGTGTAGTCGAAGGCGAGAAGATTGATATCGCCGGTGCCGTCATTCATCCGCAGAGTATCGACCTGACGACCGTAATAGAACATGTCGGTGATCGTCACACTGTTGACCGAACCGGTGCCGAAATCGATGCGTAGGTCATAAAGATCGCTGACATGACGACCAATGGTCAAATCGCCATAATCCCAGCTTTCGTCGATCTCCAGAACATCTGTGCCCGTGTAATCATAGACAAGGTCATGACCGCTGACATAGAAAATCGTGTCGTTACCGGCGCCGCCCGTAATGTCGTCATCGCCAGCTCCGCCATCGAGATAGTCGTTATCATAACCGCCATTCAGTTCGTCATCACCGGTGCCGCCATACATCGTATCATTGCCGTAGCCGTAGCTGCCGCCACCGTGGATTTCGTCGTTGCCGCCGAAACCATAAAGAACGTCAGACCCCGTTGATCCGGATAATGTGTCATTCCCGCTCGTGCCCTGCGTGAAGTAGGTCACGCCGCTCAAATCAACGGATGTCGTGTCGTCATAGATCATGTCATGGATCGGTGTCGTGCTGAACATACCGTCAACGGTGATGGTGTTGTCCAGATCGAAGACAATCTGCAAATCACTGTCGATCTTGAAATAGTCCGGCGTCACGGTGTCCCACGCGGCATCGAGGTAAATCGTATCGCTCGTATCACCGCTTAGGGTCAGATGGCCGCTCGTATAGTAGTAGCTATCAACACCATTAGGACCACCATGCATGTAGTCATTTCCGGAACCTGCGTGCAATTCGTCATCGCCATAACCGCCATAGATTTCGTCATCGTCGGCGCCGCCATAAATAACATCGGTCCCAAGGCCGCCGTAAATTTCGTCGTCACCGGCCTCGCCATAGAGCGTATCGTTGCCATAGCCGCTCTCATTCGGCGCACCGCCGTAAATCGTGTCGTTTCCGGCTCCGCCATAGATCGTATCATCAGGCAAACCACCAGAGCCATCCCGCACACCGTAGAGCGTGTCAGCACCAGACGTGCCGTAACTTGTCCAGTTCTGGCCATCGAGATCGTAAGTGCTGAGGTCATCAAAGGTGATCTGTTCAACATGGCCGCCACCGGCAGCGTAGTTGAACTGGTCTTCGATAACGATCTTGCCGGTCTGGGCTCCTGTATCGATGTCGATGACGAGGTCGGAACCACCAGCGCGCGTGAACGTCAGGTCACCGCTGTCGATGCCCGAACCGAAGACGATCTCATCACCGTCATTGCCCGTGCCGACGCTGGTCTCGCGGATCGTATCGATGCCATCGCGAAGGTCATAGTGATACTCGCCGTTGCCCTGCCAGCCGCGTAGATAGTCACCGCCCGTACCACCGGTCAGGATATCATCACCGGCACCGCCATTAATGTCATCCTCACCGCCAAGGCCGTTCAGCGTATCGTTGCCGTCATTGCCGTCGATGTCGTCATTCGCCGCGCCGCCGTTGATCGTGTTGTCGCTACTGTCGCCGTTGAAGAGCGAGCCAGCGTTATCGTCGAACTCAAGGCTTGTCAGGATGCCCGCCAGATCGAGGCTCGCGTCGCTGTCAGTGATTGCGTCATCAAGCGCCGTCTGGTCGGCTCCTGGCAGGTTCGTCGTCCCCACGGAGAATTCGATCATACGGACAACATTGCCCCAGAACACTTCCTTCTCGGCAGTCGTGGAAAGAGCAGTCGCTTCCGTCTCAAGGCTGGCAAGCTTCGTGCTATCCAGCCCCGTAATACCGGAGAAGTCGTCACCAGCGATGTCGTAGTAGAAATCGCCTGTGAACAGCTCTCCCCCCGCGCTCTGCGCCAGCAGGCGCGCATAGATGTTGTTGTGGGCAATCTCGAAGCCTTCCTGCAGATCAAGACCGGCATACGAAAGTGGGTTGCTGTGGATGCCGCGTTGCAGGAAGTCCTGCCCCATCATCTTCTCAAGGAAGCCGAGCTCGCGCCCGTCCACGTATGGCCCACGCGCTCCGGACGAGACGCCATCAACCCCAGCCCATCGGAACATGATATCGCGCACATCTTCGTAAACGTTTGTTGTGGCATCAAAAAGGTCAGAGAATGAGGTCGCATACAAACTTACGACTTGATCTAAAAGATTGTTTGTTCCTGTATCGTCCAGAGAAATTGATATCGAAAGATCAGGCATCGTTCCGTAGCCGCGCACGATGGGAAGATAAAATGCAGCCTCGATGTACGTAAACTCCTGATTATAAACGGTATTTATCGTATCATAGCTAAACCAAACATCATGGATTGCCCGAGTTTCTTGTGGGTTGATGCCGTCGTCAATTGTAAACGTACTGGTGTGCGTTACTACGTGACCCTGATTGGTTTGACTAACTTCCGTTGCATCAAGGTCAAAGCTGACGATATCAAAGTCAGCGACGCCATGCAGTTCGGCAGAGTCGGAAAAACCATCCTCATTGACATCTTGCCAAACAATTAATCCGTCCCATACAGAGTCTTGCGCGTCTATTTTCAGATCGCCGTTAGAGTCGTACGCGTTCAATATCGTGAAGCCATCCGTCGTCTCAGTCCCAAACAGCTCACCATTATCATTAATAACACCATCTTCATTTAAATCGATAGCCAAAAGGCCATCGAGTGAGTCAACCCAGCCCGAAAGCGAACGAAATCCGTTTTGGTTATTATCCCAGTACGCAACACTGTTCGACAAGGATATCAGGTCAATCGCGCCGTTTCCTGAAAGATCAAGCACCAAAGGTGAAGAGTTAGCTTTCGCGCCTGAAAATTGAGACTCCACATCCCCCACAAAGTCTGAATTAACGCGAACTCCTGTGGGTGTTGATTGAGTGGTTTGCGGAAGAATATATCCACTAGCAGGTGACAAGTATTCGCCGCGATCGTCGAGAGTAGGTTTAGAAAGGCCCGCTCGGGATAGCGCCGTGTCTACTACGGAATTACTATTTCTTCCAGCGTAGCCGGCAGGATTGTATGTATGATTTTCATTCTCCATGTCATCCATTGCGTCCATGATAGCCTGAAAATCGGCTGAAAGATCAGCGCCAGACTTAATTACTTCGCTCGGATCATCATCCTCTTCGTCGAAGTCCGGATTATACTGGGCGTCATTCTGCCCATAATCGGTAATTATTTTTCCCATTGGGCGAAGGATGGAATTTTCCGCTTGACCTGTTGTCGTCGCAGCGTATCCAACTGACGGACCACCTCTAGCGTACCACTCATCACCATTACTATCTGTATATACAATGTATTTGTGATATATTCCCACTGCCAGCTCTTTGTATCTAACTTCAATTGTCTCTGTCATATTGCTCTCCCTTTCAAAAAATTTATTTATGGGTAAGTGGTATCTACCTCAGCATATACGCGCTCAACCTTCCCGTTCCGTATGAATAAAACAACTTTGTAAACGGTGAAAAGCCTCCACACGCGCCACCAGCCAGCTCCACGATCTCCAAAGATAAACTTGCTATATGGTTTGCTCTCTGTTTTCCAGTGTTGGCTTAACTCCCTCACTCGATCAGATTCGTATTCTTCGCGCACATCGAATCCATTATCTTTCAAAAGCTTAATCGCCACATCCATTTCCCTGCAGCATGCTTCTATATATTGAGTGGCTGCCGGCGTAACGTTTCGGCCCTGTGAGTCATGAAATATATCTATGAACTCCCCTTGGGCGTTATTTCGCGATTCCGCTTGACCGCCTTGTGCAAGATGCAATGGCGCCATTGTGAATAAAGCAAAAAGCATGGCTAACAATACAGGATATTTCTTCATCCCCACCCCGAATAAAATTGTGATTAATAAGTTCGAGGTTAATTGTAATCAGACGGGAAATTGGGTCAATTAATTTGTGGAATTCAGTCCACATGGGGGCGAATTTTTCACTATATCTTTTTTTCTGAGGTACCCTGTGTACTGGCGTGAACGTATCTTGCGGAGACGCAAGTTTATGACTGCGACCGTATGCACCACGCAATATATCTTTATATATAATGCCGAAACGGCAGCGGCTTGGAGCTGACTTCGGGAATTGCCGTCAATATCTCGCCGACATCGTCCGCAAAGCGAAGCGTCACGGGATATCCGTCACTATAGATGCAGGTGTTAAAATTGAGCTTCGTCAGAGAAAGAATATCCTCAAGCACCTGCTCGATCGGCGTGTCGCCGAATACGATCTTCACCTTGAGCGGCGTCGGTATCTCGCGTCCTGGATAGGTCTTGAGCTTCGGAACATACCCGGAGCTCCATAGGAACGCGTTGCGGTGATCGACCTTGAGGGAGAGCCCGCGCATGACACCCCGCTTGCCTTCTTCGCGGAAGAGTTTCAGGTCGTTCGGCCGCTTGATCTGTATGCCGCTGACTTTCGTGCCTTCGGGCGCGCCTTCCCGGAAGCCCTCGATCTCTTCGCGGTTGAAGTTCGTCCGCCCGTGGATGAACAGCTCCTTCGGCGCTTCACCGTGCCAGTTCCGGTAGCTGTCCACACAGCGCCTGACGATATCGGCGGCCTGATCTTTCGGGAGGTGGAATTCACCCGGCCTGTCGGATGCCCATGAGCCCACCGATCCTTTGAAGACGATCCCCTCGCCGGTATGCAGGAACATCTGAGCGCCGCAGCAGGCCTCGTACTCGTCCCGGGGGCTGTTCGTGCGCTTGAAGACGAGACCGATATAGCAGACCCCTTCGCGGATATCGGCCAGGGTCCACGGCTTTGCGCCGGATTTGTAATAGATCGCCGTCGAGAGGTTCCAGGCGATCGTCGCATCGTCCTGCACGTTGCGGATCGGCTTGCCGATGCTGTTGAGGTGTTCCCCGGGCGCGATGGTTGTTTGGCGAACGATTTGCGTGACGGCTTCACAACCGAGAAGCCGGGCCTTGAGCTGGTTGTGGAAATGGTTCTCGAAGCGGTGCTTTTCGGCGGCCTCGTTGATGTCATCGAAAAGGTCGGGACTGTCCCAGAGCCGCATCGCCTTACGATGCGAGAGCGCCGTATCCCCGGTCACCCCCGCCGCCTTGGAAATCGTCTGGTTCGGCCGGCACAGCTTCCAGAGCTCTTCCGGTACCACCACGAACCAGAGCGCGACCTTGGCGTCTTCCTCCTCGACCCACCGCCGGATACGCCCCGCGAATAGATCGACCGTGTCATAGACACGCTGATGCGCATCCGTGTTGCGGATCGTGCGGTCGAGTTCGGCGGCATCGAGCGGCAGCGCGACACGGGGCTCGGTCCTCCATTCGGTCCGGAAGACGGTCTCGAAGCCCGGAAACATCACCGAGCTCCCGACCTTCGGGTCGGCCTCGATTGCACCCGCGATCTTGCCGGCCCAAGCCTTGAACTGCGCAATGCCTTCCGGCGTGCCGATCACCCCGTATTCGATGGCGGGATGGTCTTTCGGCGGACCGAACAGCAGTAGGCCGTCCTTGGGGTCGTCGAGCTTCTGGTCATGGGCAAAGAGGAGCCGCGGCTCCCTGATCGGCAGCAATTTGCGGTTCGTCTTGACCGAGCGTTTACGACGCGCTGCCATCGCCACCCTCCCCGTCTTGGCCGGCATCGTCCTCGACGAGCTCGATTTCTCCGGTCTCGTCGAGCCCCGCCTGACCGTCCTCGAAGTAGGTCACGGGACTGATGAAGCGCTCGGGCTTCATCGACACGACGAGCGGATCACCACCCGTCCCGATCGTGAGCTTGTTCGCCTCGTCCCCGAACTGCGCACAGAAGGCGAGTAACCGGTCGCGACAGGCGGCATTCCACCATTGCTTGCAGACGCCGCGCCGGGCCTTGTGCATACGCTCGGCCTTGTCCCAGGGCGTCTTCCCGTCATCGCTGAAGATCACATGGTACCGGAGCACGATCCGCGGGAATGGCGCCAGCTGCGGCGACGCCGACAACCCAAAATGCCAATACCCGTCCGGGACCTTCTCGCCGCCGGCAATCTTGCGCGTCTTGTTTCCGACGAGTTGCCTATAAGTCCGCCGCCCGCGATCCGGCGTAAAATGCGCCTTGTTCTTCTCGAGATGCCCGTTCGCAAAGAACCGGGCCACAAGCCCGCTCGCCAGAGGAAACGCACAGAGCTCGCGCCGTGTCATCTCCGCTTCCCAGGCCTGCCGGACCAGATCGCTGACCATATTCGAAGCATCGAACGACGCGATATCGAGCGCCGGCGCGCCATCCGAGACAAAGGAGCGCGTATCGAGCACGGCGAGCTCGTCGCTCGCCCAGCCGTCACCGAGCGCCATCACCACTTCATGCTCCGGCGCGAAGGTCAGAAGCCGCTGACCGACAACGCGGTATGGATGCGGGAATGAAGCAGCCACCTTGAACAGCGTGTCCGCCGGCCCGCGATAGCGATGCGCATAGAGCCGCTTCGGCAAGCTTAGCCTGAACCAGTTCGAGAGATAGCTGTCATTGGCCCGCACGGGCTTCCGGTCGCACTCGATCGAGCGCGTATACCAGTCCATAACCGTGCTGGCATTCGTGACGGGAGATTTCGGGGCAGCTTCGCGCTCGAGCAGCGCGAGCAGCCGCCGCAGCCCTTCGGCCCACCCGAAATCGAACCGCATCACATTCAGATCGCGCACGCTCTCATGCATGCTTCCGAACGGGAACGCATCGATCTTGAGCGGCACAATAAAATCGCCGAGCCCGTGCTTCACGCGAGCCTTTTCGGCCAGAGCGAGCTCCCGGAGCGTCCCCGGCTTCCGGTTCGCCTCCAGAGTCGAGACGAACAGAAACCGGAACGTCGCCTGATCGATCGCTTCCTCGATATCGTCCCAGAACCGTTCCCCGCCAAGCAATGCTGTGACATCACACCAGACCTCGTAGCCGGCGATAGCGAGCTGACTCGCGAGCCATTTCGCGAAGGTGCTGTCTTCGGGCGTTGCGTGACTGAGGAACAGAACGCGCCGCGTCACAGCGCGGGCGGACTCATCTGGGGCATCGGTCGATCGGGCGGCCGTATCGGAAGAGAGAATCTCGGTCATGCCGTGATTATAGAACAATCCGACAACATTTTGTATAGCGCGATGCTGGCGACGCAGGTTCTTGTGCATAACCACCCTATCTCGCCCACCCGCACCATACGAGGGCATGTCCGTGCGAGGGATCGAAGCCGGAGGGCCGAGACCCGCCGTCGCCAAAGGCTATGGCGCGGCTCGGTTCACGAGAGCCCGCTCCGTCACGCCGTAGCCAGCGGCGAAGGCGGACGGACGCACCCACCCCCTCAAGAATTCTACGCTTGGCTCATAGCAGCACTATTTGCTATTTACTACTCACAAGAGCAAAGGAGATAGATCATGAACCGCACGATACCCGTTTCGACAGATGTGTTCGCCGCCATCTGGAGCCACCGCCAGGAGGGCGAAGAGACCGAAGATGCCATTCTGCGCCGCATCTTGGAGTGCCAACCCGCCCCCGACACCGGCACGCAAGCGCACACCCAAACGAACGACATCAGCGAAGGCTTTATCGACCGGCGCAACAACGTCACCTTCCCGCCCGGCTTCACGATCTTCCGGACCTACAAGCGCAAGCAGTTCAGCGCTGTGGCCGAGAACGGCCTGTGGCGCCGCACCGATACAGGCCAGACCTATGACACGCTGAACCGGCTCAACGCCTCCATCGCCGCAGGCAACGAGAATGTCTGGAACGGAAACTGGAAGTTCCAGGACAGCGACGGCACGATCAAATCCATCGCCGCCCTGCGCGCCTGAGTTTCGGCATAGTCGATTGTATCGAAAATAGTTCATCGAACCCGGTCAGGCGACAAGCCCCTATTCGCATGTTATGATTGCAAAAAAGCGTTCCGGCATGAAACCGTTACGCCGGAGAGGAGCATATGAGCAGACTGTATTCCAACGGGCCGCAGAAAGTTTTCGTCATCAATCCTTTTACCCATTTGATCGATGGCTCGCAGCACATGCATCTTGCAGCGCCGTATTTCACCCAGGCGGACCCACTCCTCGAAGCCACGCGGAAGGGCAAGACCGTGCAACTGCTGATTGGTCTCAACGAGGCCACCAGCCCTCAAGCGCTTCGCAAGATTCACGAAGTCCCCGGGATTGCGATCCGCTACCTGACCAGCCGTTTCCACGCTAAAATCTTCATCTTCGAAAACGCCGCTCTTCTCGGCTCCGCCAATCTCACAGATGGCGGTATGCAGGCGAACCGCGAAGCCGTAATCCGGCTTGACCGCGATGAGGACCCTGACGACCTCGAAGACGTACGAGCGCTCTTCGTCGAGCTCTGGGATGCCGGGCAAGTCCTGACGCGCGAAAAGCTCGATGAGTTCGAGAAGACCTGGAAGGAACTCCGGCGCAGACAGCCCAATGCCGAGAAGGAGATCGAAGCCGCCCTGGGCAAGGCCCAGCCGCACAACATCGATGTAGCCAGCCGCAAGAAGTCGGGCGAGCGCGTTTTTCTCGAAACACTGCGGCAGGAGGTCTACGAGCAATACCGCCCGGCTTTCAGTGAAGTAACTACCATCCTACGGGACGGAGACTTCCGGCGTATCGATCTTCAGGACGTGGGTATCGAGAACGAGACCAACCGCTTCCTGAACTATGTACGGCTGACCCACGTCATCGGCGACGAGGCGTGGAAGTCCGCACCGCTACGCGGCCCTGCCGAACGACAACACACAATCGAAAGCTTTGCCCGCGAGTGGGTCGAGGCCGCTGACAACAAGGTACCGGAAGATTACGTCGCCTGGCTGCACACGGTCAGAGAGACCTTCGGGACGCGCGAGGCGCTCGAAGGGGCGGATAAGGAACTGCTCACCGAGGGCCTCATGTCCCTACACGCCTTCACCGAGCAGATGCGCTTTGTCAAAGGGGGGCTACCGAATCTCCCGACGGAATTCTGGAAGCAAAATAATGACGACGTCGCCCACGTGAGAGAAACGCTTACTTATCTGCTTTACGGGTCAGGCGATTTCATCCAGCGCTTGCACGACGTACTATATGACCCCTCGAGGAAGGTGAAGCTCTTCGCCAAGTTCTGCGCGCTTGAACTCTACGGCACGATTAAACCCGATGAGTGCCCGCCCATGAACGGTCGCATGGCCAAGGCCCTGCGCTTTCTTGGATTCGATGTGAAGGGAGCTTGAGCGATGGCAGGGACTGCTGTGACCCCCATTCTTCATCCACCCGAAGCCGGAGCCCGGCGGTCAGATTGGCGCGGGTGCGCCGGTGGTGCAATGGGCGATCCGCGCAGCGTTTTCGGCGCGCGGAGCGGATCGCCCAT